>JAXDNH010000118.1:0-21981 GCA_034669525.1 Methylobacteriaceae bacterium | reverse complement strand
CGCGGTTACCGCAGACGGCGTAATCCGCGGAACGAAAGGGAGCGACCAGTTCGAGGCACGCTTCCGGTATACAGACATCTTTCGGCGGCGAGGTACAACTTGGGAAGTGATATTCGTTCAGGTGACCTCGAAGCCAGGCCCATGACATAGCCCAAACCGGCAATTTCAAACCACTGCATCTGGCTGGCGAGCCGTCGTGAAGCAGGCGTCGGTAGCAGAACGATTAGCAGGGCGGTCATTTTTGTGAGGGCGCTTCGTGCGATACGCAGAAGCTTCCCGGAAAGCCTGGGGCTAGCGACGTTTGTCAGGAATTTGTTAATCCTGCGGAAGCGTCTTGCCGAGAGTGAACGGAACGTCCGCGCGACTCCACTATCGGGTGCAGAAACTTTTAGGGAACTGCCGGCAATCTGGCCCGGAATTAGGGTTCTTGAGCCATGCGCAGCTTTTGGGCAGATCGGGCCGGTAACACAGCCGTCATGTTCGCCGTCGGATTGCCGCTGATTTTGGGCGCCGGCGCGGTCGGCACGCAATACAGCCAGCTTGTGAACCGGCGCTCGGCGCTGCAGCAAGCGGCCGATAGCGCCGCGGTGGCAGGCGTTCAACAACTGAAATTAGCCAACAATTCCGATTCCGTCGTGGCGAGTGTTGCGGCTTCCACCGTTCAGGCGAATACCGCCTCATTCCAGGACACGATCTCCGTGGATACTCAAGTCCTGCAACATCGGACCGGAGTCACTGTGACCGTGTCCGATACCGTCCCGCTCTCCTGGGGCAATATCCTTGGTATCAATACTGCGACGGTCAAAGCCACTTCGACGGCACAGCTCTACGGCCCTGCTGGCAAGCTGTGTATGTTATCGCTGGACATAAAGCAGAGTGGGACTCTGCACGTCGAGAAGCAGTCGCAAATCACGGCCAAGGACTGCGTGATCTACTCGAACTCAAGGGACAAACAGGGCCTCCAGGCTGACTCTGGCACGAGGATCACCGCTTCGTTTATCTGCTCGGTTGGCGGGGCGAAGACTGACGGGGCAATTGTCAATCCGATTCCGACGACGGATTGCCCGTCGATGGGTGATCCGCTGGCCTCGCGACCGAGGCCGCCGGTGGGGTCTTGTGCGAGTCTGCTGCCGATGGTGATCACCGGCGTTCGGAACTTGTATCCCGGCGATTATTGCGGCGGGCTAACCATCAAAGGCACTGCGCATGTAACGCTAACGCCCGGCGTTTACGTCATGAATAATGGGCCGCTGATCGTGCAGGATTCCGCCACGCTAATCGGCCAGTCCGCGGGCGTTTATTTCACGGGCAATGAGGGCGGGCTGCGTTTCGATCCGAATACGAAGATCTCGATGACGGCGCCAAAGGATGGCGTGATGGCTGGGTTTATCTTCTTCGAAGATCGAACCGTTTCATCTCCCTCGCCGCTGCCTCTGGGCCCGCTCGGCTCGTTGCCGCCGCCGCCTCCGGGCTCGCCCCCGATGCGCCAGTATCAAATCAGCAGCAACAATGCGTCGCAATTTCTTGGTACATTCTATCTTCCGGCAGGACGCCTGATCGTTGATGCAAAGAGGCCGGTTGCGGCGCAGTCCGCTTATACGGTCATCGTCAGCCGCCAGCTTCTTCTCATGAACGGCAACAATCTTGTTTTGAACAGCGACTACAGCAGTACCGACGTGCCCGTGCCGGAAGGCGTCGGCAATGCGACGCAGAAGGTGCGATTGGCCCAGTAGTCCACGACACCCTATCACTGTCGCGATTTGCCTCGAAGGCCGACGATTGCGCTTGGCAAGCGACTCGCCAAGGCTTGGTTTGCCTCGCGCGGGCGGCGCCGGCCGTCGCATCGCCTGTCTTGCAGGGCTAATTCAGCTGTGCTGGAGTTCTCGAATCTTCGCGCGGGTTCCCAATGTAGGGATTGCGTCGAGAACAAGCTGCTTGAATCCCTCCCACAAAGGCAGAATTCGATCATCCGGCTTTAGATGCCGGCTGAGAGCGCCGTGACCCTGGTCCGGATCGCTGTCGAACCTGACGTGCTCCGCCACGAAATGCTTGAAAGCCTGCAGCAGCGGGCCATTCCAGCGTTCGGCGCGCAAGAACGAGGTGAACACCTTTTCCAGACCACCATCCTCGTAGCTCGCGATACTTAATGCCCTTGTCTCGAGGTCCATTCGACGCACGCTCGTCAAATAGGATTGGCCGATCTCCTCCAGACGCGAGCGCCGCTCGTCGGCGATGGGAGAGAGCTGCAGAAGCCGGCGCATGAATTCGTCATGGTTCATCTTCTCCCCCGCGTTCGCAACACCGGGCCATGGAGAAAGGTTGTCCGTGTTGCACTCCTCCCGTTCGAGCTGTTGGAGTTTGCTGTCGTTGGGATAGAGGCCGCGCGCGATTTCGAGATTCTCGCGAAACTGAACCGAAAAGAAGTAGTAGGCCCATGCCAGATCGGTGAGTTCCTGTTCGCTCAAGCCGCGCCAGTCAAGATCGCATATCTCGCCAATGACCCGCTCGAATTTCCGCTGTCCTGCCATCCTAGTCTCCCGATGCCCACGAAGGTCCTGGTAATTCATCGGAGACAACAGACCATTCAAAGCGCTCTTCCAAGTTAAACCAAAAAGTAACGCTAATGGCGCGCCGGTGCTGAAGAAGCCGCCGATCGCTGCCGCGACGGCGGACAAGCTCAAGCAAAGGAAAAGCTCAATGCGGCGGATTGCGTTTATCATCATGGTGGCTAGTGGAGCGCTCGGCGCCGCTGCCGCCGAGGAGCAGTCCTGGTCGAAGCGCACGCCGCCGCCGGTGAAATATGCGCCTCCGCCGGGCGAGCAAAAGGAACACGACTGGTCGGGCTTCCACATGGGCGTGAATGCCGGACCCGGCTTCAGCACGAGCGGTAGAGAATCGGCAGTGCCGGGCAGTTTGGGGGCGCCGAGATAGAAGGCCTTAGCCCGCAACAGCACTCGCGGTACGCTTCGTGCGGATAGGCGCCCGCGGACGGCGCGCTTCCCCCGGCTCCAAGGTGAAAACCTGATCGAGCGAATAGGAGTCCGCTCCGGCCTTCTCGTGCCGGACAAAACCGCCGATCAGCGCGCGCGTGACGCCGAATTGTACATCTGTATCGAGATTCGGATCGCCGCCGACATAGAGCTGCGAGATCAGCGTCTTGAATCCCGGCTTGTAGATCATGAAGTGCAGATGCGCGGGCCGGAATTTATGCCGGCCGGCCAAGCGCAACAGTTCGCCGACCGGCCCATCATCCGGGATCGGATAGCCGGCCGGCATCACCGATGTGAAACCGAATTTGCCTTCCGGATCGCTGATGAAGCGCCCGCGCAGATTCATCTCGGCCTGTGCCGGATCCTGGTTCTCGTAGAGACCCTCAGGCGAGGAGTGCCAAACGTCGACTTCCGCGCCGGCAAGCGGGGCACCATTGCGATCCTGCAGAGTCACACGCACCGCCAGCGGCGGTCCCGCCGTCAATGAGCGAACCAGCGAGCCGCCGTCCTCCACGGCCGGCTGATCGTCCCGCCAGAACGGCCCAAGCATGTTGGCCTGCGTTTCCGTGGCGCCGCCGTCGCCGTTATTGAGAAGGCAGACAAGCGTCGACATTCCAAGGGATCCGGCCATCAGCACGACTTCGTTATGCGAGTCGCTGGTCTGCTGACCAAGCCGCGCGACGATATGGGCGGCCTGCTGGAACTCCTGTTCGGAGAGCCGCACCTCACGGACAAAGCCGTGCAGATGCTTTATCAGCGCGGTGACGAGCTCGCGCATGCGCGGATCGGGGATATTGCCGTAAGCCTCGAGCACGGCGGGAGTGAGGGCTTCGGAATTGTCGATGATCATGCGTGAGGCGCCGGATATTAGAGACCGAATGCGCGTTTGAAGAACGCCACGGTATTCTCGCGGACTTCTGCCGCCAACTCCGGGTCTGGCGTGACGTGCACTGTGCCGCCGGCGCCCACGTGGCTGCGGCGGTCGGTGAAGGAAATCGATACTGGGACGTTGAAGTCCCACATATGTGTCGCCGCCTCGTGCACGAACAACTCAGGGCGCGCGGCCTTGTCGAGCGGAAGTGAATCGACGACGGCGCGGCACGCGGCGCCGCCGTCCGCGTCATCGTAGTCGTCGCGTCCGGCCACGTGGATTTGCATCGGCCTGCCCGTGCGGGGTGTCTGCACTGCCGCCGCCATTGGGCCTCCCGGCCTGTAAGGCCAGCAGACCAGATAATTCCCGGAATGGGCGGCGAACCGCAGGTCGTCGCCATGCAGCGCTTTTCCGGCCGCGGCATCATCAGCGGCGAGCAGGCTAACCATTGCGCCCCAGGAAAAGCCCATGATCCCAATCCGGCTGCGGTCGATCAGGGGGTGGCGGGCGAGGTATTTCAACGCGCCGAAGGCGTCCGGCAAGGTGTCCTGCGGGGTGCTGGGCCTCCTGTCCAGGCCGCCGGTGCCGCCGAAAGCGTCGGCACCCCTGGGCATTCCGCGCGGCGCCCACATGTCGAGCACCAGCGTCGCGATTCCGCTGCCGTTGAGCGCGACCACGAAGCTTCGCTCCGGCCCCCCTGGCACCAACCCACCGCTACCATGCACGATGACTACGGCCGGGAAGGGCGCGTTGCCTCTGGAGGGAAGCGACAAGGCCGCTGGAATTGCATCCGGAACGAACGCGCCGGAAATGATATCGGCGCCCGCGGGTGTGAACGTCACGTCTTGCGCGCGGGGAGCGGTGTCGGCGGCCACAGCGGCGGCGCACAAGAGCGGGATCGCGACGCGCCAAAGGCTGATCATCGGATCACCTGTGTGAACCAGTAGCGCTGGCTCCCCGAGCAGGGCTCGAACCTGCGACAAAGCGATTAACAGTCGCTTGCTCTACCAACTGAGCTATCGGGGATCAGAGAGGGCGTCCCTATATCAAGCGAGGTCGGCGATTGCAAAGCGGAAGAGAGCGCTGCGAGGCCGCGGAAAACACCTGAGCTTTACCCCCGGGTGCTATTCGTCTACATCGGCGCGCCAATGGGGCCTCGTGGCGGAGTGGCTACGCAGAGGACTGCAAATCCTTGTACGGGGGTTCGATTCCCTCCGAGGCCTCCAGCTTTTCCGCGTGTGTTTGTGCGGCCATTCCCAAGCGCCCGAGGCCCGGCAACTCGATCGCGGGCCGGCGCAGATCGACACCGATCACCGCGCCGAGCAGGTTTACCTGGATGCCTTCCACCCAGCCGATCGTGAGCCCGGCATAGCCGCCGAGCGACAGCCGGATACCGGTGCGTGAAGGCGTCGGCGACAGCCAGCGGCCGTCGACGGGGAAATCCTTGCCGATCGCATTCGCCGGCAGCGTCACACCGATCTCCGGGACGGCTGCCAGAACGCTCGCAACGAAGGTATTGGAGTTCGGCCCCGGCCAGGCGGTGTAATCGCCGTGCTGACGGTATTTGTAATCGGTGATCCCAGCCCGCATGCGTGGAATGAGCGCGTCGGCAGCGGCGCCGTCGGCTGCGTAGATGACACTCGGTGCCTGTCCGAACCAGCGCCCGTCCGGGATGAAACCGTTGACGCGGAGCGGATCGCCCCAGGCGGTCAGATCGTAGCGCTCATACGAGCCGGCGCCTTGCTTCAGCACGATCCAGGTATGGACGGCGAAAATGCCTTTCCAGCGCACCGTTCGCGCCGAATAGACGCGGACCAGGGAGTCAGAGCCGGCGCGGGCAGGGGGCAACAAGCCCGCACTCGAGCGGTCGGCCGCCCACCATTCGGAGTTCGCCGTCTGCCAATAGCGCGCCGCGCTGAGCGCAACTGGCATGGCAATCAGCACGAGGAAGGAGAGGCTCGTCGCGAGCAGAATTTGGATCATTAGGAGCAGTGATTTGGATGGGCTGAGGCGCCTTGGCCGCGCGCATCTCTCATGTGCGCATGGATCGTGTCATCCGCAAGGATTCCGCTGTGTTTTGAGGCCTCTGGGGCGGCTTCACAAGGTGGCATTCAGCGGCGGAATCGCCTATATCGGAGCTGACCCTAGAGCGGCGCAGGACCCCCAAAAATTGGCTGATATCAACGACAAAGGACCGGGCGAACCCGGCTCCGACATACGCCCCGTTTCCATCACCGATGAGATGAAGCGCAGCTATCTCGATTACGCGATGAGCGTGATCGTGAGCCGTGCGCTGCCCGACGTGCGCGACGGCTTAAAGCCGGTGCACCGGCGCATCCTCTACACGATGTACGAGAACGGTTTTACGCCGGATAAGCCCTACAAGAAGTCAGCGCGCATCGTCGGCGACACGATGGGCAAATACCATCCGCACGGCAATCTCGCCATTTACGACGCGCTAGTGCGCATGGCGCAGCCCTTCTCGATGCGACTGCCGCTGATTGACGGGCAGGGCAATTTCGGCTCGCTCGACGGCGATCCGCCGGCGGCCGACCGCTACACGGAGTCGCGGCTCGACAAGGCGGCCTTGGCGCTGCTCGATGATCTCGACGAGGGCACGGTCGATTTCACCACGAACTATTCGGCTGAGTTCACCGAGCCTTCAGTTCTGCCGGCGCGGTTTCCGAATCTGCTCGTCAATGGCGGCGGCGGCATCGCGGTCGGCATGGCGACAAACATCCCGCCGCATAATCTCGGCGAGGTGATCGACGCGGCGATTGCGATGATCGATCGCCCCGACATGACGATCGCGGAACTGATGGAGATCGTGCCCGGACCGGATTTTCCGACAGGCGGGGCGATCCTCGGGCGCGGCGGCATCCGCTCGGCTTATGCGCTCGGGCGGGGCTCGATCATCATGCGCTCGAAAATCGAGGTCGAGCAGATCCGCAAGGATCGCGAAGCGCTGATCGTGTCAGAGATTCCGTTTCAGGTGAACAAGGCGCATATGGTCGAGCGCATCGCGGAATTGATCCGCGAGAAGAAGATCGAGGGCGTCTCCGATCTTCGCGATGAATCCAATCGCGAGGGCATCCGCGTCGTCTTCGAATTGCGGCGCGACGCAGTGGCGGACGTCGTTCTGAATCAGTTGTGGCGCTACACCGCGCTGCAATCGAGCTTCGGCGCCAACATGATCGCGCTGAACGGCGGCCGGCCCGAAGTTCTGACGCTCAAGGACATTTTACGCGCCTTCATCGACTTCCGCGAAGAGGTCGTGACACGGCGGACGAAATTCCGGTTGAACAAGGCGCGTGACAGCGCGCATGTGCAGGTCGGTCTCGCGATCGCCGTTGCCAACATCGACGAGGTGATCCGGCTGATCCGCACCTCTCCCGATGCGGCGGCGGCGCGGCACGCGCTGATGGAGCGCTCGTGGCCGGCGCGCGACATGGCGCCGCTGATCGCACTGATCGCGGATCCGCGCCACGCGCTCGACCAGAACGGCGAAATCCGCCTCTCCGAGACGCAGGCGCGCGCGATCCTCGATCTGCGTCTGCAACGCCTGACCGCCCTCGGCCGCGATGAAATCGCCGAAGCGCTCAACAAACTCGCCGCGGAAATCGCGGATTACCTTGACATCCTGCGCTCGCGTGGTCGGCTCTTCGGCATCATCAAGGACGAGATGCTCGCGGTCAAAGCCGCACATGCGACGCCGCGGCGTACGGTCATTCTCGATCTGGAAGATGAGGTCGAAGACGAGGATCTCATCCAGCGCGAGGACATGGTCGTCACCGTGAGCCACGAAGGTTACATCAAGCGTGTGCCGCTCTCCGCCTATCGCGCGCAGCGGCGCGGCGGCAAAGGCCGCTCCGGCATGCAGACGAAGGAAGAGGATTTCGTCTCGCGCCTCTTTGTTGCCTCGACGCACACGCCGGTTCTGTTCTTCTCATCTAAGGGCCAGGTCTACAAGGAAAAGGTCTGGCGGCTGCCGCTCTCGGCGCCGCAAGCGCGCGGCAAGTTCCTGCACAACATCCTTCCCTTGAGTGAAGGCGAGCGCATCACCACGATCATGCCATTGCCGGAAGACGAGGCGCAGTGGGAGACCCTGGACGTCATGTTCGCGACGACGCGCGGTACGGTACGTCGCAACAAGCTCTCGGACTTCAGCGACGTGCGCCGCTCCGGCATCATTGCGATGCGGCTTGACGAAGGCGAAGCAATCGTCGATGTGCAGATATGCTCGGAAAACGACGATGTGTTGCTGACCAGCGCCGGCGGTATGTGCATCCGCTTCCCGGTGACGGACGTGCGGGTTTTCCAGGGACGCACGTCGATGGGCGTGCGCGGCATTTCGTTGGAAACTGGCGACAAGGTGATCTCCGTATCGATCCTGCGGCACGTGGAGGCGACGCCGGATGAGCGCGCCGCGTATCTGAAACGCGCGCTCGCGGTACGGCGCGGCCTCACGAACGAAGCGGCGGAAGCTGCGCTGGAGGCGGAAATCGAGGATCAGGCCGATCTCGAAGAAGCCGCGGGCGCGATCGAACTCGGCGAGCAGCGCTACGTCGAAATGTCGGAGGCCGAGCAGTTCGTGCTTACCGTGTCCGAGCGGGGCTTCGGCAAACGCACCTCGTCCTACGAGTACCGGATCACCGGCCGCGGCGGCAAAGGCATCGTAGCGATGGACAATGCCGCCAATAGCCGCGATCGGCTCGGCACGATCAGGCCGCGGATCGGGCTGCTCGTCGCATCGCTTCCTGTCGAACACAACGATCAGCTGATGCTGGTCACCGACGGCGGTCAGCTGATCCGTGTTCCCGTCGACGGCATCCGCATCGCCGGCCGCAAGACCCAGGGCGTCATCGTGTTCAACACGACCGATGGCGAGCGCGTCGTCTCAGTCGAGCGGATCGGCGAAGAGGAAGGCTCCGAAGCGGAGGGCGGGGAAGGCGAGGCCTAGCGCCCCGCTGCCTGTTTGGCTTCCGCTGCGAAATAATCGAGGCAGATCGCTTCGGGATCGTTGCCGGTCTTCTTCGCTTCGCGCATTTCGGTGATCCGCTTGAGAGAAAGCGATTCAAATGGGCGCGCGGCCTCCACATGCGAGCGGCAGCGGGCGAGCGCCGCCTTGTTGATCTCGGCCCGCGGCACGAAGTCGACCGGCTGGAACCGATCGTTCACTGCCGGCTTTGGCTTGGCGGGCGCCTGCGTGAGGGAGTCCGGCACCGTGCCAGATGCCGGCGTCTCGATCACCTGGCCCATTGTCGATCGTTGAGAGAAGGACAATGCGCGGCCGTTCATGAGGATGGTCGCGGCGAGAAAGCCGATGCCCCCAAGCGCGCAGACGGCGGCGATGAAGACGATGCGGCTCCAGCCCGGAGCATTCGGGATGCTCGCGGTGCCGACCTCCTCGCGCATGGCTCTGACGGACACTGCAAGATCTCCCGCAGTTCAAACTCGCAATTTCGAGCCATGAGGTTGCGAAGGTGTGAAGATCGGCTGCAGCATTGCCGCGATCGCCGCGGATGGTGAGCGAGAGATTGCCGGCTATCGCCATGGAAGCTAAGCATTCTACATGACTGAACGCGCCGCCCTCTACACCGGCTCATTCGATCCGCTGACCAACGGCCATGTCGATGTGCTGCGCAATGCCGCCGCCATCTTTGACCGGATCGTCGTGGCAATCGGGGTCCATCCCGGCAAGATGCCGATGTTCTCTCCGGAAGAGCGGGCAGGCCTTATTCGGGCCTCATGCAAGGGGCTGCTCGCAGCCGAGCACTGCACGCTCGAGGTGGTCACCTTCTCTGGACTAGCCGTTGCGGCGGCGCGGGAGCATGGCGCGGCCTTTCTGCTACGCGGCCTTCGCGACGGCACCGACCTCGATTATGAAGCGCAGATGGCCGGCATGAACGCGACCATGGCGCCCGAAATTCGCACGATCTTTCTCATGTCCTCGCCCTCGGTTCGTCACATCACTGCGACATTAGTTCGCCAGATCGCCTCTCTCGGGGGCGACGTAACGAGCTTCGTGCCGAAAGAAGTGGCCGAGGCCTTGAAGGGAAGGACCGGAGCTCGCTCCCGAACCGGATGAGCTCTGAGGCGCAAGGTGCTGAATGGACAATGAAGATCGCCGTCGATTTCTGTTGAGCTTGCCGGCTGTGGCCGCCGCGATTGCCGCAACCCGGCCTGCCGCCGCTCAAGGCTCGGACCCGCAGAACACCGTGTTTCTCGATACGAAGGACGGCCGGATCACCATTCGGCTGCGACCCGATCTAGCGCCGAAACACGTTGCTCAGATCAAGGCGCTGGTGAAACGCCACTTCTACGATGGGATCGTTTTTCATCGCGTGATCGACGGGTTCATGGCGCAGACCGGCGATCCGACTGGGACGGGCGGCGGCAAGTCCGACCTGCCGAATATCAAAGCCGAGTTCTCGAACACGCCCTTCAAGCGCGGCACGGTTGGAATGGCGCGCTCGTCGGAGCCGGATTCGGCGAATTCCCAGTTCTTTATCTGCTTCGACGATTCCCCGTTCCTTAACGGCAAGTATACGGTCATCGGCGAGGTCACTTCCGGCATGGATGTCGTCGACAAGATCAAGAAGGGCTCGAAGAACGACAACGGCTCGGTGACCAACCCCGACAAGATCGTGAAGATGCGGCTCGCCTCCGACGCGGCGTAGCTTAGCGCCAAAGATGCCGCGCATACTTCCCCCTTGACGGGGGAAGGTGTCATTGCGAAGCAATGACGGATGGGGGTGAGGCAAATGCACCCCTCATCCGAGCTTCGCTGACGCGAAGCCCACCTTCTCCTGCGAGGGGAGAAGGGGCGCCTGCATCGACGCCTGCGCTTATTTCGATGATCTCTCGGAGTTCACACCTTCATGCCCGATACTGGAAACACATTGACCCTCGAGACGACCAAGGGGCCGGTCGTCATCGAAATGCGTCCCGACCTCGCCCCGAAACATGTCGAGCACATCAAGAAGCTCGTCGGCGAGGGCTTTTACGACGGTGTCGTCTTCCACCGCGTCATCGAAGGCTTCATGGCGCAGACGGGGTGCCCGCACGGCACCGGCACCGGCGGCTCGAAATACCCGAACCTTAAGCAGGAATTCAATTCCGAGCCGCATGTGCGCGGCACCGTTTCAATGGCGCGCGCGCAGAGCCCGGATTCAGCGAATTCGCAGTTCTTCATCTGCTTCGGCGACGCGCGGTTTCTCGACAAGCAATATACGGCCTGGGGTAAGGTCACTTCGGGCATGGAGAATGTCGACAAGATCAAGCGCGGCGAGCCGGTGCGCGATCCCGATAAGATTGTCTCCGCGAAGGTGAGTTGAGCTTCGTCATCGCGAGGAGCGTCAGCGACGTGGCGATCCAGAGAATCTCGATACTGCATGGATTGCTTCGTCGCTGACGCTTCCTCGCAATGACGCGCGCACCTAGCTGATGCGTGTCGACCTCTTCGACTTCGAGCTGCCGGAAGAACGCATCGCGTTCCGACCGATCGTGCCTCGCGACGCGGCGCGGCTGCTTGTTATCGATGGCAAGGCAAATAGCTTTGTAGATCGCTCGATCCGCGATTTGCCCGACCTGCTGCGGCGGGACGACGCGCTTGTCGTCAACGACACGCGGGTCATTCCGGCGCAACTTGAAGGGATTCGCGTGCGCGGTGACGCGGTTGCGCAAATCGAGGTCACGCTGCACGCACGCGAGAACGACAATACATGGCGCACGTTCGCGCGTCCGGCGAAGCGGCTCGCCGTCGGCGAGCGTATCCGCTTCGGCGAGACGTCCGAAAGCATGGCGTGCCTGCTCGCCTCGCTCGATGCGACGGTGCTCGCCAAGGACGAGGGCGGCGAGGTCACGCTCGCTTTCGACCTGACGGGGCCGGTGCTCGACGAGGCAATCGCGACGCTCGGGCAGATGCCACTGCCGCCCTACATCGCCTCGCGCCGGCCAACGGATGCGCGGGACGAGCGCGATTATCAGACCATGTTTGCCAAAAATCCCGGCGCGGTTGCGGCGCCAACTGCAGGATTGCATTTCACGCCGGAACTGATGGCCGAGGTCGAAGCACGCGGCATCTCGCTGCACTCTCTGACGCTGCATGTCGGCGCGGGCACATTCCTGCCGGTCAAGGTCGAAGATACGCGCGATCACCCTATGCATGCGGAATGGGGAACGCTGTCGGCGCAAACCGCCGATGCGCTGAACGCGACCCGAGCAAATGGCGGCCGCATCGCTGCTGTCGGCACGACGGCGCTGCGTCTGCTCGAATCCGCAGCTGACGAAAACGGCACGCTGCATCCGTTCTCGGGCGAGACATCGATCTTCATCGAGCCCGGCTATCGATTTCGCGCCGTCGATGCGCTCGTCACGAATTTTCATCTGCCGCGCTCGACCTTGTTCATGCTCGTGTCCGCCTTTGCCGGACTTGATCTGATGAAACGCGCTTACGCCCACGCCATCGCGCAAAAGTATCGCTTCTATTCATACGGCGACGCGTGTCTTTTGCTGCGATGAGCGACAGCTTTTCTTTTCACCTCAGTGCGACCGACGGCACCGCCCGCACCGGCGAGATTTCGACACCGCGTGGAAATATCCGCACACCCGCCTTCATGCCGGTTGGCACGGCGGCAACCGTCAAAGCCATGTATGCCGATCAGGTGCATGCGCTCGGTAGCGATGTCGTGCTCGCCAACACTTATCATCTGATGCTGCGGCCCGGTGCCGAGCGCGTCGCGGAACTCGGCGGACTGCATAAATTCATGCAATGGCAACATCCGATTCTCACCGATTCCGGCGGCTTCCAGGTGATGTCGCTCGCCAAACTGCGTAAGCTCGATGAGAGCGGCGTCACGTTCCAATCGCATATAGACGGCTCGACGCATGTGCTGACGCCCGAGCGCGCGATGGAAATCCAGCGGCTGCTTGGCGCCGATATCCAGATGCAGTTCGATGAGTGCGTGAAACTGCCATGCAGCAACGCGGAAGCAGAACGCGCGATGCGTTTGTCCTTACGTTGGGCGGAACGCTGTAAGATTGCGTTTGGCGAGCAGAAGGGCAGGGCGCTCTTCGGCATCGTGCAGGGTGGCGCCGACGAGGCTTTGCGTATCGAAAGCGCGCGCGCGCTGACGGACATGAATTTTGATGGCTATGCGATCGGCGGCCTCGCCGTTGGCGAGCCGCAGGACGTCATGCTTTCGATCATCGAGACCGTCGTCCCGCACCTACCGGACAGCAAACCGCGTTATCTCATGGGCGTCGGCACGCCGGATGACATCGTCGAAGCCGTCTCACGCGGCATCGATATGTTCGATTGCGTGATGCCGACGCGCGCCGGCCGCCACGGTCTTGCTTACACGCGGTTTGGCCGGATCAATCTGCGCAATGCCAAGCACGCCAATGATCCCGCTCCACTCGATGCAGCGTCGTCATGCTCCGCCGCACGCGATTACTCCCGCGCGTATCTGCATCATCTCATCAGATCAGGCGAGATTCTCGGCATGATGCTGCTGACGTGGAACAATCTTGCCTACTACCAAGACTTGATGGCCGGCTTGCGGGCCGCAATTGCAGCGGGACGGCTGAGCGATTTTCGCAAGCAGGTGAAGGCGGGTTGGGCTGAAGAACGGTGACTCAAAAAGAAAGAGCGGGGTGGGCCTATCGGCCATCCCCGCTCTTCGGCATCCGTCCCTGACCGACATCTACCCTGCTGCCGTTAAGGCGAGCGACGCTAACTCCGCGTCTTCAGATAGGTCCGGCGTCCTCCCAGACTTGGACTGCAGCTACAACGGCACTTAAGGCCGCGGCCCCTTTTCGGAAAGCGCCGTGAAAGTAGTCGAGGATTAGCTTCTTGTCACGTGAAATCAGTGCAGTTTGACGCACATTTCGCCAGCATTGCCCAAAAGTATACCCCCGTTATAAGCGCCGGGCGAAGCTTGTCTTTTGGCGAGCCTTACGTTTGTTAGCTGCGGCGATAGATTCGCCTCATCCGGAAACCCGATGCGTCTTAGCCGTTACTTCCTGCCGATCCTGCGCGAGACGCCGAAAGAGGCGGAGATCGTCTCGCATCGCCTGATGCTCCGCGCCGGAATGATCCGGCAGGAGGCGGCCGGCATTTATGCCTGGCTGCCGCTCGGCCTGCGGGTGCTGAAGAAGATCAGCGACATCGTGCGCGAGGAACAGGACCGCGCCGGCGCGATCGAGCTTCTGATGCCGACGATTCAATCGGCCGAACTCTGGCGCGAATCGAACCGCTACGAGGCCTACGGCAAGGAGATGCTGCGCATCACCGATCGCCACGAGCGCGAAATGCTGTTCGGCCCAACCAACGAGGAGATGATCACCGAGATTTTCCGCGCTTATGTACGGTCGTACAAGGACCTGCCGCTCAACCTCTATCATATACAATGGAAGTTCCGCGACGAGGTGCGGCCGCGCTTCGGCGTCATGCGCTCGCGCGAATTCCTGATGAAGGATGCCTATTCCTTCGACTTCGACGAGAAGAGCGCCGAACATTCCTACAACAAGATGTTCGTCGCCTATCTCCGCACCTTCGCCCGGATGGGCCTGACCGCGATCCCGATGGCCGCCGAGTCCGGACCGATCGGCGGCAATTTGAGCCATGAATTCATCATCCTGGCCGAGACCGGGGAGAGCGAGGTGTTCTGCCATCGCGACTATCTCCGCTTCGAGGCGCCGCCGGAGAGTGTCGACTTCGATGACCAGGCAGCGTTGGCGGCCACGGTGGCGAAATGGACCTCGCTTTATGCCGCGACCTCGGAAATGCACGAGGCAGCCAAGTTCGAGGCCCTGCCCGCCGAGGCGCGGGTCTCGGCCCGCGGCATCGAGGTCGGCCATATTTTTTACTTCGGGACCAAGTATTCCGAGCCGATGCGCGCGGTCGTGAACGGGTCCGACGGCAAGGAGACCCCGGTCCATATGGGCTCGTACGGGATCGGCCCCTCGCGGCTCGCCGCCGCGATCATCGAGGCGAGCCATGATGAGCACGGCATCATCTGGCCGGAATCGGTCGCGCCGTTCCATGTCGGGATCGCCAATCTGAAGGTTGCCGACGCCCGGACTGATGCCGCCTGCGCCGATCTCTACGAGAAGTTCCAACGCGCCGGCCATGAGGTGCTCTACGACGACCGCGACGAGCGGCCGGGCGCCAAATTCGCCACGCTCGACCTGATTGGCGTGCCCTGGCAGATCATCATCGGGCCCAAAGGGCTCGCGGATGGCAAAGTCGAAGTGAAGAACCGCAGAAGCGGCGAGCGGCAGATGCTTTCGGCGGATGATGCCGTTCGGCTTGTCGTGGGATGAAGCTGCAATGAGCATCGGCGCCGCTGTACGGCAAGTGCCGGTCGAGACTGAGTCGACGCGCACGCGCCCCTTCGCGCCGTTCGAGTGGATGCTGGCCTGGCGCTATCTCCGCGCGCGGCGCTCCGGCGGCTTCGTGTCGGTCATTGCGGCGCTGTCGTTTCTGGGAATCGCGCTCGGCGTCGCCACGTTGATTGTCGTGATGTCGGTGATGAACGGCTTCCACAAGGAGCTGCTCGACAAGATTGTCGGCATCAATGGCCATCTCTTTGTGCAGGCGGCCGATCCGCCTTTTTCGGATTATAAGGACGTGGTGAAGCGCATGTCCGGCGTGCCCGGCGTGACGCTCGCGATTCCCATGCTTGAAGGCGCCGCCGGGGTCTCCTCCCCCTACAATCAAGCGGGCGCGCTGCTCCGCGGTGTGCGGGAGGCGGACCTAAAACACCTGCCCGGCATCGCCGCGAATGTCCGCGCCGGCACGCTCGAGGGGTTCGATTCCGGCGCAGGTGTCGCCATCGGCCAACGCATGGCAGAGAACCTGAGTCTCCGCGTCGGCGATACAATCACCCTTCTCTCCGCAAAGGGCGCCAACACGCCGTTCGGTATCGCGCCGCGCATCAAAGCTTATCCGGTCGTGGCGATCTTTCAGATCGGTATGTCGGAATTCGACGGCGTCTTCGTCTACATGCCGCTTGCCGACGCGCAGAGCTTCTTCAACAAAGACGATGAAGCGAGCGTCGTCGAAGCATTCATTTCCGATCCGGATCAGGTTGACAGCATCCGGGCCCAAATCGATGACGTCATGCCGCGGCCGATGCTGATGACGGACTGGCGCCAGCGCAACAAGACCTTCTTCGATGCGCTCAATGTCGAGCGCAACGTCATGTTCATCATTCTGACGTTGATCGTGCTCGTCGCCGCTCTCAACGTGATCTCCGGTCAGATCATGCTGGTGAAGGATAAGGGTAAGGCGATTGCGATTCTCCGCACGATGGGCGCGACGCGCGGCGCGGTCATGCGCATTTTCCTCATGAATGGCGCATCGATCGGCATCGCCGGCACGACCGTCGGTTTTCTTCTTGGCCTGCTGGTTGCGAAGAACGTCGAGACGATACGGCTCGTACTGAACCGCCTGCTGCACGCTAATCTCTTTCCGGCCGAACTCTACTTCCTGTCGCGGCTTCCCTCGGTGATCGATCCGCGCGATGTCGCGCTTGTCATCCTGACCACACTCGTTCTGACGGTCGTCGCAACCATCTATCCATCGTGGCGCGCGGCGCGCATCGATCCGGTCGAGGCGCTCCGCTACGAATGAGCGCGCCGGTTCTGAGGCTCTCGAAAGTCGAGCGGCATTATCAACAGGGCGAGGTCCGACTCGACATCCTCTGCGGCGCAGAGATAGCGATCTGGCCGGGCGAAGCGGTGGCGCTGGTAGGGCCCTCAGGCGCCGGCAAGTCGACGCTACTGCACGTCGCGGGCCTGCTGGAGAAGCCCGACGGCGGCGAGATTTTCGTCGAGGGGAAGAAGACCGCTTACATGTCCGACGACGCCCGCACGGCCCTCAGGCGCGTGACGATCGGCTTCGTCTATCAGTTCCACCACCTTCTTCCCGAATTTTCGGCGGAAGAGAACGTGATCTTGCCGCAGCTGATCCGGGGCCTCGGCCGCGCTGAAGCTCAGCGCAGGGCAGGGGAGCTTCTCGATTATCTTGGTCTTTTGCCGCGGCGCACGCATCGCCCTGCGGAGCTATCAGGCGGCGAGCAGCAGCGCGTGGCGATCGCCCGGGCCGTCGCCAATGCTCCCCGCATTCTTTTGGCCGACGAGCCAACCGGTAATCTTGATCCGCACACGGCGGAGCACGTCTTCGATGCCATGATGGCCCTCGTCCGCGCCACGCGGTTAGGCGCGCTGGTCGCGACCCACAACATGGCGCTAGCGGCCCGGATGGACCGCCGCGTCACGCTACGTGATGGCAAAGTGATTGAGCTGACCTGACTACCTAGGCTGCCGCGAACGAGGGTAACTGGCCGAGTTCCTGGAGCCGTTCCCTGAGCTGGCGCAGCTCGGCGCGCAGCTCGGCGTTCTCCCGCTCCAGCCGCTTAAGCTCGCTGTCTTCCCGGACCGGCTCGGCGTTCGGCGGCACGAAAGCAACGCCGATCATCCCCTCGCCGCGCCAGACGAGGCGGGTGCGGTAGCTGCGGCCCTTATGCGGGACGTCGAGGTCGAATTCGCCGGGGACGGAGAGGCTCTCGGCAAGCTGCAGCCGCATTCCATGGGCCGAGACGTTCCGGATCAGGCACTCGATGGTCGAATTGCCGCTGTTGAAGACGATTCGAGCGCGCAAAAGGCTCTTCAGGCGTTCCGATCGGCGGGCTTCCGGCATTTTCATCCTGCGCGCATGCTGCAACCCAGATGATGAGCCCAAGCCCTTAATCGAATGTGACCAGTCCCACACCTGACACAAGGCAGTTATGCGATACCCTGGGTGAACTTAGGTTGAGTCGGGGCGTTTCATTGTGCGTTGCGAAGCTGGGGAGCTTGCCATGGTAAAGGTCGCCAAGACCAGTCTGCAGGCCGCCGCCGTGACGGCAGCGCTGGGCATATTGGCAATCGGGTTCATCCTCGCCTGATCGGTTCCGGCCTACCACCCTGACGCCGGATTTCCCGACCATTTCGGCCATTTTTGCGCGCCACATCTAGGCTCAAGCCTCGGCCTTTTCGGGTCGAAGCGTCAGTTGGCTGCGCTCGCACGAGACCTCCAACCTGCACCGGCAATCGCTCGTGTCCGAGATATCACGCGTCTCGGAGATCGGCAGCTCAGGCGACGTTTGCCGCCCCAGGGCCTGCTGCGCCGGATAATCAGCAGGGGACTTGTTCGGCGCCGACAGGGCTGCGGAGGGGTGGTTGGTTTCACATGTCAACTCGGGTTCAGCCAATCGGCTGGCCTTCGCGGATCTCCTGCGCGGCGTTGCGGCTCTTGCTGTTGTTATCGGGCATTTCACCGTCCTTTATTTGACCGCTCCCGACGTGGTTTCGCTCATAGTAATGAGTGAGCCTTCGGCGAAGGTCGTGCTGCCGCAGATCGCCACCGACCTGATTGAGCTGTTCAATCTTCCATCGATGGGGGTTGCGGTTTTCTTCTTGATCAGCGGCTTCGTCATTCCGCTGTCTCTCGAGGGCACCACCACGCGCGGCTACCTGCTGAAGCGCTTTCTCCGGATATTTCCGACCTATTGGGTCGCTCTTGCGCTCGGCATTGGCGCGACATTCGTCTCGGGTGGCTTTTGGTCGAAGCCGGTCACTCACGATCACATCGACTACTTCAGCAATACGTTCCTTATCGCCAACCTTTTCGGACGCTTCGACATCCTGTCGGTCGCCTGGACCCTGCAGATCGAGATGAAATTCTATCTGCTCGCGCCCCTCATTTACCTGGCCCTTAGACGTGGAACGCAGCTGCCCCTTCTGCTCTGCGGCCTTGCCGTTGTGGGCGTGTTCTGGAACGCAACGGCGTTCTGCAACAATGTCGATGTGGCCTGCTGGGATCATTATCGCTTTTCCGCCCGCATGTTCTGGGAGGATGCGATGCACATGATGTACATGCTCATGGGCTCCCTCTTTTATGCGCATTATCGCAAGCTCATTCCGAATTGGCAGGTGATCGGCGGCGTCGCTTTTCTGTTTGGCTGCTATAATGCGGCGGCTCTGGCGATGCCGATTCCAAAGGGCGGCCAGCACTTGCCATACCTGTGGGGCCTGATCATCTTCGGCTCGCTCTATGCTTTGCGGAACAGAATCACTTTGACGCGCCCCTTCCGCTTCCTCGCCGACATCAGCTACTCGCTGTACGTTATCCATCCGCTGGTCGGGTACGTGACGATGCGGCTCCTGATGGCGGCCGGGCTGCCTTATTTAGCCGCGTTTGCAGTCGCCCTTGCCCTGGTGATCGGCATCGCGTGGACAATGCACCTGTACGTCGAAACGCCGATGATCGCGCTCGGCAAGCGCCTTGCGAACGCCTGGTTCGGATCGCGCAAACGGGACAAGGTGCCGGCTCTCGCTTCGCCGGCTTTGCAAGGCTAGTAAGGGCCAAGCGGGTGCACGTCCATTGAAGTGCGGCTCCCATACCTGCTGATCTTCCAGAGTTAGGCTGAAAGGCAGATCATGCCGGAAGAGAAATCGCCAAGCCGCGAGCTGATCCTCAACGGAAAAAAGCGAACAATCTACGGAAGTTCTGCCGACGATCTTTATTTCAGCACGCTATGCGATGAGGGGGAGTGGCCGTTCAATCACTTCTGTCAACGATATATTCGCGACGATTTCAACTGTGTGGATATCGGCGCCAACATAGGGCTGATGACGCTTTATATTTCGGAATATTGCACGTCCGGTAAGATCATCTCTGTTGAGCCAAATCGTGCTGTCTTTCGCGCCTTGCAAAACACGATAAAAGCGAACGGCATAAAAAATGCCTCTGCGGTGAATGCGGCCATCGACGAGCAGGACGGAGAAGTCCGATTCGCCGAGGATTCCGCCTACGGCCACATCGATCCGAAAGGCGGCGCGCTTGTTGAAGCAATGACTTTTGCAACTTTACTTGAGCGGTACAAAATTGATCGGGTCGATTTCATCAAGATAGATGTGGAAGGACATGAGCCCGTAATCGTGCGCACCGCTCTCGATCTGATCAAACGCGACAAGCCACTGGTATTCGTCGAGTTCAATTCCTTCAGTCTGGTCATGAACAACAAGAAGCCTCTTGCCTTTTTCGAATGGCTTCTTGAAACCTTCGCGTTTGTCTATGCCATCACCTATCGATCGCCCGGTCCCGAGCTTCTGACTCGAGTTACCTTCGAGAACAGGAAGGTGTTCATACAGGACAACATGCTGAAGCACGGTTGCGTGGACGATCTCGTCGTGACCGACGATGCCGGGAAGCTAACGTATGTTCGTGAGGTTCAGCCCGACCCGAGAGAGCTCCAGGCCGGGACCTCGTTGCGTGGATCGGTCTCGACGGCCGCTGGAGCCTTGCTGAAGAAGGTCTCCTCCTTGGTAAGAAAGGGCTAGTTCAGCGCTTTCCATGCTTCGTCCGGCGAGACTTGCGGCTCTGAGCTAATCGCAGAAACTATCTGACCCGCACCATGCGCTTGCCGCGATTCTCGCCGGCAAGGAGCCCGATCAGCGCTTGCGGCGTGTTCTCCAATCCATCGATCACATCCTCCTGCACCTTGAGCTTGCCGGATTGCACCCAGGACTGAAGGTCGGCGATCGCGCGATCCCGCTGATCGAAAAAATCGGTCACGATGAAGCCCTGCACAGTCAGCCGCTTCACCACGATGAGACCGGGCACACCACGCGGCCCGCTTGAAGGCGGCGCCATGTCATATTGCGAAACGGCCCCGCAACAGGCGATACGGCCGCGCACATTCATCTGCGCCAGGCAGGCTTCGAAAATGTCTCCGCCGACATTGTCGAAATAGACATCGATGCCGTTCGGCGCCGCGGCTTTCAGCGTCTTGAACAGCGCGCCGGATTTGTAATCGACGGCCGCATCAAAGCCGAGTTCTTTGGCCAGCCAAGCGCATTTCTCCGCTCCTCCCGCAATCCCAATGACGCGGCAACCTTTGATCTTGGCGATCTGGCCAACGATGGAGCCGACGGCGCCCGCCGCAGCTGAGACAACGATCGTCTCGCCAGCTTTAGGCCTGCCGATATCGAGAAGACCGAAATAGGCGGTGAGCCCGGCAATGCCATAGACGCTGATCAGATGCGTCATCGCCTCGATTTTCGGCAGCTTGGTGAGCGCTTTCGCCGGGACGGCTGCATATTCCTGCCAGCCCGTGTCGCCGAAGACGAGATCGCCCGGCGCCAAGTTCGAAGCGCGCGATTCCATTACTTCCGCAACGGCGCCGCCGGCCATCACGCTTCCCGCGGTCACTGCGGAGCGATAGGTGGCACCCTGCATCCAGGCGCGGTTCGCCGCATCGAGCGAAATCAGGCGCACGCGAACGAGCACCTCGCCGTCAGCAGGCTTTAGCACCTCGCCTTCCGTTAACCTGAAATGCTGGGGGCCGAGCTTCGACTTCGGCGCTTCGGCAAGAAGGATTTGGCGATTCTGGATTGCGCTCATCTCGCTTCTCCTTAGCGGCTCCTTGCCAGCGACCATAATGACATCTAGGCCTCACACGCAAACGGTGGCGCTCGCTCTTCGGCGGCGCAGCCGCTCCCAGGCAGCAGGATGCGGCAACAGGGCCGCACATCGGAAGGGCCGATGAACTCACAGCGAATCCGAAACATTATCTTTGTGGTGGGTGCGAACCTCGCCGTTTTCGTGGCGTTGTTTCTCGTCTTCGAACTCGCCGTGCACATCATCTGGCCCGATGCAAACCCATGGCTTGGACCGCCCTTTGCGAAGAGCAAGTTCAGGATCGCCAGCCCGGTCTACGGACACACGCTCGCGCCGAATTACACGGGTGATGACGAGTGGGGTACCACGAGGGCGACAATCTTTACCAACTCGTTTGGCCTCAAGGATGCAACGATGCGCGATGTGCCGCTACGCTCCGATCGCAAGCGCGTGCTTTTCCTGGGAGATTCTTACACCGAAGCCATCGGCCTTTCCTACGAAGACTCCTTCGTCGGCCAGTTCGCCGCTGCCCTTCCGCAGCTGGATGTTCTGAATGGCGGCGTAGGTTCATATTCGCCTTCGATCTATTATGCGAAGACGGCGTATCTGCTGGGGGCGGGGCTGCAGATCGATGAAGTAATCGTCTATATCGACGTCTCCGATATTCA
>JAXDNH010000117.1:0-7918 GCA_034669525.1 Methylobacteriaceae bacterium | reverse complement strand
GCGAAATTCAAGCCGCAGACGAAGGGCACTGCGGATCACAGTCTTCCCGTCTGCCTGGCAATGGCGCTTCTCGATGGAGACGTGACGGTCATGCAATTCGAGAAGGATCGGTGGCGGTCTCAGGACGTTATGGCCCTCGTGGAAAAAACGGCTGTGAAGCCGAGCGAGGCCCTTATGACCAAACTTCCTAAAGGACGTGGGGCCAGTGTCGAGATCACCTTCACAAGCGGTCAGTCGGTGCGCGAGACGGTAGAAATCGCGGAAGGGGACGCTCAGCGCCCGCTGTCTCAGGCCTCGCTCAAGCGAAAGTTCATGAACTTCGCTGTTCCTGTTGTTAGCTCTCCGGCGGCAGAGCGCATCGTCTCGTTGGTAGACAGCCTCGATGACCAAAAAGATGTGCGGCAACTTATGCACGCCCTCAAAGGGAGGGGGAAGCAAGCTCCGACCTGATCAAAGAGGAATTACGTCTGGACCTGCCACACGGGAGTTCAAGCGGTCATCCGCTGCGTTGGTGGCGCCTGTCTTTGTCAGTAGCGCATCAATCGCCTGCTCTGCCTCCGCTGCCACACGCAATCCCAACTTCGACCTGCGCCACAAAACATCGTCGGCGCTCCGCGCCCATTCGTTCCCAGCCAAATACCGGACCTCCGCTTCGCTCAATCCCGCGCCGAAATCGCGGCCGAGACCCTCAAGCGATTTTGCCTCGCCGATCACCTCTTCGGCGCGCCTGCCATAACCGCGTACGAGTCTCCGGGCGGTATCGGGCGAAAGAAACGCGTGGCGCGCGGCAAACTCGCGCGCATACGCTTCGATGTCACCATCGGGCATATCGCCGCCGGGCAGCGGCGCGTCTCCCGTCCACGCGCCTGACATCTGCGGGAAAAACCGTGCGAGATCGTCGAGCGCATGTTCGGCAAGCCGCCGGTATGTCGTGAGCTTGCCGCCGAAGATCGACAGGAGCGGCGCCGCACCCTCGGGCGCATCGAGATCAAAGGCGTAATCCCTAGTCATCGCCGAGACGTCGTGCGAGCCATCGTCAAAAAGCGGCCGCACACCCGAATAAGTCCACATGATATCGGCGCGCTCCGCCGGCCGCTTGAACCAGCGCGCGATCGTTTCCAGCAAATAATCGGCTTCGTCGTCCGAAATCACGGGATGGCCGGGCGGCTCCTCATAGGGAACGTCGGTCGTGCCGATCAGCGTAAAGTCGCCCTCATACGGAATCGCGAAGACGATGCGGCGGTCCGGATTCTGCAGCATGTAGGCGTGCTCGCCCTCATAGAGTTTGCGCACGACGATGTGGCTGCCTTTGACGAGCCGCACGTGTTTTTGCGTCGGGCGGCCGAGGGAGTTCAGGACTTCCGAGACCCAGGGTCCCGCTGCATTGATGAGTGCGCGCGCGCGAACCCGGGACATGCCCCCCGTGCTGCGGTCGAGGATCATGCAGTTCCATAAGGCCTCGGCGCGTTCGGCCTGTTCGAGCCGGGTGCGCGTGCGGATGAGGGCACCGCGCGCGGCGGCATCGACCGCGTTCACCACAACCAGGCGGGAATCGTCGACGGCGCAATCGGAATAGGCGAAGCCCGCGGGCGAGAGCAGCTTTAGCGGCGCGCCGCGGGGGTCTTTGGCGAGGTCGAGGCGCTCGCAAGGAGGCAGGCGCTTTCGCGGCGCGAGGTGATCGTAGAGGAAGAGGCCGAGCCGCACGAGCCAGGCCGGCCGGGTCAAGGGATCGTGCGGCAGGACGAAGCGCAGCGGCCGCACGAGATGGGGGGCGGCCTCAAGCAGGCGCTCGCGCTCGATGAGCGATTCGCGGACGAGGCGGAAATCGTAGGTCTCGAGGTAGCGCAGCCCGCCATGAATCAGCTTGGTGGAGGCCGACGAGGTGCAGGCGGCAAGATCGTCCTGCTCGAGGAGCAGGACTTTCAGGCCGCGCCCGGCCGCGTCGCGGGCAATGCCGGCACCGTTGATGCCGCCGCCGATGATCAGGAGGTCGTAAGGGCCCGCTTTACCCGGGCCGGGGGATTCCACCGCGCCTCAGGCCGACAGGCGAGAGACTTCGAGACTTGCAAGCTCCGGAGTGGCGGGCGTAATGGCGACGCTCTCGCCACAGCCGCAGGCCGAGGTCTGGTTCGGATTGTTGAAGACGAAGCCCGACGACAACTTTGTCGTCTGGTAGTCCATTTCCGTCCCGAGCAGGAACAGGATCGCCTTCGGATCGACGAGGACGGTGACACCCTTGTCCTCGACCACCTCGTCGGTCGGCGCGGCGGCCTCGGCCATCTCCATCGTGTAGGACATGCCGGCGCAGCCGCCGTTCTTGACGCCGACGCGAAGGCCGACGAGCGGCTTCTCGGCGGCGTCCATGATCTCCCGCACCCGCGCCGCGGCGGCCTCGGTCAGCGACATCACTTTGAATTTACGGCGCGGCGCGGCCATCAGGTTCTCCGGGCAGGCTTCTGCCGTAGATGTAGGAGACGAATATCGCAAATAATCATCGCTGAGGCAAAGATCGAGGCCTGCCGGTGGACGAGTGTCCGCGGTTGATTTGGCTGAGCGGGCGGCTCATGGTTCGGCCCGTGCCAAGCTACGAACGGGACCCCTGAGTGAACCGGTCGACGCATACGCTGTTCTGGCTTGGCTTCTTGACCGTCGGCGCGATTCTTGGCGCAGCCCTCGCGGCGACATTGGAACTGCGCCACCGCGACGTCGCCGATGCCAAGCGCGACCTGACCAGCCTCGATCTGCTTCTCGTCGAGGAAACCTCGCGCTCGCTGCAGAGCGTCGATCTCGTCCTGCGCAGCGTCCAGGCGAAGCTCGTCGCCGACGGTGTCTTCGATGCGGAGAGTTACGCCCGCAAAGAGGCCGGCCACGACATGTACGAGTTCCTGCAGGCGCGCCTCGCCGGCGTGCCGCAGCTCGACGCGCTGAGGCTGATCGCGGCGGACGGGCGCCTCATCAATTTCTCGCGCCATTATCCGGTCCCCGACGTCAATGTCGCCGACGACGACTATTTCGCGGCGCTGCGGGACAATCCCGCCGACAAGCCGTTCATCAGCGAGCCGGTCGAAAATCGCACGACCGGCTCATGGACAGTCTATCTTGGCCATCGACTGACGGGGAAGGACGGGGCGTTCCTCGGCCTCATTCTCGGCGGCATCGACCTCACCCATTTCGAGAAGCTCTACAAAAGCCTGCAACTTGGCGACGGAGGCGGCGTCAGTTTGTGGCGGCGCGATGGCCTGCTGCTCGCGCGCCATCCGCGGATCGAAGGGACCGGAAAGCGCTTTCCCATCAAATCTTTCAGCGGGATGCTGGATCACGCCGATTTCGGCATCTACGAGACCGAGCGCTCGCTCGATGGCCCCGCGCGCCTCGTCGCAACAGCAGCAGCAACGGATTTTCCGGTCGTCGTCAACGTCACGCGCACCTTCGATCAAATTCTCGCCGACTGGCGGAAGGTGGCGCTGACGATCCTCGGGATCGCGACGGTCGCCGCGGTAGCGGCCGCTTTCGCGCTCTGGACGCTCATGCGCCAGCTCGGCGCGTATGAGGAGCTGGCGATCGCGGTTGGCGAGCGGGAGAAGGCGATAAAGGAGCGCGAAAAAATCGAGGCGCAGTTCCGCCAGGCGCAGAAGCTCGAAGCCGTGGGGCAGTTGACCGGCGGTATCGCCCATGACTTCAACAACTTACTGACCGTCATTCTGGGCGGACTTGAGACGATCCGCCGCCGTCTGCCGGCACTGCCGCAATCGGCGGACACAGCCCGTATAGCCCGCGCCGCTGACATGGCCGTGCAGAGCGTTGAGAGTGCCGCGACGCTCACACATCGGCTTCTTGCCTTCTCGCGCAGTCAGCCGCTCAACCCGCGCATCATCGCTCCCGACGAACTCCTTGGATCGATGACAGAACTTCTACGCCGCACCCTCGGCGAGAAGATCGATCTTGAAACGCGCTTCTCAGAGGGTGTCTGGCATATCCGCGCTGATCCAAATCAGCTTGAAAGCGCGATCCTCAACCTTGCCGTCAACTCGCGCGACGCGATGCCCGATGGCGGGCGTCTGACGATCGAGGCGCGCAACATCCGCCTTGAGGAGAATTTTCTGAAAACACTGCCCGAGAGGGGGCAGCCAGGACCATACGTCCTGATCGGCATCACCGATACCGGCACGGGTATGGATCAGGCGACGCTCGAGCGCGCTTTCGAGCCCTTCTACACGACGAAAGAGGTGGGTAGGGGAACGGGGTTGGGCCTCAGCCAGGTCTACGGCTTCGTTCGCCAATCCAATGGCGTGGTGAAAATCTACAGCGAACTCGGCGGCGGCACGAGCGTCAAAATCTACCTGCCGCGCCACGAGGAAAGGTCCGGCACGGGAGAGGGCACCGATGCCGCCAAGGACATCCAGGTGCCGCGTGGCGCCGAGACGATCCTCGTGGTGGAGGATCATGAGGATCTCCGGCACTTCGATGTGCAGGTGCTCGAAGACCTAGGTTACAAGGTCATCTCCGCGCCGGACGGACCCTCCGCGATCAAGCTTCTGGAAATGGCCGGGCCGATCGATCTCCTCTTCACGGACGTCGTTCTGCCCGGACGCATGAATGGACGAAATTTGGCGGATGCGGCGGTCGCATCTGCCCCAGGGCTGAAAGTGCTGTTCACGTCCGGCTATACGCGCGATGCGATCGTCACCAAGGACACGCTGGAAACAGGTGCCGATGTACTGCCGAAGCCATTTACGTATAAGGACTTGGCGACAAAAGTTCGCCAAGTTCTTGATGCGTGACCTGCGTGGCGGTTGAGCTCCTGACGACTGCCGAAATGGCCAAAGCCGATCGGCTCGCCTCCGTCTCCGGCATCTCCAGCATGTCGCTCATGGAAGCTGCCGGCGCTGCCATCGCGCGTTCTGGGGCGCGGCGGCTCTATGCGGCTGGTGGACGCCGCGTCGTAGTGCTGTGCGGGCCGGGCAATAACGGTGGCGACGGCTACGTCGCGGGCCGGATGCTGCGCGCGTTCGGCTTTGTCGTGCGGGTCGCGAGCTTAGTTCCGACGCGCGGCTTGAAGGGCGACGCGGCCGAGGCGGCGCGGCGATGGGGCGATCATATCGCGCACACGGATAGCCTCGCCCCCGACAGTGCCGACCTTGTGATCGATGCGCTGTTCGGCGCGGGGCTCGCGCGCGATCTTGATGGCGCGGCGAAGCGGGCAGTCGAGCGAATCGACGAATGGGGCCGATCAACCGGCCGGCCAATCATCGCCGTCGATGTCCCCTCCGGCATCGACGGCACGACAGGGCAGGTTCGCGGCGCGTCTTTGCACGCGACGGAGACCGTCACCTTCTTTCGATTGAAGCCCGGACATCTGCTGCTGCCCGGCCGCACTTACTGCGGCGCGCTGACGCTCGCCGACATAGGTATTCCGGTTTCCGTCCTCGGTGAAATCGCGCCGAAGACCTTCGTCAACGAGCCCGAACTCTGGCGTCACGCGCTGCGCCTGCCGCAACTTGGCGGGCACAAATACACCCGCGGCCATGCCGTCGTGGTCTCGGGGCGCATGCCGGAAACGGGCGCGGCGCGACTTGCCGCGCGCGGCGCATTGCGGGCGGGGGCGGGTCTCGTGACTGTCGCATCGCCGCGCGACACGCTCGCGGTGCATGTGGCTTCGCTCACCGCAATCATGGTGCGGCAAAGCGATGGTCCCGCGGGGCTGGCCAAACTTCTCGCCGATCCCCGAAAGAACGCGGTGGTGCTTGGACCCGGACTTGGCGTTGGCGAAGAAACATGCGCGCTGGTTGAGATTGCCCTCGCGCCGGGCGCCGCGGAGAAGCCGCGCGCGCACGTTCTCGATGCCGATGCGCTGACGAGTTTTGCCGGCGACGCGGAGCGGTTGTTTGCGGCACTTCGTGCTTCGGGTGGTTCGGTTGTTCTCACACCGCACGATGGTGAGTTCGCGCGTCTCTTCAAGGAATTCAAACAGCTGCCAAAAGTCGAGCGCGCGCGCGAAGCGGCGCGGAGGTCCGGCGCGATCCTGGTGCTTAAGGGCGCCGACACAATCGTCGCCGATCCCGATGGTCGCGCCGCGGTCGCGCACAATGCGCCCGCCTGGCTCGGCACCGCCGGCGCGGGTGATGTGCTTGCGGGTATGATCGGTGGCCTGCTCGCGCAAGGCATGCTGGCGTTCGAGGCTGGCGCCGCCGCGGTGTGGATGCATGGCGAGGCGGCGACGCACTTCGGCCCCGGACTTATCTCAGAGGATCTGCCGGAGATGCTGCCGAAGGTGTGGACCGAACTTACGAATTCGGTGGCTCGGTAGCTACTCGCCGGGCTGGGCCGCCGCCTCGCCGACAACCCTGGCCTTGCGGCCCGAGACAACCGCACCGGCATCCGGCTCAAGCCGCCAAAACATCAAGACCGACGTCACTGAGACAGCTGCGACGAGCAGGAACGCCGGCGCGAAGTCGCCAACTGCGAGCTCACCGCCGCCGTGCTGGCTGCGCGCGAATTCCAGTCCTGCCGCGCCGACGGAGACGCCGACCGAAAGCGAGAGCTGCTGCGCGACCGCAGCAAAACTGGTCGCGCGGCTCATCGCGCGATTGTCGATATCGGCGAAGGCGAGCGCATTGAGCGAGGTGAACTGCAGTGAGCGGAAAAAGCCGCCGGCGAGCAGGACTGCAATGACGATGAGATGGGGCGTTGATGGGCGAAATAGCGCGTTGGCACAGAGAAAGCCGGCGCAGAGAAGCGTGTTCCAGACGAGCACTTGACGAAAGCCGAGCGTGCGCAGAATCGGCGAGGCCGTCGTCTTCATCAGCATGGCGCCCGCTGCCGCGACGAAGGTGAGCGAGCCCGATTCAAATGGGGTGAGACCGAACCCCACCTGGAACAAGAGCGGCAGCAAAAACGGGATCGCGCCGATTCCGACGCGGAACAAAAACCCGCCGGCGATCGCCGCGAAGAATGTGGGAACGCGCAAAAGCTTGAGATCGATGATCGGAAAGGGCGTGCGGCGCGCATGCAGGATATAGAGCGCGACCAGCACCACGCCGGCGGCAATCAGAGCCGCGTCGGCCGCCGGCGAGACGAAACCGCGGCCGGCCACCGTCAGGCCGAAGATCAGCGCCGCCAACCCGGTGCCAGAAAGCAGGAAACCGACGCGGTCGAGCGGCCAGTGCGCCTCTTCCTTCACATTCGGTATGAAAAAAGTTGCAAGCACGATTCCGATCGCGCCGATCGGCACGTTGATCCAAAAGATCCAGCGCCAGTGGAAATAGGTCGTGATGAAACCGCCGACCGGTGGGCCCAGTACCGGGCCGAGGAGCGCCGGAACGCTGAGATAAGCCATGGCGCGCACAAGCTCGGCCCGCGGCACGGCGCGGATTAGAACGAGTCGCCCGACGGGCACCATCATCGCGCCGCCGATGCCCTGCAGCACGCGCGCGGCGACGAATTCCGGCAGCGTGCTCGATAGCCCACAGAGGATCGAGCCGAGCGTGAAGCCGACGATCGCGGTACGGAACACCGTGCGCGCGCCGAAACGATCGGCCGCCCAGCCCGATGCCGGAATGAAGATTGCCAGCGATAGGAGATAGGAGGTGAGCGCGAGCTTCAGTGCGATCGGGTCCTCGCCGAGATCGGCCGCGATCGCCGGCAGTGAGGTCGCGATCACCGTGCCGTCGAGGTTCTCCATGAACAGCGCGCAGGCGACGATGAGGGGCGTCAGGATGTTTGCGGGCACGGGATTGGGGTGGGAACGGATGCGGCGCCGAGCTAGGCCCATCTAAGCCGCCTAGCAAGTGCGCAGACGAGGGGCTACATTTGGCCGCGGAGATGAATGATGGCGAGCGATACCACCGTACGGGCGCGGATCGACAGCGAGACCAAGGCTAAGGCGGCAAGCGTGCTGGAGGCTATGGACTGTCCGTCT
>JAXDNH010000116.1:0-50417 GCA_034669525.1 Methylobacteriaceae bacterium | reverse complement strand
GTGCTCTGCACGAGCAGCGCCTTGACCGGCGGGCCGCCCTCTAGCGCGTCCGGCTCGCCGCAGAGGATCGCGCCGATGCGCGACTGGTCGAGCGCGCGGGTTTTCGGATCGCAGAGCTCGGCGCCTTCGAGCAGGCGCTTGTCGAGGTGGAAGATGGCGTGGTTGTTGTGGAAGGCGCCGCCGCCTTCGTACTGCCAGGCCCCCGTCACGGCGGCGATGCAGGTGGCGGCATGCATGTTCGCCGCGCCGTTGCGGCTGCGCGAGAAGCCGTAGCCGAGGCGGAAATACGTGCGCTTCCGGGTGCCGACGAGATGGGCGAATTCCTCGATGTCGTCGGCCGACAAACCGGTGATACCAGACGCCCATTCCGGGGTGCGGGTGGCAAGATGCGCCTCGAGCTCGGCCGGAGCATCGGTGTAGCGCGCGAGGTAGGCGCGGTCGGCAAGTCCTTCACGGAACAGCACATTCATGACCGCGCAGGCGAGCGCGCCGTCGGTGCCCGGCTTCAGGCAGAGCGCGAGATCGGCCTGCTCCATGGTCGCGTTGCGATAGACATCGACGACGACGATCTTCGCTCCACGTTCTTTGCGGGCGCGAATCGCGTGGGTCATCACGTTGACCTGCGTCGCCGCCGCATTGGTGCCCCAGATCACGACGCAATCGGCTTTCGCCATCTCGCGCGGATCGGGACCGGCCATCTTGCCCGTGCCGGCGATGAAGCCCGGCCACGCAAGGTTCACGCAAATCGTCGAGAAGAAGCGCGAATATTTCTTGGCATTGGTAAGACGCACGATGCCCGAGCGCATGACGTGACCCATCGTGCCGGCGTAATGGTACGGCCACACGCTCTCGGGCCCGAATTCGTCCTCGGCGCGCACGAATTCGCGCGCGATGATGTCCAGTGCCTCGTCCCAGGAGACGCGCTCGAATTGCCCAGATCCCTTCGCACCGACCCGCTTCAGCGGATAGAGCAATCGCTCCGGGTGATGCACGCGCTCGGCGTAACGCGCGACTTTGGCGCAGACGATTCCCGCCGTGTAAGTCTGCTCCTTTGCTCCATGCACGCGGCCGATGCGGCCCGGGCCAAGTACCTCGACGTCCAGCGCGCAGCACGAGGGGCAATCGTGCGGGCAGGTCGAGCGAAGGCGGGCGATCTGGACGGGGGCGTTCATGGAGATTCCCCTTTATGCCTCGTTCGCCCTTCCTCTGCAATGCGGACGTGGTTAAGCTCGCGTTTGGGTTGAGCCACACGTCAGTTCGGAGGCGTGCCATGCATTTGAACGCCGTGATCGATATATCGCACTGGGATGGCGACGTCGATTTCCAGGCCGTCGCCGGCGACGGCATTCTCGGCGTCGTGCAAAAAGCCACACAGGGGCAGCTGGACATCGACCCGACATATGAACGCAATCGCGCCAACGCGACACAGGCCGGACTGCTCTGGGGCGCCTATCATTTCGCGACAGGCGCAGACGGCGTCGCGCAGGCCGAGCATTTTCTTGCTGTCGTCGGCAATACCGACAACGTCCTTCTTGCGCTCGATTTCGAAGAGAACACCGCCGGCTCAAGCATGGATCTCGATGAAGCGCGCGCTTTCGTCACGCACGTGCAGGCGCGGACCGGCCGATTTCCCGGCCTCTATGGCGGAAGCTACCTGAAAAGTCTGATCGGAACGGCGTCCGATCCGGTCTTGGTGCAATGCTGGTTGTGGATTGCAGAATACGCACCGCAACCGTTCATCCCGCCGAATTGGCAGACATGGACGTTCTGGCAATATACGGATGGTGTACACGGACCCGAGCCGCACAGTGTCAACGGCATCGGATCCTGCGATCGCGACTTCTTCAACGGCCCGGAAGTGCAGCTCAGAAAATTGTGGTTGTCCTGATCGGCTTGCCGGGGCGACTCACCCGACGATCTCGTTTCCCGAAAACCACTGCGCGATCTCGATCTTTGCCGTCTCCGGCGCGTCGGAGCCGTGCACGGAATTCTCGCCCATGTTGAGCGCGTAGTCCTTGCGGATCGTGCCGGGATCGGCCTTCTCCGGGTTCGTCGCGCCCATCACCTCGCGATATTTTTGGATCGCGTTCTCGCCTTCGAGCACCTGCACCACGACGGGGCCACCCGTCATTTGCTCGACCAATTCGCCGAAGAACGGCCGCTCCTTATGCACGGCGTAAAACGTCTCGGCCTGATCGCGCGTCATGCGCACGCGCTTCTGCGCGACGATGCGCAATCCTGCTTCCTCGATCTTCGCATTGATCTTGCCGGTCAGATTGCGGCGCGTCGCGTCGGGTTTGAGGATCGAGAAAGTGCGTTCAGTCGCCATGGGGCGGCGGGTCCTTGCTATCGCTGTTGAGAGGCGCGCGCTTATAGCCGCGCCCTCCAGGGGCGGCAAGCAGGCCTAGACATACGTCGCTGCGGGCGGCAATAGCCGCCGATGCTGCAGATCAGCGATCTCACCTACCGGCTTGGGCCCCGTCTTCTGTTCGACGGCACGAGCGCGATGTTGCCTCCGGGTGCGCGCGTCGGCTTCGTCGGCCGCAACGGCGTAGGCAAGACGACGCTGTTTCGGCTGATCGGCGGCGAGCTCGCGCCCGAGGGCGGCACGATCGCCCTGCCCCGCCGCGCGCGCCTCGGGCAGGTCGAGCAGGAGGCGCCCGGCGGCGAGACAACGCTCCTCGATTTCGTGCTCGCGGCGGATATCGAGCGCAGCGCGCTGCTTGCGGAAGCCGGAAGCGCGACCGACCCGGCGCGCATCGCGGAAATTCAAACGCGGCTCGTCGACATCAACGCGCATTCGGCGCCGGCACGCGCGGCGGCGATCCTCGCCGGTCTCGGCTTCGAAGAAGCCGCGCAGGCGCGGCCGCTCTCAGCCTTTTCCGGCGGCTGGCGCATGCGAGTGGCGCTTGCCGCCGCTTTGTTCACGACGCCCGACATGCTGCTCCTCGACGAGCCGACAAACTATCTCGACATCGAGGGCACGCTTTGGCTGATGGATCATCTCGCGAATTATCCGGCCACTCTTCTGATCATCAGCCACGACCGCGACCTGCTCGATCATGCCTGCGATCACATCCTGCATCTGGATCGCGGCAAGCTGACGCCCTATCGCGGTGATTATTCGAGCTTCGAGCGCCAGCGCCGCGAACAGCAGATGCTGCTCGGCAAAGCAGCGAAGAAACAGGAGGACAAGCGCAAGCACTTGCAGTCATTCGTCGACCGCTTCCGCGCCAAAGCGACGAAGGCACGCCAGGCACAGGCGCGATTGAAGATCCTCGCCAAGATGGAAGAGGTTGAACTGATCGTCGACGAGAGCGTGCCCCCCTTTCACCTGCCCTCGCCGAAGAGGCCGCTATCGCCGCCAATCATTGCGATGGAGAACGCCAGCGCTGGCTATGACGGGAAGCCCGTGCTCTCGGGGCTTAATCTGTCCATCTCCAACGACGATCGCATCGGCCTTCTCGGCGCGAACGGCAACGGCAAATCGACGCTGGCGAAGCTCGTCGGCGGACGGCTTGACGCGCTCGGCGGAAAAGTTGTCCGCGCAGCAAAGCTCCGCGCCGGCTTTTTCACGCAACATCAGATCGACGATCTCGATCCCGCCGACACGCCGCTCTCTGCAGTGCGGCGCCTGGTACCCGACGCGTCGGAGACGATCGTGCGTGCGCATGCGGCGCGGCTCGGCTTTACGGCAACGAAGGCCGAAACCCCGGTCGCGCTTCTCTCCGGCGGCGAAAAGGCGCGGCTGCTGTTGGGCCTCGCCGCGTTCGATGCACCGCATCTGCTCATTCTCGACGAGCCGACCAACCATCTCGATATCGATAGCCGCACCGCGCTTATCGAGGCACTCAACGAATATGACGGTGCGGTCATCCTCATCGCACACGACCGGCATCTTCTTGAAGCATGTGTCGAGCGGCTATGGCTTGTCGCCGGCGGGACGGTCGCAGCATTCGACGGCGATCTCGATGATTACCGCCGGCTGGTTCTCGATAAGAGCGGGGGTGCGGAGCGTCAGCCGTCAGGCTCGACGAGCAAGCGCGCCGATCCTGTTCAAAAGCAGGAGCGGTCGCCCGCTTTGGTGCGCAAGCGAGTCGCGGCGCTGGAGGAACAGATTGGCAAATTCGAGAACTTGATCGCGCGGATCGATACGGCGCTCGCCGAACCCGATGCTTTCAAGCGCGAGCCGCAAAAAGCCTCGCAGCTCGCAGCGCAACGCCGCGATTTGCAGCAGGCGCTTGCCGCCGCGGAAGAAGAGTGGCTGCAGCTATCGAGCGAACTCGAGAAGGCCTGATCTCCCTCGCCCCGCGACAGGCTGTGTCTTTTGACTCCGGTCCGCCGCGGCGTAACGGAATTGTCACGGCACTTGCTTGGAAAACTCCGTCACTCGACGGAGAACCTCGATGCCAACGACCTTGCCCGTTCGGATTGCCGCTCCTGCGAGCACGGTGGTAGCCGGCGAGGCAGATGCCTCGATCACGGTCATTTTCCTTGTCGCAACGATCGGCATGTTGCTGTCTGTCCTCGCCGCGCTGCTCTCTCCCGACTATTTCGTCGGCATGTGAAGCCATGCCCGCCGCCTGGCGTGATTGCAATCATTGCAGGCCCGCGGCACTCCGCGCATCGCCGGTCAGTTCGAGAATGTGCAGGCCGGTATTGGCGCGATCGACGGCATAGATGTAGCCGCGCTCATCAGTTTCGACATTGTTGGTCTGGATCGCCGTCTTGCAGCGATCCTTGCCTTCAGTCCTGACGCAGCGCTGGTCCGTCGCCTGTGTGATCGGCGGAATGAAATACCCGATCTCTCGGGGATGATAGGGATCGCGCACATCCAACGCACGTATACCGGCATTGAAGAAAGAGATGAAGGCCACCTTCTCGTAATATACCGGAGCCATGCTTTCGTTCGAAGAGTGCGCGCCGAAGCGCCCGCCGCGCTCGCAAAACGCGCCACTTGCTTCCGGCACCGTATAGTTCGAAATGACCATTGGCCGGCTTTCGATCGTCACATCGGCAAACCACACCATCTGACGCGCTTCGCCGCATTCGTTCAGGATGGCTTCGTCGACGATCATGACGATGTCGCGACTGCTGCCGACTTTGTCCTTGGCAAACTCGGCGATGGGCATGCCCGGCATCGGGAATGTCGTATGCGCGCCATTGAGCGAGGACATGTTAAGGCGCGAGATTTCAGGATACTGCAAATTCACCGGAATCGGTTCCTTCGGTCCATTGATCAGCTTCTCACGATCGACGATCTGCAGGATGCCGCCCTTGTTCGTGCCATAGCCGAAATAGACGCGGTTGCCTGCAGGCCCGGTCGAGATCGGACCATGCAGTTCCGTCGGCACGCTGCCGGTTGCGCCGGGCTCCTGGCCTGGCAGCCCGAAATCGCGGATTTTTACGGGATGCGCAGGGTCGCTCAGATCATAGACCTGCGTCATCCGCCGTGTGCGCCAGCCCGGCGCCCCTGAGACCAGGAACGCAATTCCGGTATCGCATTCCCACCAGCTCTTGTGGGTGTCTTTAAGCCCGCCGAGCCGCGTGATCAGAACGGGATTGGCGGGATCGGCAACGTTCCAGATTTCATGCGCCTCGCCCCCGAAAGTGCGTAGCATGTAGACGGCTGACTTGTCGCCTTTGGGCGGGCTCGCGCCATCGCAGACGCGGACCATCTGCGCGCCGCCCGATTCATACGTGCCCTCCTGACCTGGAATGTGTTTGAGATAAACCGGATGGGCAGGGTCGGTGACATCGAGGATGGACGTACCGTTCGGCTCCGCCTCGCCGGTCATCGGATTGACGGGGCTCGGAGTCGCATCCGTGCCCCCGTGATGTCCGATGTAAGCGATCCAGCGCTCGCCTTGTTTGTGGATCGTCGGTTGATAGGCGCTGCGCGCCTGCAGATCGCTCGTGCCGACGAGGCGCATGTTGTGTGCTTCCGACGGATCGCCGATCTTCGGCGCCTGAGCAATTGCCGGCTCGCCGCAATTGAGGGTTGCGGCCAGAAACAGCGCCGTACCGGCCAATTGACATTTCATGACGCCCATCCTGCGCGAGGCATGAAGCGGGATATTATGTGCCGCCCCCGATGAGAATCCAGGCATTCGTTTTTGGCATAGCGTGGGGAAAAGCTGATTTTCTCCGCGCACTTAGGAAGCGTCTGATCGGTGCGGACCTACGCCGTCATCGCCGATTTGATGAGAGAGTCAATTTTCCATCTTGCAGTCGGTTTAAGAAAGAGGCAGCATTAGTCTCACGGGGTATCAGGCGGGGGAAAGCCTGCAAGAAAAATTGTTCGATGCGAACACCGCCGCGGCGGTGAACGACGGCGTATGCGCGTCTACCAAAGCAGGGGAACGTCGATGACCAATCACAATCCGACATTTACCGGTCCGGCCGCGACCGCTTCTTTCGGCGAAAATGCCAACACAACCGGTACTTCCGCTCTCCACACATTTTCTGGCCTTCTGAATTTCAGGGACAACGACCGCACCGATACGCACACCACTTCGGCAAGTCTGTTTTCTGCAGCGTGGTCGAGTGGTGGGACCGTCCCAACGAGCTCCCTAACCGATCTCGCTCACGCGCTCTCATCGAGCATAGTCAGCGACAGCAATGGCTCCGGCCAAATCCAATGGTCGTTTGCAGCGCCGGACCGCGATTTCGATTTTCTTGCTAGCAGCGAACGCCTCGTCCTCACCTACGATGTGACAGTCACCGACAATCACGGCGCCGCGGCGAGGCAGACTGTCACCGTCACAGTGACAGGCAGCGAGGACGCGCCGGTCTTCTCAGTTGCCGTGCCCGTCTCAATCACCGAGCAGGCCGGCCACACTCTCTCGTTCTCGCCTGACACGGCGCAGGTGGCACTCCACTTCAGCGATCCCGATCTCGACAATCACCATACCGCGACGGTGATAAGCGCCACGGCGGTCGGCAATACGAGTGGATTGCTGCCGGGCGGGCTCCGCACGGCCGAGCTCATGGCTTTCTACCACGTCGACAATGTCGTCGAGCCGACGGCTTCGAGCGCGGGGACAATCAACACGACGTTCTCCGCGCCCGATCTCGCTTTTGACTATCTCGCCGCCGGAGAGACGGTCACGATCGACTACACCGTGCAGCTGGATGATCATGCGGGCGGCGTCACGACGCAGGACGTCGCCGTGACCGTCACCGGCACGAACGATGCGCCAACCTATCTCAGCGGGCCGCAATCCGCGCACTTCACGGAAGGACAGGCGACCACGCTCAGCGCTGACGGCGAGCTTTTCTTCGCCGACATAGATCTCTCCGATACCCACACGGTGTCGACCAGCGTCGTCAGCGCGACGCGTTCGAGCGGCGCGCCTCTTCCGATCACCAACGCACAGCTCGTTGCAGCGCTCGGCACGACGCTGGAGGATTCGACCGGCCATGCCGTCGGCGACGTTGACTGGAACTTCGCGATCCCGAGCAGCGAGATCAGCTTTCTCGGCAACGGCGAAACCCTGACTGTCGTCTATGATGTGAACGTCACGGACCCTTCGGGCGCCACCGCGACGCAGACCGTCACGGTCACGATCCTTGGCACGAATAGCGCTCCCGTGATCAGCAGCGGGCCGGAATCCGCCTCACTCACTGAACTCGCGGATACAACGGGATCGGCAACTTTAGACACCACGACCCCGATGCCGACGGGAACGCTCGACTTTACCGACGAAGATACCGGAGATACGCATTCCGTCTCGACGACTCTGACATCCGCCGTTTGGTCCGGAGGTTCGACGGTTCCGTCAGGCACGCTCGCCGCGGCGCAGACCGCGCTCGCGACCACGCTCAACGATTCCGCAGGCACGGGGACGGGCACCGTCGATTGGACCTTCGGCATCGCCGACAACCAGCTCGATTTCCTCGCCGACGCCGAGACGCTGACACTCACCTACAACGTCGGAGTTTCCGATGCGTCGGAGACGACAACGCAGACCGTCACTGTAACGGTCACAGGCACGAACGATGCCGTTATGATCACCAGCGGGCCGGGATCCGGAGCGGTCGCGGAGCAGCCAAGCGCAACGGGGTCGTCGACGCCAGACACTACCACCGGCACGCTCGCCTTTAGCGATGTAGATCTATCGAACAGCCATACCATCCAGGTATCGCTTGATACAGCCGACTGGTCGAGTGGCGGCGCCATCCCCAACCAGACGCAGGCGGACCTGTCGTCCGCGCTCGCGACAATGCTCCACGATTCCATGGGGTCAGGATCCGGCAGCATTTATTGGACCTTCAGCCTTCCCGACAGCGATCTCGACTTTTTGAGTTCGGGCGAGACGCTCACGGCTACATATGACGTGACCGTAAGCGACGGAACGACAACTTCGACGCAGACTATCACCATCGTGATGAACGGGGCGGACGACCCGCTGGTCGTGTCCTCCGTTCAGGCCGCGGTCGCCGACACTCCATTTCCGGACGCGGAGACCGTTGTCTCAGCTGGTAACGTTCTCGACGGCCGGATGGGTGATCTCAATGGGATCACGATCACGGCGGTAAACGGCGATGCGGCCAATGTCGGTCAGAGCATTGCAGGGGCGCATGGTAGCGTATTGATCGATGATGGGGGCAACTACGTTTACACCGCGAATGCTGCACTCGATGCGATGCAGTCCGGAGATACGGCAGCGGATGTCTTCAATTTCACGGTAATGGATTCCCGCGGCCAGAGCGCCACGACCACACTGACGTTCAACATAACCGGGGCGGGCGACAACCCGATAATCACTGCCGCAGCCGCATCGGGCACGATGACGGAGGACGCCGGACCGACCGTGCTTGTCAACGGCGGCTTCGAGGCCGGCGACCTCACGGGCTGGTCGACGAGCGGCACGCATATTTCCGTGCAACAGTTCGAGCTCGGCGGCGAGTTCGGGCATTACTCCGCCCAGCTCGCCCCGACGGGGACGACGGAAAGCTTGTCTCAAACCGTCTCAACCTCGCCGGGCCAGCACTATACGGTCAGCTTCTCCGTACTGGCGGATGCGGAGGCGAGTAGCAACTTTTTCTCTGTGACATGGGATGGGCAAACGCTGCTCGCAGTAAACGATCTAACGTCGGGTGGCTTCACGCGTTACACGTTCGATGTGGTCGGCGATCCGGCGGACTTCGATTCTACGCTCCAGTTCAGCTATGGGACCGACGGCGCGGGATTCCTGCTGGATGGCGTCTCGATCACACCTGACACGGGGCCGCCGACTGAATCAGCCGACGGCACGATCCAATTCGCCGATGTCGAAACCGGCGACACGCACACCGCGAGCTTCAATGCCCAACCCGGCTCTTTAGGGACGTTCTCGCTCGACCCGGTGAGCGAAAGCAGCGGCACGGGATCGGTCGACTGGCATTTCACCGTCAACAATTCCGACATCCAGTTCCTGTCGCAGGGTGAGAGCCTGACGCAGGTGTACCAAGTGACCGTGTCCGACAATCACGGCGGCACGACCGAGCAGGACGTCACCGTCACGATCGTGGGTTCGAACGACGCACCGACCGCTGCGCCGGCGACGATCGTGACCGACGCCGATATCAACAACACGTTCGCCATTCCGGGTTGGGCGCTGGCGCAGTACGGCAGCGATCCCGATCATGCGGATAACCTCAGCCTTCAGGCGGCGGGCGCAGGTTCGGGCGGCACAGCCGACTCCTTTGCCGGCAACGCCTTTTTCACAGACAGCGGAACGCTTGGTGGCTCGTTCACATACACGCTTACGGACGGGCATGGGTCCACATCTATTGCATCCGCAACTGCGATGGTCGACAACCACGCGGCAAGCACGACGACGCTCACCGGCACATCCGGCGCTGACATTATTGTCGCTCAGCAAGGCACGGAGTCGCTGAACGGGGGCGGCGGCAACGACGTCCTCATCGGCCAGGGTGGGGCACATAGTCTCACGGGCGGGAGCGGCGACGATATTTTCGCCTTCCTCCAGACCACAGACGGCACCGATACCATCACCGACTTCAACAACACGACGCAGCACGACCTGATCGCGATTTCTGCGGCCGGGTTTGGAAGCGGGTTGACACCGGGAATGGACGTGACGCCCGTGTTCGAAACGTCGGGAGACGACCAGTTCCAGTCGAGCGCCAGTCTCTTCCACTTCGATACGGCGAACAACACTTTGTACTTCAGTCCCGATGGCTCGACGGGATCGGCCGTCGCGCTGACAGAAGTCCAGCCCGGCGTGACGCTGGGTGCTGCGGACATCCGCATCGTCACCTAAAAGGCGCTTTGGCCTGACCGGCAACGAGCGCAAGCCTCCTCGCGAGGCTTGCGCTCTCTTTATCTTTGATGACGAACTTCTATCCTCTGTGCTCTCTCAAAGCGTGCTAACTTCCGCACGGTGAGGGGCCGCACGCGGAGCCAATGAGGTTGTCGTCAGCAGCAGACACTAATCGTAGGTTCGATGCGCTCATCATCGGCGCTGGCCTGGCGGGCGTCTACGCGCTGTATCGTCTGCGCGGACTCGGGCTGTCGGCGCGCGTTTACGAGGCGGGGAACGGCGTTGGCGGAACCTGGTACTGGAACCGATATCCCGGCGCGCGCTGCGACGTCGAGAGCATGGACTATTCCTACTCTTTCTCGGACGAGCTTCAGCAGGAATGGCGCTGGAGCGAACGCTACGCCAGCCAGCCGGAAATCCTCGCCTATATAAACCACGTCGTCGACAGATTCGATCTGCGGCGGGACATCGAGCTCGACACGCGCGTAACAGAGGCTGTGTTCGACGAGGCGGCGAGCCGATGGACGCTTTCGACAGAACGCGGCGGGCACGCAACCGCGCAATTCTGCATCATGGCGACGGGATGTTTATCTTCCGCGCAAATTCCACAATTTCCCGGGTTCGAGACGTTTGAAGGCAAGCACTATCACACCGGTCACTGGCCGCATGAAGGTGTGGATTTCACCGGCCAGCGCGTCGCAGTCATTGGCACGGGGTCCTCCGCGATACAATCCATTCCGATCATCGCGGCGCAGGCGGCGCACCTCTTTGTCTTCCAGCGCACGCCGAATTTCGCCGTGCCGGCGCACAACGCCCCGCTCAATCCGGAATACGAGCGGCGCGTGAAGGCGAATTACGCCGAATTTCGCCTCGCAGCGCGGCGATCGCGCATCGGGTTCCTCGTCGAGAGCCGCGAAGAATCCGCGCTCGCCGTTTCAGAAGAGGAGCGGCAGCGCGAATACGAGAAGCGCTGGAACCGCGGTGGCTTGGGTTTTGGCGCGACGTTCGCGGATCTCCTCACCGACAAAGCAGCCAACGATACCGCGGCGGAGTTCTTCCGCGCCAAGATACGTTCCGTCGTGCGCAATCCGGAGGTCGCGGAAGCGCTCGTGCCAAGGGATTATCCCCTCGGCACCAAGCGGCTCTGTGTCGACACTAACTATTACGACACCTTCAATCGCGACAACCTCACTTTGATCGACATCCGAAAAAATCCGATCGGGGCGCTCACCCCGCACGGCGTGCAGACCCGCGATGCTCATTACGCGGTGGACAGCATCGTCTTCGCCACGGGCTTCGATGCCATGACAGGCGCGCTAGTGAACATCGATATCCGCGGGCGCGCCGGCGAGAGCCTGCGGCAGAAATGGGAAGCCGGTCCGCGCACCTATCTTGGCATCGGGGTCGCGGGCTTTCCGAACCTGTTTCTTGTCACCGGGCCCGGCAGTCCGTCCGTCCTTTCGAACATGATCGTCTCGATCGAGCAGCATGTCGACTGGATCGCGGACTGCCTCACCTATCTGCGGGAGAATGACCGGGAGAGCATCGAGGCGACCGTCGAGGCGGAAGACGCCTGGGTCGAGCATGTCAACGAGGTCGGGCACATGACGCTCTATCCGCAGGCGAACTCCTGGTACATGGGCGCCAACGTTCCCGGGAAGCCGCGCGTGTTCATGCCCTATATCGGCGGCGTCGGCACTTACCGGCAGATATGTGATGAGATCGCCGCGAAGGGCTACGAAGGCTTCGAGATTGCCCCCATGCCGCAGAGGAGCATGCAGGGAAGGCCCGATGCCAGCGCGGAGCCTCTTGAAAGCAGGGCGAAATAGGCACGGGCTCCGCGTCCCGCGCGCGCCGTTAACCTGTTTCGGCCCGCTGCGTTAACCTTCGTGCCTCCGGCGCGTGACTGCGAGCGAAGTTCCCTCACCTATCGCCCGCGTTTGCGAAGCATTCGTTCGGCCATTTGCCGCCTCACGAAGGCAATTGCGCGCAATTTTATCGAATCCGGTGAGGCCTGATTATACTTACCTCTACTCGGAACAAATCTAAACGGAAGCCGATAAAATACGATCATAATACTTTGATCGACTTCAAAATGACCTTGGCATCCTCGGCTCATGGGTTCGGGGATGCTCATGTTCAGGTTTCTTGCCAAAGCGCTGATCGCAACCGGTCTTCTGACAGGCGGACTAATCGCCGGACACGTGTCCAGCGCGGCCGGTGCCATGCAGTCGACCTTCGCTCCGGTCGGCGGGCCGACCAGCGTTCCCTATGGCTGGGTCGATTTCTGCCAGCGCTATCGCGGTGAATGCGATGGCGCGGAGCTCACGCCCGCCGACGTCAATCTGACGCCGAAGACGATGAAGGAAATCGAGCGGGTCAACCAGTGGGTCAATTCCAACATCACGCCCATGTCGGATCAGGAACATTGGGGTGTCATCGACCAATGGGACTATCCGACCGACGGCAAGGGCGATTGTGAGGATTACGCGCTTTTGAAGCGCAAGCTCCTGATCGAGGAAGGCATGCCGCGTCAGGCGCTGCTCATGACAGTCGTCAAGGACCTGAATAATGACGGGCACGCGGTGCTCACGGTGAAGACCAGCAAGGGCGACTTCGTTCTCGACAATATGCGCGACGACGTGCGGCCATGGACGCAAACCGGTTACCGCTTTGTCAAACGCCAGTCACAGACAAATGAGAACATCTGGGTGTCGATCGGCGCGCCGACGGATGCACCCGCCTACGTGTCGCGCTGAGCGGCATGGAGGACGATGTGTCGCTTGGGCCGGCCTTCATTGCCTGGGCCTTTCGATCGAGGCCGGGATTGCGTCCGCGGCGTCTTCCCAGCCCCAGGCCGCGAGCAGATGGCGGCTTTGGCCGCGGAATTGTATCAGGTCAACAAGTGCTGGCGATTTCGAACGCGCGCGGCACATCGCGCCCAGTGCAGCGGGTACCCGATGCATGTCACGCGCCCTCAGCGGCAATGGCGCCCGCTTTGGACTGGCGCAACCGGCGCCCTTGCCGATTCCAGGTTCAACCTGAAGAGATGCAGCCCCGCGGCTGAATAATCTGGGGCAGCTTTCTTTCCCGCGTGCTTAAATGCATTGTCGCCGGAGAATTCGCTCCTTCGCCGGAAAACATGCCGCTCCCGCTTTATCTCGGATTTGTCGCCACCTGCCTCGTGCTGATGGTCATGCCCGGCCCGAATGTCGCGCTGATCGTCGCGAACTCGCTCGCGCATGGCACGCGCTATGGCCTGATCACCGTCGCCGGCACAAGCACCGCGATCGCGCTGCATCTCATTGCGACATTCTTCGCCACGGCGTCTCTGTTCACCCTGCTCGCCTCGTCATTCGAATATCTGCGCTGGGCTGGTGTCGCATACCTGATCTTTCTCGGCGTGCGGACATGGCGGCAGGAGCGCGATGAATTCGCGATGGCGCCGCAGCCGCGCTCGGTGCGCCTGATTTTCCTGCGCGGCGGCGCCATCTCCCTCACCAATCCGAAAGTGCTGTTCTTCTACGGCGCGTTTTTTCCGCAATTCATCGTCGCCGACCAACCGATCGCGCCGCAGCTTTTGGCGCTGACGAGTACGTTCCTCGTCCTCGCGATCATCTTCGACAGCGGCTGGGCAATTCTCGCCGGTCGTCTGCGCAACATCGTCGCCGGCTACACGCGCCTGCGCCACCGGCTGACCGGAGGTGTCCTCATCGCCGCCGGACTCGGGCTCGCGACAGCGCGCAGAGCCGCCTGAGCGCGTGCCGCTCTATTTCGCCTATGGCTCCAACATGGATGTGAGCGCGATGGCGCGGCGCTGTCCTGCGTCGCGCCCGCTTGGGATCGCGCGGCTGGCGCGGCATCGGTTCGGCATCCTTGAGGCCGGCTACGCCACTGTGCTGCGCGATCCTGCGGCCACAGTTCACGGCGTTCTCTATGAGCTCGCGCTCGCCGATGTGGCGGCCCTCGACCGGTATGAGGACATTGCGCGCGGCCTTTACCGAAAGCTCGTGCAGCCGGTGCTACGCAAGGAAGGCAGCCCGGTGCAGGCGCTCGTCTATATCGGCGCCGGCCCGAGCGGCGGGGAGCCACGCCCCGGCTACATGGAAGGCGTGATCGCCGCGGCGCAGGCGGCAGGTCTGCCGGCAACCTATCTTGCTTTCCTTGGGCACTTCGCGGCAGGAAACCGCACGCGCTAGGCCGCGCGGGTTCGGGGGCAACAAGTTGAGCGAAGGGAATCGGCCCGCGCTGGTCGGCAATGTCGCCGGGTTGCGTGAAATCGTGGGGCGCTGGCGCGCGGAAGCCGCGCGCGTCGCGCTTGTCCCGACCATGGGCGCGCTTCACGCCGGCCACATCTCGCTCATCGAGCGCGCGCGGCAGGAAGCCGATCGCGTCATCGTCTCGATCTTCGTCAACCCGACGCAATTCTCGCCGAGCGAAGATTTTGCAAAGTATCCACGTACGTTCAGTGACGATCTGCAAAAGCTGCACACGGCGCAGACCGATCTGTGCTTTGCGCCGGATGTCACCGAAATGTATCCGCAGGGATTTGCAACAAACGTCCTCGTTGAGGGGGTGGCCAAAGCCGATCTCGAAGACCATTTTCGCCCGACGCATTTTGTCGGCGTCGCGACAATCGTCGCCAAACTCCTGATCCAGGCGCAGGCCGATATCGCGCTATTCGGCGAGAAGGATTACCAGCAGCTGCAGGTCGTCAGACGAATGGCGATCGACCTCGACATCCCGACGCGGATCGTCGGCGCGCCGACATTGCGCGAACCGGACGGGTTGGCGATGTCATCGCGCAATGTGTATCTCTCGCCTGACGAACGCACGCATGCGACGGCGCTTTACCGCGCGTTGCGCGAAGCCGCGTCGCGCATAAAAGCCGGCGATCGCATCGGCGATGCGATGCGTGCCGCAACCGAAACGGTGGTCGGCGCCGGATTTGAAATCGATTACCTCGAAGCCCGGCATGCCGATACTTTGGCGCGCATCGCCGATCGGGACGAGGGACCAATTCGCCTGCTCGCCGCAGCGCGGCTCGGCGCAACTCGGCTTATCGACAATATCGCGGTCCAGTAGATGGCGCAGAAGATTGTCCGCCTGAGAATTTCCGGGCGCGTGCAGGGCGTCGGGTTCCGCGCGTTTGTTGCTGATGAAGCGGAGGCGCGCGGGCTCACCGGATGGGTGCGCAACCGCGCCGATCACCGCGTCGAGGCCGTGCTCGCCGGTGGAGACAGGATCGTGGACGAAATGGTCGAGATCTGCCGCCGCGGCCCACCCGGCGCAAAGGTCGAGCGCCTGGAGAGGGAAGACACAGGCGAAAATCAGCTTGCCGGGCGCGCAGGATTCGAGATTTTGCGGACGCTTTAAGCGCCGCTCAACCCGCTTCATGCATCTTGCCGGCAGGGAGGACTCTCGTGCTGGCAGCCTTCTCTGGCTTCTTTTCGACTGGCGCGGCCGCATCAGCCGCGGCACGTATCGTGCCGGGCTGCTCCTGACCGTTCTTCTCAATGAGACGGTCGCCTACGCCACGGACGCATCGCAGACCACGCGGCTCGCCCTGACCGGCCTCAGTTTCGCAATCGTGCTGGCGCTCGAAGCCAAACGCTTCCATGACATCGGCCGCAGTGCCGCCTGGATTCTTTGGGTGAACCTCGCCACCCTGCCGATCGGTCTGTTGGTCAAGGCGGCGGTGCCGGGTCTCTTTGATCTCGTCGCCTCAAACCACGCGTTGCCGCTGAACGAGCTGCTGCCGGACATTCGATTTCTGCCGGGCGCGGTGTTCGGTCTCGCACTCGGCAGCACGATAAAGGGGGTCTGGCTGTCTTTCGCCGCCAGCAGCACGGACGAGAATGCCTATACGCGCGCGAGCGGCGAGGATAAGGTCGCGCCAGACGCCGCTCTCGCGGATGCACTTGATCGAGTGATTGCAGAGCGTAAGACCACTTCCACTCCGCAACCCCCGGCTCACCGCCCGATGTCTAGGATTCATCCTCCCGGTACGCTTTCGCCGCGGGCGCCGGAACGCAACTTCGGTAAGCGGAGTTTGTCGCCCGGCAACGTGAAATGACAAACGACAGGATTCAGGGAGCGCGCCGCTACATCGGCTCCTTCATCGCATGCGTCGTGGGCACCGCGCTGTCGATCGCCTTTGTCGATCGCGCGGTGTCGACATGGTCGCATGCGACGCTCGGCACTCCTGCGCTCTTTGTGTGGCTCACGCACATTATCGATCCGTTCGTGCCAGCGGCTTCGATCGGACTCGTTGCAGTCGCAGCCGCCGCAGCATTCGGCTGGCGCCCAGGTCCGTTCGGCCGCACGCTGATTGCGCTTTGCATAGCGGTTTTGATCGCGACATTGTTCAAAGAGGAGCTGAAATACCTGTTCGGCCGCACCTGGCCGGAGACCTGGATCGACAAAAACCCATCTTGGATCCACGACGGCGTCTATCGCTTCGAGCCGCTGCATGGCGGGAAAGGCTGGGCGTCGTTTCCGTCCGGCCATATGACGACGATCACCGCACCCTGCACAGTCTTATGGATGCTTGCGCCCCGGGCCTGGCGCTGGTTGTGGGCCGCGCTCATCCTTGCGGTGGCGATCGGTCTTGTCGGTGCGGACTTCCACTTCGTCGGCGACATGGTTGCCGGCACGTTTTTAGGCTGGGCCTGCGGCATCGGCGCGGTGGCGCTGACGCGGGGTCTCATCATCCGTGAAAAACCGGAACACGTCCCGCAGACAGGCGGTGAGGCGAATCCGTTGCCCCAAAGAGCGCCTCAAATTCACGCCGCAGCACTGCGTCGACCTCCGGTATCGTGACCGGCAGGCCGAGGTCGACGAGCGACGTCACGCCGAGATGCGCGGCGCTGACGCCGCAGGGCACGACGCCGGCAAAGTGCGAGAGGTCCGGCTCGACGTTCAGTGCAATGCCGTGAAACGTCACCCAGCGCCGCACGCGAATGCCGATCGCGGCAATCTTGTCCTCGGCGCCCTGCCCTGAGAGGCCCGGCGGCTTGTCCGGCCGCGCGACCCAGACGCCGACGCGATCCTCGCGCCGCTCGCCGCGCAGGTTGAAACCGGCAAGCGTCGCGATAATCCACGCCTCGAGCGCGGCAACGAAGGCGCGCACGTCCTGCCGCCGGCGCTTCAGATCGAGCATGACATAGGCGACGCGCTGGCCCGGTCCGTGGTAGGTGGCCTGGCCGCCGCGCCCGGTCCGGTGCACAGGAAAGCGCGGGTTGCGGAGGTCGCCGTCACGGCCCGACGTACCGCACGTGTAGAGCGGCGGATGCTCGAGGAGCCAGACGCGTTCGCGCGCCTCGCCCGCTGCGATCGCGTCCGCGCGCGCCTCCATTTCGGCGACGGCATCTTCGTACTGAATCAGTCCTTCGGCGATGCGCCATTCGACCGGCGGCGCGCCGCCCGCAGCAGAAAAATTGAAGGCGAGATCGTCGCGACTTTGTGCAGGCGCCGGCATGAAGCGCAATCTGCGCATCGGCCGCGCCACTCACAAGGGGGTCGCTCGGGCTTCCCTTGTCAGGCCAGAATCGACCTGTTAGACGGGCGCGCTCCGGCAGGCTTGGCCCTGCCCCGCATGCGGTCGTGGCGGAATTGGTAGACGCGCTAGCTTGAGGTGCTAGTTGGGCAACCAGTGGAGGTTCGAGTCCTCTCGACCGCACCAAGGCTCATCAGACCCGCCAATCAGGTGAACCTGTAAGACACGCCGGATATTGCGGCCAACGTGGTGTCATGGAACGTAATGTTCTCGCCACGATCGGCAAACAGCACATCGGGGCCGGCCTGCGTCATGTGGCCAATGGCGTTTGCCGCGCTCGAATAGCCGAAATTGACCAGATTGAGAGTATCCCAGGATTGCAGGCCATAGACGTCGTCTGTGCCGGGGGTGTTAAGGTCGAAGCGGAACGTGTCCGCGCCCGGGCCACCGAGAAGCGTATTGTTGCCGCCGGCGCTATAAAGGAAGTCGGACCAGCTCGGAACCGACGTTTGCACGAACGTATTTAGCGCCGCCGCCGTGTCGCTTTGATATTCCGCACTTTCTGAGAAGCCGTCGACGACCGACTCGCGCGAGGCGCCGCCATTGAGCCGGCCTACCCAGAATCCCTGCCCTGTCGCATCGGCCGGACGATGCAGCACATTGTTGTAAAGCAGGCTTACGAATTGCGTGTTGTCGAGCGTTCCATAGTTTGATCGGAACTCGGCCGAATTGATAAAACCCGTGGTGATGCTCTCGAGGCTCTGCCCGCCGGCAAGCGCGCCGACCCAATGCTGGAACCCAGCTTCGTCGGGTTGCCGATCGAGCGTCGCGCCGTAAAGCCTAAAGATCGATCCATAGGTTCCACCGTGGAGATCAGTGGTCGCAAAGGCGCTCGCAGCAATCGCAGTCTCGGCCCGATACTCGTCGCTTTCCGAAAAGCCATCGACAACCGACGCCCGCGAGGCTCCAGCATCGAGCTGGCCCACCCAATATGTCTGGCCTGTTGCATCCGGCGATCTATGCAGCACATTGTTGTAAAGCAGCGTTATAAAGTGTGTGTTGTCGAGCGTTCCATAGTTTGATTGGAATTCCGGCGAATTGATAAAGTCTGTCGTGATGCCGGTCAGACTCCGTTGTCCGCTCGCGAGCAAGCCTGCCCAATATTGGAGGCCGCCGACATCAGGCGCACGGCCAAGCGTGGCGCCATAGAGCCGGTATATCGAACCTTCCGCAGGACTAAGGCTAAATGCATGCGAACTTAGAAGCGTGTCGTTTCCTGGACCGCCTACCAGAGGGGGTGCATTCACTGCTACGATGGTTGCTAAAAAGCTTTCTCCGGTGAAGGAATTAACGCCGATTATTTGGCCGCTATCGTTTATCCCAACCACTCTCGCAAAGTCGGGGGAAAATTCGCTGGGAAGACCACCAACGATGTCCGAGTAAGTTCCATTTTGATATATGAAATAATGGGTTCCGGATGGGCCGACATATTGGCCGACGACTTGCCCCTGGTCATTAATCCCGGTGACCGAGGTTCCACCGGTGCCGCCTTGAGGCGTCGGACCCGCCAGTGGATCATTAAGCGTGATATAAGTTCCGCCGCTATAGAGGAAGGCATGAAAATCATTGGCGAAAGGGCTGGTATAATAATCGCCGACAATCTGCCCCGAATCGTTGATGTGCCTCGCAATTGTCCTGACCGCTTGCGGAGGAGTGATATCGGTGAATGTGCCGTTACTATATAAAAAGGAGATCGAATACGAATTTGGAGTTTGCCATTCCGCCACCGGAGTGTAAGCGCCGACGATCTCATCGGAATTGTTAATGGACACCAATCGCTCGTGAGGCAGCGGAGCTTGATTAGAACCAGGGGGAGTCGGGTAGACGCCCGCAGGGTCGTCGACAATGGTGGATGTACCGTTGCTGAACAGGACCCCGTCAGAACTTGGTAGCGTGCCGACGATCTCATCAGAATCATTGATCCCGCTCAGCGACGCATGGAGATAAGTGGCATCGTCGAGGGTTGTGTAAGTTCCATTACGGTAGATGAAGTAGTGCACTTCCGACGCCGAAACGGAATAAGAGCCAAGCACCTGACCGGAATTATTGATGCCGAGCGCGACCGTTGCCGTTGTCGGCGAGTTGTCTGGGGGCACCAGTGGGTCGACGAGAGGGGTGTAGCTAATGACGTAATACTGGCTCATTTGCGCACTCGCGCCTCCTCGGTGAGTCCTATAGATTAATTTGGAGGTCGAAGTAAGATTTAGCTCTGTACTACGTTTAGGCCGCGGAGCTTTCCGCCGCAGTGGTGTCCGGCTCAGCTGCGGACAGCCAAATCAGGCCTCCAATTGCGAGGCCGAGCTTAAGCTCCGCAGAGCTTCTGCCTAGCACATCTTGCGTGCCGAAGAACACGTTGTGACCGCCTTCGGCAAAGAATGTCGTCGCTTCCAAATCTCCAATATATCTTTGCCGCCCAGAAGCGGAATTCCGAAAGCGCGGCAAAACGGCTCGTGCTGATTCTTGATGTCCCACTCACCATCCCGGTTCGTACTGAGGATCAGCCGGCGTCGTTGCTCGGCACAAACTCGCAGCCGAAAGCAAATCCCTCGGTGTGGACCTCGAAATTTCCAGGCTCAATTGAAGATATTTCGCCAGGGCTCCCGAAGACCCGCCAAGGCTGCCAATCGGGATTTGGTATCAGGCTGTTCGCAACTACCCATGCTTACGTGTTTTCGGCACGTTTAACATCAGGATCGCGATGTCAAGCAACACCTCAGCGGCTCGATTTCCACGAGCCGGCCAAAGAAAAAGAGCGCACCGGAGAGGACCCTTGAGGCGCCCTTAGCTATCGCTCGCGTCACTAAGACTGCGCGGGCATACGGGTTCTCTCTCCGGTCTGCCGTCCCGCTGATATGCCGCTACGTCTGAAGCCCGGGGCGATTGCCTCAGCGGTCTTCGCGGCTGGTCTGCGCCGGTGGAGTCATAGGACCTCCTAGCCTTCGCCTATTACCACATCTGGCAGGCACGCGGAAGCGCGCGCTGCAGTTTAGCAACGGGCTGTACCCCCGTGAAGTTCCTGTCCTCCGACGAAAGCAGGAGGCCCTGTGATTAGCGTGGATATCTCCGCCCTTACGCCGCCGCGACCGGCTGCACCACCCGGCGATAGAGATGCCACGTCGCGTGGCCGAGGACCGGCATGATCACCGCGAGCCCTATGAACAGCGTGGCGAAGCCGACAACGAGGCCCGCCGTGATGATCAGGGCCCAGACCACCATCGGCACGAGGTTGTCGAGCACGGCGCGGACCGACGTCGCCACGGCGACGCCCGCGCCGACATCGCGATCAAGCAGCAGCGGAAACGATACCGCGCTGATGCAGAAAGCGACGGCGGCAAAGACGAAGCCGACGACGTTGCCGATCAGAATCAGTTTGTGGCCGCGGTCGGTGTGCAGAATGTTGTCGAGGAATTGCTGCAGCGTGACCTGCCCCGGCGGCTCGAACAGCCAGTTGTAGAGCGCGTTGGCGGTCATCAGCCACGCGACGAAGATGACGAGCAGCGAAATGCCGAGCACGATAATTGCCGGGAGCGACGGCGAGCGCAGCACGTCGAAGACATGCGTCCATGATGTGTCGAGTCCGGCCTCCCGCCGCCGGCTGATCTCGTAGAGGCCGATCGCGGCGAGCGGGCCGATCAGCGCAAAGCCGGACATCAGCGGATAAAGCAGCGGCAGCAGGTCCGCGTTCGAGGCCCAGAAGGCGAGGATCAGCCCGACGACGGGATAGATCAGGCCGATGAAGACGAGGTGCGAGGGCTTGCTCAAAAAATCGTCAAGCCCGCGCCGCAGCGCGGCGCCGAGATCCTCGAACCCGATGCGGCGGATGACCGGCTGTTCAAGCGTGCCCTTTGGGCCGGCGATGACGTGGAAGTTTGTCATGGGGCTCGCTCCCGTGTGGGCGGCCTGAGCCGCGACCCCTGTTCGAGCTATGGCTCTTCAGGGGAGAATATAGTTCGCTCTGGCGCGGGAGGGAGGGCATCTAAAGTGAAATGAACCTTCGATGTCTCGCCAGACGATCGAGCAGAGTCGCCGCGATCGCCTCCGGGGCTTCGCCGGGTATGGGGAAGACCGAGCTCGCGTTGATCTCGCACAAGACGTAGCTGTCTTCCCCGACGGCATTTTTCGGACCGAGCAGGAAATCGGCGTCCCAGATCACCGGCAACTTCTCTAAGGACAGAGCAAGGAGGTCCGCCATCTGCGGAATCCAATCGCTCTCGAGCGTGGCTTTCAATTCCTGGAAGCGGGGATCGGCCGGGCCGGAATAAAGTCTGCGGCCGGCTGGTCCCGCCTCCGCAGGCGCGAGCGCACGGACAATTTGGTGGCCGAACCCGGCGACGCGCTCACCGGAGACGTAACAGCGGGTCATCCCATCGGTGAGCCGCGCCTGGTAGGGTTGATCAACGAGTCCTTCATCTGCTGAAAACGCGTGGCGCATTTGCGCGATAAATTCGTTCAGAGGCAGAACGCGAATGGCGGCCTTGCCGCCCGCCTCCTGCACACGCACGTTTCCCTCGCCGGCACTCTCGACCTTTAGGACGCCAATGCCGCCGTTGCCACGATTTGGCTTCAGCACGCGCGGACTGAGCGCAACCAGCTTCGGAAATTCCGCCGCGAACGCGGCCGGCGTCTCGTAATAGCGCGTGTCGCTTCCCCAGCCGAGCGTGCGCGTGCGATAGAGAACGGCTTTCACCCCCATCTTCGCGATCACATCGGGATGCGCGCTGACGTAAACGCCTGCAGAGGCAACGTCGCGCAGGATGTCGTCGAGCGCTCTGCGATTGCGGCCCTTGTCGAGCGGGTTCACCCACACCAGCACCGCGTCCATCTCGCGCAGCCGCTGAGCAAACGCGCCGGAATGACGCTCGTCATAGGGCGCAGGCTCCGCCCTCATTCCTCTGCTGCTCAGAGCCGCGAAGATGGCTTTGAGCCGGCCGGTCTCGGGTTGCAGCGCGTCGGGCGCGTCCGTCTCGCCGCGCCAGACGATCGCCACCCGATAAGCCGTATCTACGGTCCGCGGCATTCCAGAGAGAACTCAGAACGCCTTCATTGCGAATGCGCGCCCTTCTTCGGCACGTTCATCGTGTCGAGCGCGGCACGCAGCGAATTGGCGAGCCTTAACGCGTCGTCATTCGCCCAAAAATGGATGAAGAACATGCGCGGCTCATCAGCGAGCATGTGATTGTGGATCGCGGTCACATCGATGCCGCTTGTGCGCAGCGACGTGATCAGCGGGTTCACCTCCTTGCCGAGGGCGACGAAGTCGCCGGTGATCGCCGCCTTGCCGCCGCCGGTCGGCTGAAAGTTGATTGCGATTGCCGAGCCGAGTGCGCCCGGCACGACCATGTCGCTGTCCTTCACGTCGTCAGCGCGTGGCACGTTGAACCCGTACACGCCGCCATTGGCACGGCCCTTGACGCCGATCGCTTCGTCGAGTTTTGCGGTGTCGAGATCGACCGGCGGCGGGGGCGATGCTGTCGGCGCTTGCTGCAGCGGCGTCTTGCTCAAGGCGAGTCCGGCGCGGATGCTCTCGGCCAATTTCGCGGCATCGCCATGCCCTTCGACATGCATGTAGAAGGTCGCGGGCCATGCGCGCAGCAGATGATTGTGAACCGCGGTGATTTGAATGCCCTCGCTGAGCAGTTTCGCCATCACCGGGTTGATCTCGGGCTCGGTAAGGACGAGATCGCCCATCACCATCGCCTGCTCGCCCATCGGCTGGAACGCGACCCATCCGCCAAGCGCGAGGGCGGGTTTGATCGCGACGCCGTCGAGCGTCACGTTGAGATCGGAGCGCGGAAAGCCGTAGCGGACCGCATTGTCCGATTTCATCGGCGCGCGGCCGAAGATGGCGCCGACCTTGCTCCAGTCGGGCTCGGCCGCCGCCGGAATGGCGAAGAGTGCCAGAGTTGCAGCGGCTGCAAGTGTTCTGATCCGCATCATCTACTCCGTAAGTTTGTTCGACCCCCCGCGTAAACGACGCCGAAGAAGCCGCAGCATTCCGCTGCTGACGCTGCATGAGGGTAGCTTCGATCATGTGAGGTGGTTTGATCGGCGGGCAGCACGGTGCGTCCTCTGCAAAGCAGCGCTGGACGCGATTCTTCAGCTGACGCCTCGTGGGGAGATCGCTTTCCCCATGGGCGGGGAAATGGCCTATGGCGCGCGCTCGTCAAGTCCCATGACCTATTGACGTGCTATGAAAACAATCACGATTATGTGACTCCACAAGCCGGAGCGCTACCCGTCTTACACGAAAGCGGGCTGGAAAGACGATTCTCAAGCGCGACATGCGCAGGATCTACCAGCATTGTGGCGAGAGCACTTGCACCGCAATCTCGCGGAATACGATCGCCGCTACAATCATCGCGTGGCGCTCGGCTACCGCGACATTGACCGCACGTTCATTGCGATCCGAGGCGTGGCCGGCAAGCGGCTGACGTACCGGCAACCTGACCAAAGCCGCGTTTAAGATCAAGGCGCAGCGGTTTTTAAGGTGGCGACGTAAACGTTCGAAGTCACTTCGGGACAGAATTAAGAAGTTTCTTTAATAAAAAAGATGGCACCACTATTTCTAAGCCCGTTCGCTCTTGATTGCCGACGCGCAGTTCGCCTTCTAGGAGGCCAACTACCTTCCCCTGTGTATCATACACAGGGCCACCGCTGTTGCCATGATTGGCCACAGTCGAAACAAGAATCTTTAGCGTCTGACCCCATCCAGGAAGGCTATGCGCAACGGATGCGACACTCCCTTCCTGCACTACTCTATATGGCTGCCCAAGAGGATATCCGGCGATTAGGACTTGCTGTCCCGATACTGGCAATTCATCGTTGATAATCGAACTTGCATAATGTGCAGAAAGAGCCTTGTCGTCGATAACGATCATGGGGGCTCGTTTCTGACCAAAGGGAGTGCCATCCACCTTAAGGATAGCTAAGTCATTAGCCTCATCGTGAGCTACAACGCTGGCCGAAAACACCTCCCAATTCGCGAACACATTGTTATTCCGCGCCGTGTCGAACAGCGCATCCACGGCACTCCGTATCTGGATTTTTGCTGTTGGGTTTGCCTGCACAACGTGCCAGCATGTTGCAACCACCCCTCCTTCATCAACCCAAAATCCAGAACCCAAACCAACTCCGCCCGTGGGTATTGGCGTCAGAACCTGAACGATTTGTCCCTTTATCTTTTCAGATAGATCCGTCAAATCCATGCCGTAAACATCAGTGAGAGGGGCTGTGCCAAAGAGTACAGCTGGAAACAAGCATGCCAGGAGCAACTTGTGGGCCTTGCCAGTAGCAAGCATCGAACGCAATCCCAAGGGGGTTAACGCGATAAACTAAGGGGCGTCTGCCGACCGGCGCCGCTTCTTACATTGCGCTGCCACGCCCTTCCGAGTCGTGCTCTTTGCGGCTTGGGCGGGGTACTGAGCGCCGCCTTGACGGCGGCTAGAAAGCGTTGTTCGGCTTCCCCTTCGCTGTAGCTTTCTTCCATTTCATGTTCTGCCATGCCGCCTCCGATCAAAAGAACCGAAACTGGCCGTGCGAAGCTCCGGCGGCAAAGACCGCCGGATCAAATCGCCGCCATTGAACCCCAAGCACTCACCATCGGCAAGGTGATTTGGGAATGGAACAATCTGCATGCCGATCTCTTTCGAATTTTATGGGCACTGGTTGGCGACCACGGGAAGCGTCCGCGAGATTTCCCAACAGCCCTTTGGTACATAGCTCAGTCCGATGATTTCCAGCGCAGATTAATCGAGGCGATCGCTGGCGGGTTGCTGCATGAACGCCCCGCCGAATTACGGCATCTGCGATGGCTGCTTAAGACAATTCACCAAATGTCCGCATATCGGAATATCGCAACGCATATGTACCTAGAGGTTTATGAGGGTGAATCGGGCTATCGCGGCGTAGCCTTGCAGATTGACGGCACAAAGCGGGCTGCCGCCCTTAAGCACACATTGGTAGGCCACAAGTTCACCCATTTCTGGGACGACTTCGCAAGCGATCTCTACGTGCTTTCGCAATACGCGCTACAATTGGGTTTTCAGCTAACCGGGCATCCTCTCGCCGCTCAGACTCCATTGCCCTATAGACCGCGCCTAAAAAGTCCTCCAGCCATGCGGGAGGTAAATCAGCTAGTAGATCGCTTGGCGAACAGACCTCGCAAACGGCGGCCCCGGCGGAAAGCATCCGCCGGGAAACCTTGACGGACTCCCGCTCCCCGACTCTCCGCTTAGTTTTCTCCGCGCCCATAGGTGCACCATTTAGTGGGGTCAGGCCTAGGCTTTTGCCGCTTGGACAGGCGCAAAACTAGCCTAGCGCGCTGTGGGTCAACTCCATAATTGTGAAAACAATCCTTGACATCTCTCGACAATAATCCTAGATCACCGCCGTCCCCGCCCCCTTAAGGGCGTCGTCCGGTTTCGGAGCCGGGTGGCGCGGGCGGGGAGCGGCGCCTGCGGCGGGGGCATCCGAACCCGCGCCTCGGGAGGCTTTCGCAAACGCCGGCGCGCTCCCATGCGAGCGCGCGACTCGGCGAGTGGCCCGCCCGTCCGGCAATACGACCGGTCTGGGGTGTTTGCCCCTGGGGACGGGGCCGCACACGCGCTGCCCTTCGGGGCAGCGCAACGGATTGGCGCTCTCGAGAAGAGGCGCTTCTCCGGTCCGGCTCCCCGTGGAAGCGCGGGACGCGAATAGCCAAAAATCGCCGCACATGGGCGCCGGGTGACCGGCACTAAAAAAATTAGGATCGGTGACCCGGCGTCCCGTGTCCTTTATCCGCAACTTTTCGTACGCGCTGGCGTGCGGCGGCGATGACGCGCGCGCGCTTCACAGAAAGGCACGCGCATGGACGATGCTCCCCGCCTACATCTGCTTCGGCCGCACCAACGCGCGCGCCTCGCCGCGATCGAGGCAAGCGGCCTCACCTATCCCGGCATGCGCCTGTTCATGGAAACGCTGGAGGCGCCAAAATCCTGCCGCTCTCGCGCGTGCCGCCGCGCCAAGGCCTGTATCGGCGACAAGCTGCAATGCGTGCGCGACAATCGCGAGCTGCTCGTCAACGAGGTGCTGCCGGCGGTGACAGGGGAGCGCCCGCGCTGAGACTTCGACGCGCATCGAAATGATATTTCCCCGCGCGCGGCGCCCCTGCCCTACATTGCGGCCTTGAAGGAGCACAGACATTGGCACGAACAGGCGTCGATATCGCGGAAATCGCATCGCTCATGGGCGACGTGGCACGCGGCCACATGCTGGCGGCGCTGATGGACGGGCGCGCGCTGACCGCGCTCGAACTCGCCCTTACCGCGCGCGTGACGCCGCAGACGGCGAGCTCGCATCTCGCCAAGCTCACGCAAGCGAACCTGCTCGCGATGGAGAAACAAGGACGCCACCGCTATTTCCGCCTGGCCTCGCCGCGCGTGGCGCAGGCGCTCGAATCGGTGCTGACGCTCGCCGGCGACGGCCCGCCGCGCCACCGCCCGCCGACGCGCATCGACGCGGAGATGCGCACCGCCCGCACCTGCTACGATCATGTCGCCGGCGTGCTCGGCGTCGGCGTTGCCGACGCGCTGGTGGCGCGTGGGGCCGTAGCGATCGCCGGCGACGCCGGCGAGGTGACAGCGTCCGGGGTGGCGTTTCTCGAAGGGCTCGGCGTCGATCTCACGCGGCGCGCGAAATCGAAGCGCATCTTCTGCCGGCCGTGCCTCGATTGGAGCGAGCGGCGCCCGCATCTCGCCGGCCATGTCGGCGCGGCTTTGTGCGCGCATTTTCTCGAGGCGGATTGGGTGCGCAGAACCCGGGAGAGCCGGGCGCTGAAAATCACGCCGCAGGGTCGCGAGCGGTTTGCCGAAGTGTTCGGCGTGCATTTGGACATGCCCGCGGCTGCCGCGCGGGCGCGCAACTAAGGCCGCTTGTCGGGTGCAAGCGCGCGTGCAACTTTCGTTCCAGTTCGCTGTGCTTCATCGAGGTCGCTTTATGGCGCGCCGGCCGTTCCACAAACCCGATCAACAGGGCAAATTCGACGGGCTCTGCGGCATCTATTCGGTGCTCAATTCCGTGAAATGGCTTTATCGATTGCGCGAGAAGCAACTTGACAGATTGTTCCACGCGCTCTGCGAGAGCATCGCCGACAAGTTTCCGGAGGCGCTTTGGGAAGGGCTCGGCGTTCCCGAAATGCAGCGGTTGCTGCGCTTTGCGCAAACCCACCTCGTCGAGAAGCACGGCACGAGCGATCTCACCTGGCACATGCCGCTCATGCGCGCGCAATTCGGTTCGGTCGAAACCTTTTGGAGCAGCGTCCGCGATCAGATCGCGATCGGTAAAGGCAGCGTGGTGATCGTCGGATTGAACAAGCCGTGGGATCATTGGACGGTCGCCCGCGAAGTCACCCGCGAAAGCGTCGCGTTTTTCGACAGCTACGACATGCGCCGCTACAAGTTTTCAAGCTTCACGCTCGACCAAGCGGAAGCCGGACATCTTGCCGGGCAGAAGATATTGATCGACACACATCAGTCTTTTCGATTGACGCGCGGGAACGGGGTTGCTGCCTAACCCTGCGGTGGCGGCGCGCCTTTCGCCTTCGCTTCGCGGCGGCGCGCGTGCAGGATCCATTCGGTGTAGCCGTTCGGCTGCGCGCGGCCTTTGAAGACGAGATCGCGCGCGGCGTTGAAGGCGGGACCATCGAAGGCCGGCGCCATCGGCTTATAGAGCGGATCGCCGGCATTCTGGCGGTCGACGATCCCCGCCATGCGGCGCAGCGTCTCCTCGACTTGGGCGGGCGTGATGATGCCGTGCAGCAGCCAGTTCGCGATATGCTGGCTCGAAATGCGCAACGTCGCGCGATCCTCCATCAGGCCGACGTCGTGAATGTCGGGCACTTTGGAGCAGCCGACGCCCTGGTCGATCCAGCGCACGACATAGCCGAGAATTCCCTGGCAATTGTTATCGAGCTCCTGTTGCACGGCGTCCGGCGGAAAGTTCGATTTCGCCAGCGGGATGGTGAGGATGTCAGAAAGCTTTGCGCGCGGGCGGCTCTTCAGTTCGCGCTGGCGCGCGGCGACATCGACCTCGTGATAGTGCAGCGCGTGCAGCGTCGCCGCCGTCGGCGAGGGCACCCAGGCGGTGTTGGCGCCGGCTCTGGGGTGGCCGATCTTCTGCTCCATCATGTCGGCCATCTTGTCGGGCGCTGCCCACATGCCCTTGCCGATCTGTGCTTTCCCCGGCAGCCCGCAGGCGAGGCCGATGTCGACGTTCCAATCTTCGTAAGCCTTGATCCAGGGCTCTCCCTTCATGTCGTTCTTGCGCACGGCCGGCCCGGCTTCGATCGAGGTGTGGATCTCGTCGCCGGTGCGGTCGAGGAACCCGGTGTTGATGAACACGACGCGCGATTTCGCCGCGAGAATGCAGGCTTCGAGATTGACGGTGGTGCGCCGCTCCTCGTCCATGATGCCCATTTTCAACGTATCGCGCTTGAGCGACAGCATGTCTTCGACACGCGCGAAGATTTCGCTGGTCAGCGCGACTTCTTCCGCGCCGTGCATTTTCGGCTTGACGATATAGACAGAACCCGCGCGGCTGTTGCGGATATCGCCGGCGTTTTTGAAATCATGCATGGCGATCAGCGAAGACACAGCGGCATCGAGAATGCCTTCGGGGATTTCACTGCCAGCGCTGTCGAGCACCGAATCCGTGTACATGTGATGTCCGACGTTACGCACCAGCATGAGGCTGCGTCCGGGCCGACGCACCTCGCCGCCGCGCGGCCCTCTATAGACGCGGTCGGAATGCAGCCTGCGCTCGATCATCTCCTTTCCCTTTGGGAAAGCGGCGACGAGCGTACCCTTCATGAGCCCGAGCCAATTGCGATAGACGAGCACCTTGTCCTCCGCATCGACAGCAGCGACGCTGTCTTCGAGGTCCATGATCGTCGTCACGGCGGACTCCAGAATAACATCCGCAAGGCCGGCCGGGTCGTCGCGGCCGATGCGATGCTCGCGATCGATCTTCAGCTCGATATGCATTCCGTTATTCACAAGCAGGATCGCGTCCGGTGCATTCGCCTCGCCGGCATAGCCCACGAATTGCGCGGGATCGCGCAGCCCGATTTCTTTGCCGTCGATCAAGGTCGCAAGCAGCGCGCCGCCGGCGACCCCATATTCCGTTACCTTGGCATGGCTGCCTTCGCCGAGCGGCACCGCGTGGTCCAAGAAATCCTTGGCTTTTCTGATCACGCGTTCGCCTCGCTTCGCATTGTAACCGCCGGCGCGGCTGAGATCGCCGGCGTCCGAAATCGCATCGGTGCCGTAAAGCGCGTCGTAAAGCGAACCCCAGCGGGCATTCGCCGCGTTGAGCGCGTAGCGCGCATTCGACATCGGCACGACGAGCTGCGGGCCCGCAATCCGGGCGACTTCATCGTCAACATTTTGCGTCGTGATCTGCCCCGGCGGGGGCGCGGGTTGCAGATAGCCGATCTCCCGCAGAAACGCCTCATACTCCGCCTGCTCGAAGCCGGCACCACCGCGCGCCTTGTGCCAGGCGTCGATCTTCTCCTGCAGCGCATCCCGTTTTTTCAGAAGCGCGCCCACCCTCGGCCCAAGATCGCGCACGATGCCAGCGAAACCGGACCAGAATGCATCCGCGGAAATGCCGGTCCCGGGCAGCACTTCGTCGACAACGAAATCGTGAAGCTTCCTGTCGATCTTAAGCCCACCCGCTTCGACGCGTTCCATCAACTCCTCCTGGCTTTTCTCTCGGCCAACGCGCAAATGTCCTGCCGCAATTCGGCGCGCGAGGCCAGCGCCTTCTGGCGCAATCTGCGGCGCTTGACTATGGGACGAATTGCCAGCTTCACCTTGTCATCACCTAGGCCTGTGATAGCGTCCGGCCAACCAATCAAGAGGAGATATTCATGAAGGGGAGGATGATCGGCGCCTTCGCAGGCTTGGCGGGGCTCGCCTGGGCAACAGCGTTGCAGGCGCAGGAGGCGCCGACTGACATCAAGATCGGCACACTTTACGCATCATCAGGCCGCTACGCCTCGATCTCGATGCCGGTGCATTACGGCCTGAAGCTTTGGATCGATCAGAAAAATGCCGAAGGCGGCATGTATGTCAAAGCCTATGACAAGAAGCTGCCGATCAAGCTCATCGCTTATGACGACCAGAGCAATACGGCGACCGCGGCGACGCTGTACAATCAGTTGATCACGCAAGACAAGGTCGATCTTCTTGTCGCCGATTCGGGCTCGGTGCTCACCTCGGTGGCCGTGCCGATCGCGCGCGATCGCAAAATGTTCCTGTTCGATCAGACCGGCACGGGAGCCGCCTTCTTCACCAAAGATAATCCGTATATCGCGCTCATGGCCGATCCGGCCTCGACGATCTGGCCAAAACCTGTCGCTGACTTCCTGTCCTATGACGGACCGGGACTCGGCATCAAGCGCGTCGCTATCCTTTATGCAACGAACGAGTTCACCGGCACGCAGGCGAATGCGGTGAAGAAATTCCTCAAGGAAGCGGGCGACAAAGTCGAGATCGTCTTCGATCAGGGCGTTCCAACCGAGACGTCGAACTACACCGTACTCATCAACAATATCCGTGCGACAAATCCGGACGCGGTGATCCATCTCGGCTATGCGCCAAACGATATCGCCTTCCTCCGCAACCTCCAGGACAACGGCATCAAGTTCAAGATGCTGTTTTGCATTTATCCGGGCCTTGAGACCGAGCTTCTCGAAAAGAATGTCGGCAATAAGGGACTGCAATACGTCTTCACCTACGTCCCGGCGTCCGAGATCAAATACGATGTCAATTTCGGCATGAATCTCGATCAGTTCAAAGATGTGTGGAAGAAGAAGTATACGGACGGAAAGGTCGAATTCGGCTTCAACTCGGTTGCCGGCTACACGACCGGACTTGTCATGGAAAAGGCGATGTCGGTCGCAACCAGCATGGACCAGCTCGAAATTCGCCGCGCCGTGTTCAGCCTCTCCGGCAATCTCAAGACGCTCGACGGCACGTTCGCGCTTGACGACACCGGCGCCCAGACCGGCGAATTGATGCCGGTCGGTCAGCTCGTCCCCGACAAGGACGGGCACCTGCATTTCGTCAGCATCTATCCGCACGAGAATGCCAACGGTAAGCCGATCTATCCGCGGCCCTAAGGCTTGATGCAGTGATCAAGAGGAGCCACGTCCCGGGACGCCAAAGGCGATCCGGGGTCCAGGGGCAGACGTGTTTGCTCTGGGTCCCCGATCGCGCTGCGAGCGTCCGGGAAAGTGGAACACCGCAGTAATGCTGGCCTACACCCTCTTCGCCGGAATTCTTTTCGGCCTTTACTTCAGCCTCGTTGGCCTCGGGCTGAACCTCGTCTTCGGCGTCATGCGAATCGTCAACCTCGCCCATGGCGATTTCCTGATGCTCGGCGCCTATCTCGCCTTCTGGCTTTACACCCTCAGCGAGATTAATCCCGTGGCCGTCATTCCGCTGGCCTTCCTGCTTTTCGTGCTGATCGGCTTGCCGCTTTACTACATTCTCGTTCCGCGGCTGCTCGCGGCCAAAGACCCAGAAATGCTCTCAATCATCCTGTTCTTCGGATTATCGCAGGTGATCGAGGCGGTTTCTGGGATTGTTTTCGGACGCAGCGAGCGGTCAATCCCCGGCGGCGAACTCGGCCGCGCCCTCGCCGGCTTCGTTAATCTCTTTCCCGGGGCGAATATGGAGAGCGGCCCGGCCGAAATTTTCGGCCAGACTTTTCCCGCGGCATGGGTTGTGGCGGGCGTTGCCAGCCTCGTCGCCGTCCTTTGCGTCTATCTCTATCTCTATCGCACGCGCCTCGGCGCATTGACGCGGGCCGTCATGGCTGATCGCGAAGAAGCATTATCGACCGGTATCGACACGCATCGCGTCTCCGCGATCGCGTTTGCGATCGGCATTGCGCTTGCCGCAATCGGCGGGGTCTTCGCGCCGTTCATGCTTGGCTCGATCACGCCGGCAATAGGCGTTGAGGCGACGGTGACGTCCTTCGCGGTGATCGTCATCGGCTCGCTCGGAAATCCGCTCGGCACCGTCCTCGGCGGCATTATTTATGGCGTCTCATACATGCTCATGCAGAGCTATCTCAGCTCCTGGGCCAACCTCCTGCCCTATCTGCTATTGATCGCAATCCTGCTCGTGCGCCCGAGCGGTCTCCTTGGACGACGGGTGCGGCTTGCGTAAGATATCGCCGAGGTTTCTGCGCGATGCGGCGCTTATCGTGGTGCCGGTGATCGCCATCATGGCGATCCTGCCATCACTTTATTCGAACCATCTGCTTCTGTTCAATTTCGTCGTGTTCCTCACGCTCGCGCAGGGCGTGAATATTCTCTACGGCTTCACCGGCTATTTGCCGTTCGGTTATGTTGGCTTCTTCGGCGCCGGCGCATACGGGTTTTCCGTTGCCGTCCTGCATCTGAAGGCACCACCGCTCGCCGCCCTGATCGCGGCAGGTGCCGCGGCCGGCGCGCTCGGCCTTCTGCTTGCGCCGCTGCTCAGACTATCCGGCGCGTATTTTTCGATTGCCAATCTCGCCGCGTCGCTCGCAGTTCTGCAGATCATTTCCAATCCCAATCTCGAGGATATCACCCGCGGTCCCTACGGCATCAGCCTCACCGGCGTCTTTAACCCAACGCTTGCCTACGCAATGGCGCTCGTCATTCTCGCAGCGACGCTGCTTTTCGTCGCTTATCTGCGCTCGTCGAATTTCGGCCTCGCACTGCAGGCGATCCGGGAAAATCTGTTCAGCGCCAGCATGGCCGGCATCGACGTCGTGCGCGCCCGCATGATCGCCTGGCTTGCGTGTGCGCTTGTCGCCGGGTTCACCGGCGGCGTCTTCGCCTGGTATGTCTCCGTGTTCTTTCCCGAGACCGTGTTCGGCGCCGAATTCTCGATTTTCGCGATCGTCTTTGCTTTGTTCGGCGGCACGTCTACCCTGCTCGGGCCGATCATCGGCGTCGTCATCCTTTACGGCGTCTACAATGTAATCGGCGTCTCGGCGCCGCAATATTTTCAGCTGATCTACGGCTTCCTCATAATGGCGTTGGTCCTGTTCTTGCCGAACGGATTGACGTCATTGTTGCAGCGGCGGGGCATTGATGTCCCCTGAGACGGTACCGCTTCTCGCAATCACAAACCTCGTCAAACGTTTCGGCGGATTTCGCGCCCTCGACGGTCTCACGCTATCGATCTCGCCAGGCGAAGTGCTCGGCCTCGTCGGCCCCAACGGCTCGGGCAAGACGACCTGCATCAATGTCATTTCCGGCCTTTATCCCGCCGATGGTGGCGAAGTGCTGTTCGAAGGCAAAAGCATCAGCGGCACAAAATCGCATCATCTCGTTCATCTCGGCATAAATCGCACTTTCCAAGTGCCGAAGCCGTTTCTCTCGCTGACCGTGCGCGAAAACATCGAGGTCGCGGTCGCTTATGGCAACCATCCCGAAGGCCTCCCCGACGCGCGGCCGCTCCTCGAATCGCTTGATCTCACCAGGGTCGCAGATCGCCGCGCCGGCGAATTGAACAGCGCCCAGCAAAAGATGCTCGATCTCGCCCGCGCGCTGGCGACCGGCCCGCGCCTGCTTCTCGTGGACGAGCTTGCCGCCGGCCTGAACCCGCGTGAACTCGAATGGGTCGGCGGCAAGCTCAAAGAACTTGCGCGCACGAACATGGCGATCATCGTCGTCGAGCATCTTATGGGGTTCATCGAGCAGGTGACCGACCGCGTTATCGTGCTCAATGCGGGCAAGGAGATTTTTGAAGGCAGGCTCGCCGACGCCGTGCGCGTGCCGCAGGTGATCGAAGTGTTCCTCGGAGGCGCGCATGCCGCCTGAAACTGCGGTCACGCCGACGACGCGGCTCGAAGCGATTGGCATCGAAGCCGGCTACGGCTCGCTGCAGGTTTTGTGGGGCGTCGATCTCCAGGTCGGCCAAGGCGAGACCATCGTGCTGCTCGGCGCCAACGGCGCCGGCAAGACGACGTTCCTGAAAGCGCTGCTCGGCCTCGTCCGCGTCTCAAGCGGAACGATCCGCTTCGACGGCGAGAATCTGACTCGCATGCGCACCGACCAACGCGTGCGCCGCGGCCTCGCCTTCATGTCGGAGATTGCGGTGTTCCAGGCGTTGTCGATCGAAGAGAATATCCGCATCGGCGCGCAAACGCTCGATGCAAGACGCGCGCGTGCCCGCGCCGACGAACTCTACGCAATCTTCCCCATCCTGAAGGAGAAGCGCCGCGCCGCCGCAAGCAGCCTGTCCGGCGGTCAGCGCAAAATGCTCGGCATCGCCAAGGCGCTCGCCGCCGATCCGCAGCTGCTCATCATGGACGAGCCCTCGGCCGGCCTTTCGCCGCTCTTCGTGCGCGAGGTCGTGAAGACCTTGTCTGATCTGCGCACGCATGGGCTTTCGTTGCTGATCGCCGAGCAGAATGTGAGCTTTCTCGACGTCGCCGATCGTGTCTTTGTGCTCGAAGGCGGGCGGATCGGCTTTGCCGGGCTGGTCAGCGATCTCCGGCAGAACGATGCGCTGGCCCGCGCCTATTTTGGGCTCAAATAGCCAAGGCAACCTCCTGCCCGGCTCGGGATTATCTGACCGCCGGCCTTTTGGGCTCGAGGGAGATTTGCATGACGAAATTGGTCCTGAGCGCCGGGTTCGTGCTCGCGATTTTGGCGATGCCGCTCACGGCACAGGCGAAGCCCGGCGGCTGCCTGAAATACGGCGCGGCGGGCGCAGCCGCCGGCCACTATGCGGGCCATCACGGCGTCATGGGCGCCATTGCGGGGTGTGCAGTGGGTGTCCACAAGCGCCGCGAATACAAGCGGGAAATGCGGATGCAGCGACCGCCGGGATCGCCGCCGCCCGCGCAGCAAGGCACCTACTGAATCCAGACGGCGGTGCCGCGGCGCGGCTCACCTGCCAGAGAGGGTGCCATTGCGGCAGCCGCGCCGCTACATCTGTGCGTCACGGCATCATTTGAATTGCCCTCCTCCCGCACTGCACCTATGTTCCGCCCGCGCGCCAAGGGGCGCGCGACGGCCGATGACAGAGAGGAGTTTTGGATATGGCCTTCCTCGCCGATGCACTTTCACGCGTGAAGCCCTCCGCGACCATCGCGGCGACGCAGAAAGCGCGCGATCTGAAGGCGAAAGGCCGCGACATCATCAGCCTCTCCGTCGGCGAGCCCGACTTCGATACCCCCGACAACATCAAGCAGGCGGCGATCAAGGCGATCGAGCGCGGCGAGACGAAGTACACGCCGGTTGCCGGCATCCCGCCGCTGCGCGAGGCGATCGCCGAAAAATTCAAGCGCGAGAACGGGCTCGACTACAAGGCCTCGCAGGTCATCGTCGGAACGGGAGGCAAGCAGATCCTCTTCAACGCCTTTCTCGCCACGTTGAATCCCGGCGATGAGGTGATCTGCGTCGCGCCGTACTGGGTGAGCTATCCCGAGATGGTCGCGATCTGCGGCGGGACGGCGGTTACCGTGCAGACGAAGATGGAGCACGGCTTCAAGCTGCAGCCGGGAGACCTCGAAGCCGCGATCACGCCGCGCACCAAGTGGATCGTCCTGAACTCGCCGTCGAATCCCTCGGGCGCCGCCTATACGCGCGAGGAGCTGAAGAAGGTCACCAATGTTCTTCTGAAGCATCCCCATGTCTGGGTGCTGACCGATGACATGTATGAGCACCTCGTCTACGGCGACTTCGTCTTCACGACGCCGGCGCAAGTCGCACCGGAGCTCTACGAGCGCACGCTGACGATGAACGGCGTGTCGAAATCCTATGCCATGACCGGCTGGCGCATCGGCTACGGCGCCGGACCCGACCCGCTCATCAAGGCAATGGACATGTTGCAGGGCCAGCAGACCTCCGGCGCCTGCTCGATCGCCCAATGGGCGGCTGTCGAGGCGCTCACCGGGCCGCAAGATTTCATCCCGCGGAGCCGCAAAGCCTTCGAGGAGCGGCGCGATCTCGTCGTCTCGATGCTGAATCAGGCGCGCTTCCTGAAGTGCCATTCGCCGGAGGGTGCGTTCTACGTCTATCCCTCATGCGCGGAGGCGATCGGACGCAAGGCGCCGGATGGTTCGGTGATCGAAACCGACGACGACTTCTGCAATGCGCTTCTCGAGACCGAGGGCGTTGCGGTTGTGCAAGGCTCCGCCTTCGGCAGCGGTCCAAACTTCCGCGTGTCCTATGCGACGTCGAACGCGCTCCTTGAGGACGCCTGCCGCAAAATCCAGCACTTCTGTGGCAGCCTGAACTGATCGCATACATTGCGGTCCCGCTTCGGCGGGGCCGCGCCCCTTGCGCTCCCCCGCCTCAGATGAAAGCATTGTGACAATGGCGCGCGGCACCGCGCGGTGACACGGCGCGCCTCAAGGGAGGCGCACGTCATGGCTGATAACGGCGACAGACGAGTTTCGGGACCGCGGCTGATCGCGCTCGTCGGTCCCTTCCAGAGCGGCAAGACCACGCTTTTAGAAAGCATCCTCGCCCGCACCGGGGCATTGTCGCGGCAGGGCAATGTGCGCGACGGCTCGAGCGTCGGCGATTCGAGTGCCGAGGCCCGCGCGCATGCAATGAGTATCGAAGCCAATATCGCTTCGACCGACTACCTTGGCGACCGCTTTACCTTTGTGGATTGCCCAGGATCTATCGAATTCGCCTACGATTTGCCAAATGTGCTGCCGCTCTGCGATGCCGTAATCGTTGTGTGCGAGGCGGATCAGCGCAAGATCCCGGCGCTGCAACTCGTGTTACGTGAACTGGAAGAACTCGGCATTCCGCGCCTGATCTTCCTTAATAAGATCGATATCGCCACGTCGCGCGTGCGCGAGACTCTGGCGATGCTGCAGCCCGCGTCGCGCTCGCCGCTGATCGTGCGGCAAATCCCAGTTTGGCAAAACGGCATTGCTACCGGTTTCATCGACCTCGCGCTCGAACGCGCCTTCGTCTATCGCGAACATGCTCCCTCGACGGTGGTTGACGTGCCGGCCGGCGAAATGCCGCGCGAGAAGGAAGCGCGGTATTCCATGCTGGAGCGCCTCGCCGACTATGACGACGCGCTCATGGAAGAACTGATCTCCGACATCGAGCCGCCGCGGGACCAGGTCTTTGACGATCTGACGCGCGAGCTGCGCGCCGGACGCGTCGTGCCGCTGCTCATCGGCAGCGCGGAGCGGGGCAATGGTGTGACGCGGCTCCTGAAGGCGCTGCGCCATGAAGCGCCAGGATTGGCGCAAACGCGCGGACGCATTGGTGTGGCGAGCGACGGTCTGCCGCTTGCGCACGTGATGCGCACGATCCACACCGCGCATGGCGGCAAGCTGTCGGTCGCGCGCGTGCTTCGCGGATCGTTTGCCGATGGTGCAACCGTCACGACCGCATCTGGAGAAGAGGACCGCATCGGCGGCATATCGCGGCTGATGGGCGCAACTACGTCCAAGCAGCCGCGCGCCGAGGAAGGCGACACGGTCGCCTTCGGTCGTCTTGATCATGTCGCGACGGGTGAATCATTCACGGACGCCAAGGCGGGCGACGCGAAAGCGCGCGCGGCCGCAGCAGGCAACGGCGCCGCGTTGCCGAAACCCACACCGCCGCAGCCGGTGCACGCACTGGCCTTGAAGGTGCGCGATCGCAAGGACGAAGTTCGCATGGCGGCGGCAATCGCAAAACTCGCCGAAGAAGACCCATCGCTGAGCTTCGTGCAAGACCAGGCCTCCGGCGAGATGAAGCTGTTCGGCCAGGGCGAGATGCATGTGCGCGTCGCTCTGGAGAAACTCGCTGCCCGCTTCGGTGTGACCGTCGAAGCGAAGAAGCCGTCGGTCTCTTATTGCGAGACCATCCGCGAGGCGGCGACAATCCGCGGCCGCCATAAAAAGCAATCGGGCGGCCACGGCCAGTTCGGCGATGTCGTCATCGACATCAAGCCGCGCGCGCGCTCCGAAGGCTTCGCGTTCAATGAAACGGTGCATGGCGGCACCGTGCCGCGGCAATATTTCTCGTCGGTTGAAGCCGGCTGCCGCGATGCGTTGACGCGCGGTCCCCTCGGCTTTCCCGTCGTCGATGTCGCGGTGACGCTGACCGACGGCAGTTATCATACCGTAGACTCGTCCGACATGGCGTTCCGCCAAGCAGCGAAGATCGCCATGAACGAGGGGCTGCCGAAGTGCAAGCCGGTGCTGCTCGAACCGGTCCTCGCGGTGTCGATCTCGACGCCGAGCGAGAGCCTGTCGCGTGTGACCGGGATCGCCTCGAGTCGGCGCGGCCAAATTCTCGGTTATGACGGCCGCCCCGGTTGGGAAGGCTGGGACACGATAGAGGCCCTGATCCCCGAAGCGGAAATGGGCGATCTCATCGTCGAATTGCGTTCCGCGACGGCCGGCGTCGGCACTTACACCGCGCGCTTTGATCATCTCGCCGAGATTGTGGGACGCCCCGCAGATCAAATCGTCTCACAGGCGGCGCAGGCACGGGCTGCCGCGGCGGGGCATTAGATAGACAGAGGACGGACGACACACAGATCTGTCGCCTGCCATATGTCGTCTGTCCTTAGTGCGCGATTTCGGTCCAGATCTTCTTCTTGGTGTAATAGAGCAGTCCTGCGAAGAGGATCAGGAACACGACAACCCGGAAGCCCGTCCGCTTGCGCTCCTCAAGTTTCGGCTCGGCCGTCCACATGAGGAATGCGGAAATGTCCTTGGCATATTGTGGCACCGTCGTCGGCGAGCCGTCGGGATAATCTATCTGCCCGTCGTTCAGCGGCTTCGGCATCGCAATCTTATGACCGGCAATAAACTCGTTGTAGTACTGCCCCGGCTGCAGTTGGACGCCTGGCGGCGGCGGGTCCTTATAGCCGTTGAGGATGCCGGCAATGTAGTCGGCCCCCTTCTCCTGGTATTGAATCACGCCGTCGATGATGAACCACGGAAAGCCGCGGCTGAAGCTGCGTGCCTTGGCTAGCACCGACATATCCGGCGGCAGCGCACCGCCATTCGCCGCGCGTGCGGCATTGTCGTTGGGGAAGTTCCACGGGATGTGATCGGACGGACGACCCGGCCGCTCGAACATTTCGCCGGAATCATTCGGACCGTCTTTCACCTTGTATTCCGCGGCGAGCGCTTTGACCTGCGACTCCGAGAAGCCTGGACCGCCGGGATCGGCAAGATTGCGGAACGCGACGAGCTCCATCGAATGGCAGTTCGCGCAGACCTCGCGATAGATTTTGAAGCCGCGCTGCAGCTGCGCCTGATCGAACTTCCCGAACGGACCGGCGAAGGACCATGATTGCCGCGGCGGGACTGGATCGTTATGTCCGTCGCTACTGACCTCGTTTGCCGGCGCGTGTGGCGGTTGTTGCGCCAGAACGGTCGCGGCGATCAAAACGCCGCCGACGAGCGCCGCTGCTGCAAGTCCGGCAGACTTCACCAAAAGCATCATGTTCCTCGTCACAGACTCTTCCGGTCGGCTCGTATTCATTCCGCTGCCACTCGCGCCCCGACGGGCCGACCCGACCCCAGCACGGAATCGGCGATGGAGGCGGGAAGCGGACGCGGCCGCTCGAAAAGTCCGAGAAGCGGGATGATGACCAGGAGATGCAGGAAGTAATAGGCCGTCAGGATGCGTGCCGCGATCACGAACCCGCCTTCAGGCGGTTGCGAGCCGAGATAGCCAAGACCGATGCCAGCGGCGACGAATACCCAGAAAAAGACCTTGAAGACGGGGCGGTAGCGAGCTGAGCGGACGCGCGACGTATCCAGCCAGGGCAAGAAGATGAAGATCGCGATCGATGAGAACATCGCGATGACGCCGCCGAGTTTCGACGGAATTGCGCGAAGAATCGCGTAGAAGGGCAGGAAATACCATTCCGGGACAATATGCGCCGGCGTCACTAGGGGATTGGCACGGATATAATTGTCGGCGTCGCCCAAAAGGTTCGGCACATAGAACACGAACCAGGCGAAGAGGATGAAGAAGCACACCATGCCGAACGCGTCTTTGATCGTCGCGTAAGGCGTGAACGGCACCGTGTCCTTCGGCACGCTTTTGACCTCGACGCCCGTCGGATTGTTCTGGCCTGTCACGTGCAGCGCCCAGACATGCAGCACGACCACGCCGACGATCATGAACGGCAGGAGGTAGTGCAGCGAATAGAACCGGTTCAGCGTCGGATTATCGACGGAATAGCCGCCCCAGAGCCAAATCGTGATCGCATCGCCGATGAACGGGATCGCCGAGAACAGGCTCGTGATGACTTTGGCGCCCCAGAACGACATCTGTCCCCAGGGAAGCACATAGCCCATGAACGCGGTCGCCATCATCAGCAGGAAGATGATGACGCCGAGTATCCAAAGCACTTCGCGCGGCGCCTTGTAGGAGCCGTAGTAGAGGCTGCGGAAAATGTGCACATAAACGGCGACGAAGAACATCGAGGCGCCGTTCGAATGCGCGTAGCGCATCAGCCAGCCGAAGTTCACGTCGCGCATGATCTTTTCGACGGAGTCGAAAGCCATCGTGACTTCCGGCGTATAGTGCATGGCAAGTACGATACCGGTGACGATCTGCGCGCCGAGCATGAAGGTCGCGATGCCGCCGAAGGTCCACCAGTAGTTCAGGTTTCTCGGCGTCGGATAGGCGATGAAAGAGGAATGGACGAGCCCCATGATGGGGAGACGGCTCTCAAACCAGCGGGCGAGTGCGCTCTTGGGAACGTAGGTCGAATGTCCGGTCATCGCATATGTCTCTGCAATCGGCTCGCGCTCGGAATCATCCGATCAGGATCTTCGTATCGCTGGTGAACTTATAGGTGGGGAGATCTAGATTGCGCGGCGCGGGTCCCTGCCGAATGCGCCCCGACGTGTCGTAAACCGAACCGTGGCAGGGGCAGAACCAGCCATCATACTGGCCTTGATGGCCAAGCGGCACGCAACCTAGATGTGTGCAGACGCCAATCACGACCAGCCATTCCGGCTTTTTGACCCGCGACTGATCCGTGGCCGGATCGGGAAGCTGCGAGAGCGGCGTATCCTCCGCCTCCTTGATCTCCTTATCCGTACGATGCCGCACGAAGACCGGGTTGCCGCGCCACTTCACGGTAACGATCTGACCTGCGGCGATGCCAGAAAGGTCGACTTCGGTCGTCGACAGCGCGAGGGTCGAGGCGTCCGGGCTCATCTGGCTGATCAGCGGCCAAACCGTTGCGCCGGCAGCCACGACGGCGGCGCCGCCTGTCGCGATGAAAAGGAAATCTCTGCGCGTCGGCTCGGGACCAGTCGAACCGGTCGCCACCGAATGCGCCGCTACTGAATTCGCCGCCACTGAATCCGCCACAGCCGACCTCTGTCTCTCTTACTTCTGAACGCGCGACGATGCCCAAAGCTGCTTCTAGGCAGGAGAAACAGCGCAAGACAATGCGACCAGACGCCACCCGCCGCGGCGCTTTCTTGCCAAGAAGCTTACCTAGGGCGGAGCGTTTTCTGGCAAGATTTGAATCTCATGTCCATAGTAGTTTCCCGCACGAGCAGAGCTATTGCCGGCCTTTCCAAAGGCATGGCCGGGAGCTAACAGCGCCCTTCATGCCTGCCGCGCTGACCCTCGCCCTCTTCGAGCCGGACATCCCGCAGAATACCGGGACGATGCTGCGGATGTGTGCCTGTTTGGGGCTCGACGCGGCGCTGATCGAGCCCGCGGCCTTCTCGATCTCCGATCCGCGCTTTCGCCGGGCGGCGCTGGATTATCTCGACCATGTCCGGCTGACGCGCCATGCCTCATGGCGGGCGTTCCTCGCCTGGCGGGTGGCAAATCGGGGGCGAATGATCCTTCTGACCACGCGTGCATCTCTCGTCTACACGGACCTCGAATACGCCCCAGGCGACGTTCTCCTCGTGGGCCGGGAATCGGCCGGGGTGCCGGAGGATGTGCACGAGGCGGCAGATGCCTGCGTCCGGGTGCCGATGGAGCCGGGTTTGCGATCGCTCAATGTTGCCGTCGCCGCCGCGATGGTCGCTGGCGAAGCCCTGCGGCAAATCCGTTGGGCCAAGGGGGACCCGCCACATTGAGCACTTTGCTCGAAATTCGCCAGCGCATCACGCGCACCTGGTTCGCGGCGCTGCAGCAGCGCATCCTCGACGCGCTCGAGGCGCTCGAGAGCGAAGCGCCGGGCCCGTTCCCGGCTGTGAGCGCTACGCGGGGAGGTTTCGTCAAGAAGAGCTGGGATCGCACCGATCATAGCGGTGCGCCTGGCGGCGGCGGAACGATGGCAACGCTCGCCGGACGCCTGTTCGAGAAGGCGGGCGTGCATGTCTCGACCGTGTTCGGAACGTTCGCGCCGGAATTTGCCTCGCAAATCCCCGGCGCCGACGTTGACCCGCGTTTCTGGGCCTCAGGCATATCGGTGATCGTCCATCCGCGAAGCCCGCATGTGCCGACGGTACATATGAACACGCGCTTCGTGTGTACCTCGAAAGCCTGGTTCGGCGGGGGCGCCGATTTGACGCCGATGCTGAACGCGCGACGCAAGCAAGATGATCCGGATGCAATCGCGTTTCTTGCGGCGATGCGCGGCGCCTGCGAGCGGCATTCCGGCGTTGCGGACCACCGGCGCTTCAAAGAATGGTGCGATGAATATTTCTTTTTAAAGCACCGCAACGAGCCGCGCGGCATCGGCGGCATCTTTTTCGATTATCTGAACAGCGCGGGAGATGCGGACAACAGCAACTGGGACGCAGATTTCGTTTTCACACGCGATGTGAGCGAGAGCTTTCTCGACATCTATCCGCGCATCGTGCGGGCGAACTGGTCGAAACCGTGGAGCGAATCCGAACGCGAAGAGCAGCTGATCCAGCGCGGCCGCTATGTCGAATTTAATCTCCTCTACGACCGCGGCACGATTTTCGGCCTGAAGACCGGCGGCAATGTCGACTCGATCCTCTCGTCATTGCCGCCGGTGGTACGCTGGCCTTAACCAGACGCCCCGCACTCGCGTACGGAGCGTCTGCGTTGATCAAGCTAGCGAGCGAATATCGCCAGCAGGATGATGATCGGGATCGGCACGCCGAGGAGCCAGAGTAGAATTCCGCGTCCCATCTTTCTTCTCCTTATCTCGAGTTACCGCCAGCGGAACATGTCGCTGGCATCGACGCCTTCGTCGCGATGGCGTCCGCCCAGTCCAGCCGCCGCCCACGCCGCCGCAGCACCGACTGCGAGCGAGACCGCCGTCAGGAATGCGATCATCACGCCGGTGTGCCGAGCCCTGTTCGCGTTGTCGCGGACCTGCGCCACCGCCGTCCTGACGCGTGCCTCCGCGTCGCCCTGTGAAACGCCGCCATGCGCGGCAGTGACGCGCGTGAGATAGCCGGCATCCTCCTGCGTCATGTTCACGCCGGTCGCGTAAGCCGCGAGCACCGAGGCAACCTCTTTGTGCAGCGGCTCGTCGTAACCTCCGGGCGCCGGCTTGTCCGTGCGCAGCATGGCATCGGCGGCGTAGCGCGCCGGGTCAGCCTTGCCGGCAATCGGGGTTCGGTCTCCACCGCCGCCGTTCAGCGCCTGGGCAAGGTCTCTTGCGGTCATGGTGACGATCCACGTGCCGAGAAGAGCGGCGATCGCCCAGACGACCAGACCATGCGCCGAGTCGCGCACGTCGCTCTCGTGTTCCGTCGCGTCATACGCACGCTGACGAAGCCGTCCGGCGAAATAGCCGCCGACGGCGAATGCCGAAACAGCCACCCAGATTTCCCAGATGCCTGTCACCCAAGTGGCGACTTTTCCGGAGAAGCCCGAACCCGGATAGGGCGAGGTCAGCGTAAGACCAATCGCGGTGCCGAATGTCGTCAGCAGGACGAAAATGGCGCAGGCGATGAGCGCGCCGGCGAGGACCGCGGCCCAATCGACATATGCGTGCATCGGCGCTGCTTCGGTGGCCGCCGCTGTGCGCAGTCGGGCGCTACCAATATCGGTCATGATGTTCCTCCCTTGCTTTGTTGTGGGGTGTCAGCGCAGGCCGAGGAACGAAAGAATGGCCAAGATGACGACGACGAGTCCGACGAGGTAAATGATACCGCCCACGATGCCTTCTCCTCTTGTCGCGCCGGAATTGCCCGGCTCGTATCCTTCGCCCCCCTAACTCCATGTAGTGGCTGAGGTTCCGCTTCAGCTTGTGGAGGGGAGCCCGCGCGAGCTGCCTTCGCAGCGCAATATGCCGCGATGACGCCCAGCAGCGGCCGCGCTACCTTCTGCCGCGTGGATCGGTAAGCAGCGGAGCAGTACCGGGTGATTCTGAAAAAGCTGACGCTCGCTGCGCTTGGCTCGCTCGTCGGCATGCTGCAAGCACTTGCGCCTGCCCAGGGCCAAACCGTCACGGTGTTTGCCGCCGCCTCGCTGAGAACCGCGCTCGATGGCATTGCCGCTGAGTGGCGCAAGGAAACCGGCAAGACCGCGCGCCTTTCCTACGCTGCCTCGGGTCCCTTGGCGAAACAGATCGAGGCCGGGGCCCCCGCCGACATTTTCATCTCCGCCGATGTACCGTGGATGGACTATGCCGCCGAGCGCAAGCTGATCAAAGCGGAGACGCGCCGCAACCTGCTCGGCAACGCGCTTGTGTTAGTGGCCCCGGCCGACAGCGCTGCGCAGCCCATGGAATTCAATGCGCAGACCGATTTGACTGCGCTTCTCGGCAAGTACGGGCGGCTTGCAATGGGCCAACCGAAATCGGTCCCGGCCGGCGCTTACGCCGAGCAGGCGCTAACCTCGCTCGGCCTCTGGGACAAAGTGAAGAACAGGGTTGCGCAAACCGAAAGCGTGCGTGCGACGCTGCTCTTCGTTGCGCGAGGCGAGGCGCCGGCGGGCATCGTCTATCGCAGCGACGCCCATGCCGAGCCGAAGGTCAAAGTGCTCGGCACGTTCCCCGACTCGAGCCACGCGCCGATCGTTTATCCCATCGCAATCATTGCCGCGTCGGCCAATCCGGATGCGAAAGCCTTCTACGATTATCTCGCGACGCCAGCGGCAGGCGCGATCTTCAAGCGCGAATCGTTTGATGTGCTGCCGGGCGATGCGCGGAAGGCGGCGTCGCCGCGTGAAATGCTTGGAAGCCGCTAAGGCCCAGGAACCTTCCCGGTCGCCGAGGATTGGAATGACGGTGCGCTACTCCATAGCAGTACCGTCGGCCCTCATGCTGCGGTGTTCTCGATGTATCATCACATAAAGAAACTCATGTACACGGTTCGCGTCGACGAGCCCGATCCCGCTTTCGGCAACATGTTGCTCGAGCAGTTTGGCGGCGCCAACGGCGAGCTTGCCGCTGCGATGCAATACTCAATTCAGGGGATTAACTGCGAAGATGCGGCACGCAAAGACCTGCTGATGGATATTGGCACGGAGGAGCTCAGCCATTTGGAGATCGTGGGATCGCTTGCCCGCATGCACCTGAAGCCTCTGAAGTCGATACGCGAAGAGGCCGAAGCCGATCCGCTGATCGCGATTGCCGGCGGTGGCGGCGTCAATCTCTTCAATTCCATGGGGAACCCTTGGACGGCGGACTATCTGAAGGTTACCGGCGAGCTCGACGTCGATCTGCGCAGCAACATTGCTGCGGAAGCGCGGGCCAAGATCGTCTACGAGCGTTTGATCAATTTTTGTCGGGATGCGGGGACAAAGGATGCGCTGCAGTTTCTCATGACCCGCGAAATCACACACATGAGGGCTTTCACGATAGCGCTTGAGACGATGGGCAAACCGCCCTTCAGCATCGGCCGGATCGCGCCGACACCGAAATTGGTCGATCAGTTCTTCAACGATTCAACAGGTGAGGGTGACCACGGCGAGATCGACACGCGCGGTCCCTGGAATGAAGGCGAGCCCTGGGAATTCGTGCGTTCGCCCGTGTTGCAGAGCGATGGCTCAGCGGACGCGGATGGCTCCGGCATCCATGGCGCAAGCTCAGACCTCGATGATCTCGAGCCGATACAGGAACTTCTCGTCGATCAGCTCCGCGACATCTTGCATGCCGAGAAGCAATTGCAGAAAGCGCTGCCGAAAATGGCCAAGGCGGCGCGTTCTGCGCAATTGCAGAACCTGCTCGATCTTCATCTCGAAGAGACGAATGCCCAGGTCGAGCGGCTGAACGAGATATTCCAAGTACTGGACGTTCCAGCGCGCGCCAAGCCATGTAGGGGCATGGCCGGTCTGGTCGCGGAAGGCGAAGAGGTCATGGCCGAGGGCAAGAAGAAAGATGATGCCCCCGCCGATCTTGCGCTGATCGGCGCGGCGCAACGCGTCGAGCATTAGGAGATCGCCGCTTATACAACTGCAAGAAACTTGGCGCTGCAACTGCATCAGCCTGGCATCGTGCAGCTGCTCACAATGTCCTTGGGTGAGGAAGAGAACGCCGGGCAATTGCTGAATCAGGTTGCACAGCCGCTCATGTCTGTCGCGAGGATGCCTGCCGCCGTTGCGTAGGTGTTGATGGGCCTAACCCCGCAACACCCGCCCCATCACGGTATCAAGCATTCGCAACATTTCCGGATCGCGCGCCTCGGGCGCGGTGATGATGGCATTGTCGAGCGCGCGGTCGGAGCCGCGCGGGCAGGGTTCATGCTCGGCGGGGAAATCGGTGAGGAGCCGCGTCAACAGCCGGCCGACTTTCTGCGCATTTTCGTGCACCACCTTGATCACGGCGGCGACATCGACAGCGTCGTGATCGGGGTGCCAGCAATCGAAGTCGGTCACCATTGCGATCGTCGCGTAGGAAATCTCGGCTTCGCGCGCGAGTTTGGCTTCCGGCATCGCCGTCATGCCAATCACGTCGTAATCGGCGGCTTTGTAGGTGAGCGATTCCGCATACGAGGAAAATTGCGGCCCCTCGATGCAGACGTAAGTGCCGCGGTTGACGATACCGATCTTCTCCGTCCGCGCGGCGTCGCGGATGCGTTGACGCAGAAGCGGCGCGACGGGATGCGCCATCGAGACATGCGCGACGCAGCCATTGCCGAAGAAAGACGATCCTCGCGCAAACGTGCGGTCGACGAATTGATCTACCAGCACAAAGAGGCCCGGCTGCAGCTCCGGCTTGAACGAGCCGCAGGCCGAGACGGAGACGATGTCGGTCACCCCGACGCGTTTGAGCGCATCGATATTGGCGCGGTAATTGATGCCGGAGGGGGAGAGCACATGGCCACGCCCATGCCGCGGCAGGAACACGGCCTCGGTATTGCCGATGCGGCCGAAGCGCAGCGCGTCCGACGGCTCGCCCCACGGCGTGCCGATCCGCTCCTCGCGGAGGTCGGCGAGGCCGGGTAGATCGTAGACGCCCGATCCGCCAATGATGCCGACGATTGCTTTTGCCATATTCCACCCCCTCATTCTGAGGAGCGCCGACGGCGCGTCTCGAAGGATGGGCAAATCCAGCGCCCTTTGCCACCCTTCGAGACGCCGCTACGTGGCCCTCAGGGTGAGGGAGAAGCGCACGCAATCTCGCGGCCTCGTGATTTGCCGCGAAGGGGTCACCCCACTAGGTTCCCCGCAGTCCATCCTGGAGACGTGTCATGCTGGTTCTGCGCCGCAAGGGCTGGGAATTACCCGAAAGCGCTGCGACGCCGGAGCGGTTCTTCTTCGACCGGCGGGCGATCCTCGGTGGCTCGGCGGCGGTCGGTGGCGGCTTGCTCGCCAGCACGCTTGGGCTTTCGCCCACCCACGCCGAGGCCGACCCCTTGGCCGGCCTTTTCCCGGCCAACCGCAACGAGACCTTCAAGCTCGATCGCGACATCACGCCGGAAGACGTCAACGCCAATTACAATAATTTCTACGAATTCGGTTCGACCAAGCGTATCGCTTCGGCCGCCGAAGCGCTGAAGACGCGGCCTTGGAAGATCAAGATTGATGGCCTCGTCGAGAAACCGCAAGAGGTCGACATCGACGATCTCATGAAGAAAATGCCGCTCGAGGAGCGGCTCTATCGCCATCGCTGCGTGGAAGCCTGGGGAATGGCAATTCCCTGGACCGGCTTTCCGCTGAAATCGCTGGTGGAATTCGCCAAGCCCACATCCCAAGCGAAATACGTGCGGATGGAAACGTTCATGGACAAGAGCGTCGGGCCCGGCTTCCGGCAGTTCTGGTATCCGTGGCCGTATGTCGAGGGCGTCACGATGGCGGAAGCCAACAACGATCTCGCCTTCATGGTTGTCGGCGCTTATGGCAAGCCGCTCGGCAAACCGTTCGGCGCGCCGATCCGTCTCGCGCTGCCGTGGAAATACGGTTTCAAGTCGATCAAATCGATTACTAAAATCAGCTTCGTCACCGAGCGGCCAGTCAGCTTCTGGGAGAAGCTGCAATCGAGCGAATACGGTTTCTGGGCGAATGTGAATCCGAACGTGCCGCATCCGCGCTGGAGCCAAGCAACAGAAGAAGTGCTTGGCAAGGGCAATCGGGTGCCGACGCTTATGTTCAACGGCTACGGCGAGTATGTCGCCGACATGTACAAGGGCCTCGAAGGCGAGCGGCTCTACATCTGAGAAAAAAGGCCGGGCATCGCTGCCCGGCCATGACCTGGTTGCCCAGGCTCCCGAAGGGAATTCCGGGGTGGAAGTCGCATGCCGGGGAGGCAAGCTGCGAAGCCGCGGAACCTGTCGGATGTTGCGGCGAGAAGCTGCCGCGCGCTAGCCCGGCTGCCGCATGCGAGCCATGCGCGTGTGGCAGTTCAGTAGTGCCAGCGCTGCGCGTTGGCGACGAGGAAGTCGCGAAAGACCTGGATGCGCGCGACGTTGCGCATCTCTTCGGGATAGACGAGGAAGCAATCGTATTCCGGCATTTCCGATTGCGGTAATAGTCGTAATAATGGGCTGTCTTCCTCGATCAGATAATCCGGCAGGACGGCAACACCGACGTCAGCGAGCACCGCTCGATGCAATGCCGTGATGTTGTTGACCGACAGCGCGGAGATGCGCGGGCTTTTTGAATCGCGCCCGGCGGTCAGAAGCGAATTAAGGCTGTGCAGAAAGCTTGCACCGGTGACGCCGTAGCTCAAAATGCGGTGCTGATCGAGTTCTTCGAGCGTGCGCGGCTGACCATGCTGCTTCACGTAATCGAGCGACGCATAGAGATGGTAGTGCACGGTGAAGAGCCGGCGCCGCACGAGATCAGGCTGCGAAGGCTCGCGTAGGCGCAAGGCGACGTCGGCCTCGCGCATGCCGAGATCAAGCTCCTCATCGCTGAGGATCACTTTCACCGTGACGTCGGGATAGAGTTCCAAAAATTCGCCAAGCCGCGGGGTCAGCCAATTCGTCCCAATCCCGAGCGTCGTCGTGATCCGCAATTCGCCATGGGGCTTCGCGCGATTGTCGCTGAGCCGCAGCTGCACCGCGTCGAGCTTCGTCATCACCTCCTGGACGGTGCGGTAGAGGACGTCGCCCTGCTCGGTAAGGATCAGGCCACGTGCATGGCGGTGGAAGAGCGGGGCTTCGAGCTCGCTCTCGAGCGCGCTCACCTGCCGGCTCACGGCCGACTGGCTCAAGCCGAGCGATTCGCCGGCATGCGTGAACGAGCCGGCCTTCGCGGCCGCATGAAAAATCCGCAG
>JAXDNH010000115.1:0-22072 GCA_034669525.1 Methylobacteriaceae bacterium | reverse complement strand
CCGTCGGCAAGCATCTCGCCGGCAAGACCGGCACGACAAATGAAGCCAAGGACCTCTGGTTCGTGGGCTTCTCGCCCGATCTCGCCGCCGGTGTGTTTATCGGCTACGACCGGCCGCGCTCGCTCGGCGACTCGGCGCAGGCGGCGACATATGCCGCGCCCATCTTCCGCGATTTCATGACGATGGCGCTGAAGGACAAAGCCGACGTGCCGTTCCGCGTGCCGCCCGGCATTAAGCTCGTGTCGATCGATCCGAAGTCGGGCATGCGCTCGAGCGGGCAGGGGACGATTCTCGAAGCGTTCAAGCCGGGCACCGCGCCGCCGGACAGTTATGCCGGCGATGCCTCGCCGCGCGCGCTTAACGGGATGGGCGACGCCGACCGCATGATCGGGTCGGGCACCGGCGGATTGTACTGAGCCGACGCTCGCCGGGAGCAGAGTTTACAGCGCTGCCCGGCCTGACTATCTAGCCTGCGTCGCGTTAGACGCGACGCTCCCTTCCGATGAGTTCATGAATGCGCGCCGAAGCCGAAGCGCTCGTCGAATCGATCAAGCAGGCCGTTGGCCTGCTGAGGAGGCATCTTTGACGTCGAGACCTCGACGCGCCGTCTCGCCGAACTAAACGCCAAAGCAGAAGACCCCAATCTCTGGAACGATGCCGAGTCCGCGCAGAAGGTGATGCGCGAACGCACCGAGCTTGAGGAGCGGCTCGGCTCTCTGGCGCGATTCGAGCGCGAGCTCGAAGACGCCGTGACGCTCGTCGATCTCGGCGAATCCGAGAATGATGCGGCAACCGAGAAAGAAGGCCTCGCACTGCTCAAGGCGCTGGAAGCCGAGGCGCAGCGCCGGCAGATCGAAGCGCTGCTCTCGGGCGAAGCTGATGCCAACGACACCTATGTCGAAATCCATTCCGGCGCCGGCGGCACGGAAAGTCAGGACTGGGCGCGCATGCTCATGCGCATGTATGCGCGCTGGGCCGAGCGCCGGAAATACAAGGTCGAGGTGATCGAAGAAACGCCCGGCGAAGAGGCCGGCATCAAGTCGGGCACGCTCTTGATCAAGGGCCACAACGTGCATGGCTGGATGAAAACGGAATCCGGCGTGCATCGCCTGGTGCGCATCTCGCCCTTCGATTCGAATGCGCGGCGGCACACGAGTTTCGCGTCCGTTTGGGTCTATCCCGTCGTCGACGATCGCATCGACATCGAGATCAACGAAGCCGATTGCCGCATCGACACCTATCGCTCCTCGGGCGCCGGCGGGCAGCACGTCAACACGACGGATTCGGCGATTCGCATCACCCACATTCCGACCGGCATTGTCGTTGCCTGTCAGGCTGAGCGTTCGCAGCACAAGAACCGTGCGACGGCCTGGAACATGCTACGCGCCCGACTCTATGAACTGGAACTTGAGCGACGCGAGGCGCAGGCAAATGCGGCGGCGGCGTCGAAAACCGATATTGGCTGGGGCCACCAGATCCGCTCCTACGTGCTGCAGCCCTATCAGCTGGTGAAGGATTTGCGCACAGGCGCTACCTCGGGCACGCCGAGCGAAGTGCTCGACGGCGATCTTGACGGCTTTATGGAGGCCTCGCTCGCCCAGCGTGTCGCAGGCGGTGGGCCGGCAAGCGTCGAGGCTGTCGATTAGCTAGTCGCTGCTGGCCAGCTTCGCGCCGGCGCGGAGAAACCGCGCCGGATCAACGGCGTCGTCATCAATCCTCACCTCGTAATGGAGGTGCGGGCCAGTTGCGCGCCCCGTCGAGCCGATCCGGCCAACGACTGTGCCGACTTCGACGGATTGCCCCTCACGCACGGAGATCGCGGATAGGTGACCGTAACGCGTCGCGATCCCGTTGCCATGATCGACCTCGACCATGTTGCCGTAGCCGCCCGTCCATTCCGCGGCCACGACATGTCCCGCGGCGGTCGTGCGCACCGGCGCGCCGTAATCGTCGCGAAGATCGATGCCTGTATGCATCGCCGGGCGGCCGAGAAACGGATCGATCCGCACACCGAAACCTGACGTGACTTCGGGTGCGCCCGGCAAGGGCTGGCGCAGCGGTACGCGAGGCACGATGCGCTTCAACCGGTCGGTCGCGAGCACGGCGTCCTGCGCTTGCGCGAATTCGCGTGCAAAGAGAGAAGAATCCGCGTCAAGTTGCACGGGCACGAAGGGGCCGCCTTGCGGCAGGCTCTTCTCCGCGCCGGCAGCCACAGCGCGGATCAGCCGGTCTGGCGAGAGGCCGGTCTCGGCAAGCACACTGCGTAGCCGCTCCGCCGCGGCGAGCGCGGGTGCTCGCAATCGCACCAGGGTTTCCACTTGGTTCTTGTCGACGCGGTCGAGCGCACTCGCGGCAATCGCGAGACGCGCGGGCAAGGTCGAATCAAGCGACGCATCGACGCTTTGGCGCTCCGGCCGCCCACTGAGGGCGCTTTGCCGGTGCGCCGGCGCGAATTCGGCTGGCTCGCTACTCGGCGCGAGCCGCAGCTCCATACCATCAGGATGCGGCTTCGGCTGAGCGAGGGGCTGACTTGTCGTGACCGGGGCAAAGCTTGTCGCCGCCTGCGGCACGCCGGAGGGCACGCCAGAAAAGCGTGGGGAAAGCAGGGGATTAGCAGTGGATTCCTGAGAAGCAGGCTTAGGAACGGTCTCGGCTTTTGGATTGGCCCGTGCAATCGCGCCGGTCACGTCGGCGCCGATGCTCGCGCGCTGGGCGAGGGTGGCAACGAGGCTCGCCCGCGTCTCAAGTTGCGCCTGCCGCTGAAAAAGATCGTGCAGCCGGCCTTCATAGGTCTCCTCCTGCAGGAGTTCCCGGCTCTTCATCCGCTCGATTTGCGTGCGCATCGAGGCGATCCGGTCCTCATAGGCGTATTGCATCTCGGCGTGCCGCGACATCAGCGACGCCAGGAGTTCGTCGCGAAAGACGAAGAGCAGCGTCAGGACGAGGCAGCCGAGGCCGAGCATCGGGAGGATGGACAGCACGCCAACGAAAACACCCGGCCGCAACCTGAAGGTCCGCGCCCACTCGCCGCGAGCAAAAACGACGGAGTAGTACAAGGAATCTTCCTGCGGCTTCGGAAACTTATCGCGAAGCGACATGAGGTTACTCCAGGCGCGCTGTACGCCACGCCGTCAGATAGGACCTCATTAAGGTTAATGGATTGCCCAAGAGCTCAGAAGCTCTTTGCCGCTTCCAGCACCTCTTCGGCGTGGCCGGGCACCGATACCTTGCGCCACGTGCGCGCGATCTTGCCATCCCTGATCAGAAAGGTGGTGCGCTCGACGCCCATATATTTGCGGCCATACATGCTCTTCTGCGTCCACACGCCATAGGCGTTCAGGGTGTCCTTCGCCTCATCCGACGCGAGCGGCAGCGCAAGGCCGTGTTTCTTGCGGAATTTCCCGTGGCTCGCGACGCTGTCCGGCGAGACGCCCAGAAGGTCTGTGCCTACTCTGGCGAACTCGGCGCGAAGCGCATTGAAGTCGATTGCCTGCCTGGTGCAGCCCGACGTGTCGTCCTTCGGGTAGAAGTAGAGGACCAGCTTGCGTCCCGCGAAGTCCTTCAGCCGCACCGGCTTGCCGTCGGCGTCTGAAAGTTCGAAATCGGGCGCCTTGTCGCCGTCACCTGGAGCCTGGCCCATGGCCTTCCTTTCGTCTCAATAAACCGTCACTCCTAAACGGCGCCCGGGCACAGGTCGGCGAGTGGCGCGCGTCCTCCGATTAGACGCCTCAGTCGGGACCTAGCCGAGCGGAAACGCTGCAACGAGGCCTCAGCGGGTTGGTCGATCATTCCGATGATATCCAGTCAAGGTTTGTCCTGCCGGTGGGAGGCCTGTTCCGCCGCGGAGCCTTTGTGCTGAGGACGCGTCGGGTGAAGTGGGGTAGCCGCCGGCGCTTCCTCACCATTTCGGGTGGCTTTCTCGCCTTTCTCGCGCTGATCAGCGCCGCCGTCTATATCCGCCTGCTGCAGGGCCCGATCGCGATCGACAGTTTTACGCCCCGGCTGGCCGCCGCGCTCGAGGAGCGGTTCGGCAGGGGTTGGCGTTTCAATCTCGGCGAAGCCTCGCTTCAGCGTGGTGCGCACGGTGCGACGCTTGCCGTTGATGGATTGAACATCCAGGCGAACGGACGAACCGTCGTTGCGGCTCCCCGTGCGGAAGTGTCCCTGGACCCGCTGGACCTATTGTTGCTCCAGGTTCGCCCGCGCCGGCTAGAAGTCTTCGACCTTGAAGTGCAGCTCTCGGTTCGCCCGGATGGGTCGGTGGCGATTTCGGCCGGCCAGGACGCGAGTCAGGCCCTTCCGATCGCTCCGCCGCTCGAAACGATGCCCGTAATACCCGGTGCGCCCGCAGGCGCATCGCCCGCGCCGAAACAGGCGCTCCTGAAGCAGGCCGCGGCGGCTCTTGCGACGCTGTTCGATTCGATCGCCGGTCCCGACAGTCCTGTCGGCGCGATCGATCGCATCGCGGTGGCGCGCGGTCGTCTGGTTATCGATGACCAAAAGGAAAAACGTAAAACCATTTTCGGCGGGCTCGAACTCGCCTTCGACAAGTCGGAAGGCACGACAACCCTGAACGTGTCGGCAGATGGTCCGAACGGCCGCTGGGTGGCAAAGGTGCAGGCGAACGGCACCGCGGCGACCGAGCGCACGCTCGATCTCGATGTCCACGATGTGACACTTGACGAAATCACGCTCGCCGGCGGTTGGCGCAAGATCGGCTTCGACACGGACATGCCGATGTCGCTGAAACTGCATCTCGGTCTCACGCCCGATGGAGCGGTCGGCGCGGCGCATGGCCGCTTTGTTTTCGGGTCCGGTTTCTTCCGGCTCGACGATCCCGACCACGAGCCGGTCTTCGTTGACGAAGTCACCGGCGGGTTTTTGTGGACGCCCGCCGAGCATCGTTTCCTGATCGAGCCGGTGCAGGTCTTCGCGGGCGAGACGCATTTCACCGTGTCGGGTGAGGTGGCACCGGGCGCCACCCCCGAGGAGCCATGGCGGATTGCGCTTGGTCTTACCGAGCCCGGGGGCTTCGCCGGCGAAAGGCCCGGCGAGAAGCAGCTCGTCATTGAGAAATCGGTGTTCGACGGCCGTCTTGCCCTGGCGGACAAGAAATTCTTCATCGATCGCTTCGAAGCGAGTGGTCCGGATGTCGGTTTCGCCGCGAGCGGTCAATTCGATTGGGCGAACGGACCGCATCTGAAGCTCGGTGCATCGGCGAGCCCAATGCCGATCCGGCATCTGTTGCGCATCTGGCCGACCTTCATGGCTGCTAATGTACGTCGCTGGGCACTTGCCAACATTCTCGCCGGCACGGTTCAGACTGCGACGGTTCAGGTGGATTATCGCGAGTCGGATTTCACCGCGATGCGTGCGGACAAAGTGCCGTCGGATCAGTCGACCCAGATCGATTTCACTATTGCCGACGGCAGCGTGATTTTCATGGATGGCGTCGCGCCGCTAAGCGGCGTCGCCGGGAGGGGACATTTCACCGGTCACACGTCGAACTTCGTCACAACGAGCGGGTGGGTGGATGCCGGCAACGGCAGGCGGCTCACTTTGGCCGAAGGCAGCTTCCAGGTTGCCGATTCGAGCGCGAAGCCCACGCAGGCGACAATCAACCTGCGCGCCAACGGTAGCGTCGACGCCGTCAGTGAATTGCTGAACACGGAAGCGATCAAGTCTTACGCCAATCTTCCGCTCGATCCGACGAGCCTCAAAGGCCAGATCGACGGTAAACTCGGGGTCGATTTTTTCGTGGGCGCCGGTGCATCCCGTGGCGATACCGCCGTGCGCCTCAATGCCAATGTCACCAACCTTTCGGCCGAAAAGCTGGTCGGACGCGAAAGGCTCGACAATGCGAATATGACGATCGCGGTCGACAAATGGGGTCTAAGAGCGATCGGGCAGGGACGGCTCTTCGGCGGCGCGGCGACACTGGATTTCCGTAAAGTCGCGGACGGGTCGGGCGAGGCGCTCATCAACGTCACGCTCGACGATCAGGCGCGCGCAAAGCAGGGCTGGTCGATGAGTGGCGTCAGCGGCCTTGTGACCGCGCGCATCACATCACCGTTGCCGGCGGAGACCGGCAAAGCGCAAGTGGAATTCGATCTTACGAAAGCCTCTCTCGACGGAGTTCTGGCCGGCGTCGTGAAGCCGGCGGGCCGTCCGGCAAAAATTGCGATGGCGGTCACCGCCGGAGAGCAGACGACGCTCCTTGATCAGATCGTTGTCGATGCGGGATCGATGCAGGCGCGCGGTTCGGCAGAGCTCGGCCCTGACAACAACCTTCTCTCGGCGAAATTCCCGCAGCTGAAATTTTCGCCCGGCGACGACATGCATATCGAAGCCCAAAAGGGCGAGGAGGGCCTGAAGTTGACGGTACGCGGCACGTCGATCGATGCCCGCCCGTTCATCAAATACGTCACGCGGACCGGAGGCGAGAGCAGCGCCCACAGTGGAGGCGGCGCCAACGATTTCGACATCGATATGAAAACCGCGTTGCTCACCGGCAATAACAAACAGGCGATCTCGAACGCCGAGTTGCGGCTCGTGCGGCATGGGGGATTAATTCGTCAGTTCGCACTCGCCGGAAAGTTTGGCCGCGAGAATCTTATTGGTTCGATCGCCCGCGCCGACGGCGGAGTGCCACGGATCAATATCGCCACGAGCGATGCCGGATCGCTGGTCGGCTTTCTCGATTTTTATAAACGCATGGAAGGCGGCTCACTAAACGCGCAAATGCTCGTCGGCGAGAGCCATGTCGAGGGCTCCATTAATATCAGCGATTTGATGTTGAGGGACGAGCCTGCGGTGCGTCGCCTCGTGACCGAAGGCGCGTTCCGCGGCACCGGTAAGGAGGCGACGTTCGATCCGACGCTTGTTCGTTTCGACCGGCTGCAATTCATGTTCTCGCGATCGGGCGGCCGGCTCGACCTGCGTGACGGCACGATGTCCGGGCAGCAAATCGGACTGACGGTCGATGGCTGGCTGGATTTCGGTGGCGACAAGCTCTCCTTGAGCGGCACGTTCGTTCCCGCTTTTGCGATCAACAATTTCTTCTCGAAGATTCCGCTATTCGGCCTCTTCATGGGTGGGTCCAACGAGGGACTCCTCGGTGTGACTTACAGCATCAGCGGCTCGATCAGTTCGCCGACGCTCAACGTGAATCCGTTGTCACCCTTCGCGCCAGGCATCTTGCGCAAGATTTTCGGCCCCGGCGGCCAAGGATACGGCCCCCCGCCCAGGCCCGAAGCTTCAGTGCCGGGACGTCAGCACCCGGCCTTCTCGCCAGAGCGATAGCGGGCTTGGACCCCCAGTCGCCCTTTCCATTCAGTTGCCGCTGAGGAATACTGCGCCGCTTGCGGCGTCTCAAGGCGTGTTCACCGGCATTGCCAGCTTGATCGAGCGGCCAGGGCTCGATCGGTCCGGCGGCAACACAAATCTCGGGAGGAATGATGAACAGGCATTCTCTAGGCATCGCGGCGGCTGCTTTGGTCCTGCTCGGCGGTGCGGCGGTACGCGCCGATATTATTGACGATTGGGCAGGCGTTAAGGCGCCTCCTGCGCCGGAACTGAAGTCGGTCACCGTGGACCCCAAGACTACAGCCCTTCTGATGCTGGACTTCGTGAAGGCCAGTTGTGGTTCGCGACCGCGGTGCGGTGCCACCCTTCCTGCCGTAAAGAAATTGCTCGGCGAAGCCCGTAGTGCGAACGTCCCGGTCATCTACAGCTTTTTCGGTACTAACACGGCTGCGGACATGGTCGATCCCGAGCTTGCGCCAAAGCCGAACGAACCGTCGGTTACCTCATTCGCAGACAAGTTCCTTAATACAAACTTGGACGAGCTCTTGAAGCAGAGAGGGATCAAGACGGTGATTGCGGTCGGCGTCGCGGCGACGGGTGCCATTCTAAGTACCGGTAGCGGCGCCGCCTTGCGCGGTTACAACCTGGTTGTCCCAGTGGATGGCATATCAGACGGTGACATCTACAAAGAACAGTACGTCACGTTCCAACTACCGAACGGGCCGACGTATGGGCAGCGGGTGACCCTTACCAGGGTCAACATGATGAAGTTCTAAGGAGACCGCAGGCTGCAGGCCGGCGCGCACACACGATCAACCAGCAGCTTCGGTGCGGCGATTGATGGGCCCTGCTTCCAAGCAGGGCCTTCTTAGGCAGGCCGGCCAACCAGCGGTTTTCGCCCAGCCATTATGCGCTGTGCGATTTCCCACAGCTGGATGCCTCGCCGCGTGCCTAGAGTGCCCGCGCTCGGGGGCATTGCATCGCGAGTGCAAGGTCAGCTGCAATTGATGGAGAGCGGCAATGACTTCACTTAGTTCGTATATCCAGGTAGGCCGGCGTTCGCGTGAGCATGAAGGCAATTTCGGCAAGGACCACTCGCTGAATTATGTGCTGGCCTTCGCCGCGCTCGGGATATTCTTTTCCATCATGGCGATCGGGCTCGGCGTGGATGGGTCCGCGGCCGCCGCGTGGTAAACTGCTCGCGCTTATTTCGGCCGCAGGAGCACGTGGCGCTTGCGGCCGAGCGAAAGCTTAATTGCGCCGGCATTGCCGAGATCGGCTGATGATAGGATTGCCCGCTCGTCGGTCACGGCGACATCGTTGACCTTCAGTCCGCCGCCCTTGATCTGACGCCGCGCGTCGCCAGTCGAGGACACGAGGCCTGCTTTCACAAATGCCGAAAGCACGCCCAGCCCGACCAAGAATTCCGACGCGGCAACCGTCACCGTTGGGAGATCCTGCGCGACTGCACCTTGCTCGAACGTCTGCCGTGCGGCTTCCGCTGCACGTTCGGCCGCTTCGCGTCCATGGACGAGCGCGGTTGCTTCGTTAGCAAGAACCTTCTTCGCCTCGTTGATCTCCGCGCCTTCGAGCGATTCGAGCCGCGCAATCGCCTCGAGTGGCAGCTCGGTGAAGAGGCGCAGGAAACGCCCAACATCGCGGTCCTCGGTGTTGCGCCAGAACTGCCAGTATTCGAACGGCGGCAGCAAATTTTCGTCGAGCCACACCGCGCCGGCAGCGGTCTTCCCCATCTTCGCGCCGGACGCGGTGGTGATCAGCGGCGCCGTCAGCGCGTAAAGCTGGGGCGTGCCCATACGGCGGCCGAGATCAATGCCCGTGACGATGTTGCCCCATTGGTCGGAGCCGCCCATCTGCAATATGCAGCCGAAGCGGTTGTTGAGTTCGACGAAGTCATAGGCCTGCAGGCACATGTAATTGAATTCGATGAAGGACATTTCGTGCTCGCGTTCGATGCGCGTGCGTACTGATTCCATCGCCAGCATGCGATTTACAGAGAAATGCCGGCCGACATCGCGCAGGAAATCGATGTAATTCAGTTTCGTCAGCCATTCCGCATTGTCCGGCATGATCGCATCGGTCTTGCCGTCGCCGAAGGTGAGGAACTTGGCGAACACTTTACGGATACCGGCTTTGTTTGCCTCAATGGTTTCGATGGGCAGAAGTTGCCGGCTCTCGTCCTTGCCCGAGGGATCGCCGACGCGCGTGGTGCCGCCGCCCATAAGCGCGATCGGTTTGCCGCCCGCCTTCTGCAGCCAATGCAGCATCATTATGACGAGCAGCGAGCCCACATGCAGCGAGGGCGCCGTGCAGTCGAAACCGATATAGCCGACGAGATCGCCGGAACGTGCTTGTGCATCGAGTCCATCGAAATCGGAGCACTGATGCAGATAGCCGCGCTCGATCATAACGCGCATGAAATCGGATTTCGGCTGAAATTCTGCGGACATCGGCGGCCTCTTGGAGGCGCATTCTTTAGGAGCTAGCTTCTGATGAGGCAACACGCCGCGCCGAATCGCGGCAGGCGAGGCGCAATGCGGCTATTCCGCAGCATCGGCTTGATGAGCGGCACGTCAATGGATGGCGTCGACGTCGCGCTTATCGAGACGGACGGCGAGAGCGAAGTCCGGCTAGGTCCGTTTCTTTGCCGGCCCTATTCCGATGACGATCGCGTGCTGCTTAGGCGTGCGCTGGAAGATGCGCGCGGGATTCAGGATCGCAGTGCGCGGCCGGGCGTGCTGCCGGGCGCCGAGCGCATCCTCACCGAGCGGCATTTGGAAGCAATCGAGGCTTTCCTCGATACCAACGAGATCGATCGCGGCACGATCGATATCATCGGCTTCCACGGCCAGACTGTCCTGCATCGGCCGGAAAGCCATCTCACCGTGCAAATCGGCGACGGCCATGAGTTGGCGCGCCGGCTCGGCGTCCCGGTCGCTTTCGATTTCCGCGCGCCGGATGTCGCGGCAGGGGGTCATGGCGCGCCGCTTGTGCCGGTCTTCCATCGCGCGCTGGCGGAGGCGGCAGGGCTTGAGTTGCCCGCTGTCATCGTCAATTTAGGCGGTGTCGCCAATCTGACCTACCTCGCCGAACGCGGCGCCGATCCGCTCGCCTGGGACACCGGGCCTAGCAACGCGCTTCTCGACGATTGGATATACAAGCACACCGGCGCAGCGATGGATGAGGGTGGCCGGATTGCTGCGTCCGGCAAGCCGGATGAAGCCGCGCTGCGCCATTTGCTCGCGCATCCCTATTTCGCGCTGCCGCCGCCGAAATCGCTCGACCGCAATGCGTTCTCGTTGGCAGCAGTCGAATCGCTTGCCCTCGCCGATGCCGCAGCAACGCTTGTCGCCTTCACTGCTGAATCCGTCGCCCATGCGATCCGGCAGCTTCCGGCGCGGCCGAAGCGGTTGATCGCCGCGGGCGGGGGAACGCGCAACCCCATTATCATGGCAGAAATATCGCGCCGCACCGGACTCGCTGTCGAACCCGCTGAAAGTCTCGGCTGGTCGGCCGACGCCATGGAAGCGCAGGCCTTCGCCTACTTGGCTGTGCGCTCGCGCGCCGGCCTGCCACTCACCTTCCCGACGACGACAGGCGTACCGCGTCCGATGACGGGCGGGAGGTTGGCGGAAGCTGCCTGAACCCTAATCCCGCCCGATTTGCTCGACACGCGCGGCTACCGCGATTTTCGGCGGGTTGCCGAGACGCTTGTCAAGATAGGTGCCGACCTGCGCGATTAGGGGCTCGACTTTGTTCTCGAAGAAGTGGTTGGCGCCCGGCACGACCGCGTGCTCGATCGCGATGCCCTTCTGAGTCTTCAGCTTTTCGATGAGTCCCATGACTTCCTTGATTGGTGCGACGCGGTCCTGATCGCCATGCACGAACAGGCCGGACGACGGGCAGGGCGCGAGGAAGGAGAAATCGAACCGGTTCGCCGGCGGCGCGATCGAAATAAAACCTTCGATCTCCGGGCGGCGCATCAGGAGCTGCATGCCGATCCACGAGCCGAAGGAGACGCCGGCGATCCAGCAGGTGCGTGCCTCGGGGTTAATCGACTGAACCCAGTCGAGCGCGGCGGCCGCGTCCGAGAGCTCGCCCGAGCCGTGGTCGAACATGCCCTGGCTTCGCCCGACCCCGCGGAAATTGAACCGCAGGACGGAGAAGCCACGCTCTGCGAACAGATAATAGAGGTGGTAAACGATCTGATTATTCATCGTGCCGCCGAACTGCGGGTGGGGATGCAGGATGATGGCGATCGGCGCACCGCGCTGTTTCGAGGCGTGGAACCGGCCTTCGAGACGGCCGGCCGGACCGGTGAAGATGACTTCGGGCATAGAGACTCCATGGCGCGACAGAGATCGTCTCTGACTGCGGCGACGAAGAGGTTTGCCTTCCCTTGACTCGACAGGGTCGGGACCTCAGAATCCAGTTAGAATAATTCCAGCTGCTTGGAATCGTTCTAAGTGCGGCTGCATATAGGGTGCGGCGGCGCCTTCTAACATAAGCGGTCGGCAGTTTTGCAAGGATTTTGCAGGCGCTCGGCCGTCGGACAGACCCGCCACGGATGTCGAACGCGCGCACATATCTCGACTTCAATGCAACCGCACCACTGCGGCCGGAAGCGCGCGCGGCAATGCTCGGGGCGCTCGACTGTGTCGGCAACCCCTCCTCTGTGCATGGCGAGGGTAGGGCGGCCGGGGCGCTGATCGAGGCGGCGCGGCGGGATGTTGCGGCGCTGGCGGGCGTGCCAGCAGGCGGGGTGGTGTTCACCTCCGGCGGGACGGAGGCGGCCAATCTGGCGCTCACGCCATCGTTGCGGGTCGGCAAGGATCGGCGGGACTTCGATTTGCTGCTCGTGTCGGCCGGCGAGCATTCCTGTGTCCTCGGGGGACATCGTTTTGCGGCGGAGCAGGTCCTGGTGCTGCCGGTGGAGCCGAGCGGCCGGGTTGATCTTGCGGCTCTGGACGAAGCCTTGGCTGAAAACGCTGGCAGGCGTGCGCTGCTCGCCGTTCAAGCGGCGAATAACGAGACCGGCGTGATCCAGCCGGTGTGCGAAGCAGCGGCAAAGGTGCGGGCCGCGGGCGGCGCCACGGTTTGCGATGCGGTTCAGGCGTTCGGCCGCACGCTCTGTACTGCAGCCAGCCTCGGCGCTGATGTTCTCATCCTCTCCGCACATAAGCTCGGTGGTCCGAAAGGCATCGGCGCGCTCGTATTCGCGGACGGGAATGACCATATTGGTCATGTGCTGGTGCGTGGTGGCGGCCAAGAGCGCGGCCAGCGCGCTGGCACCGAGAACGTGCCGGCGATCGCCGGCTTCGGAGCTGCCGCTCGGATAGCTTCCAGCGCACCGGAAGCGGAACACACGAGAGGACTACGCGACCGGCTGGAAGAAGCGGTGCTTCGGATTGCTCCGGACGCGGTCATTTTCGGAGCAGAGGTCGAACGGCTGCCCAATACGAGCTGCTTCGCGGTGCCCGGCACCTCAGCGGAGACGCTGTTGATGGTGCTCGATCTTGACGGCGTCGCGGTGTCATCAGGCTCCGCCTGCTCGTCGGGCAAAATCGGCAAGTCGCATGTGCTCGCCGCGATGGGGATCGATCCGGCGCTTGCGAGTTGCGCGATCCGGGTCAGCTTCGGCTGGTCCTCGCGCGAGGCGGCTGTGGAACATTTCGCCGGCGCCTTCGGCAGGGCGATCGAACGAATTCAAAGGCGGCGCGCCGCCTGAAACGGAACACGAGTTGCAGGCGACGGCATATGCCGAAGCAGGAGAAGTGAATGGCTGCGGTCAGAGAAACGGTCGAGACGGTCAGATCGATTGATGTCGATGCCTACAAGTACGGCTTCATCACCGACATCGAATCCGACAAGGCCCCCAAGGGGCTGAGGGAGGACACCGTCCGCTTCATCTCGGCGAAAAAGAACGAGCCGGATTGGCTGCTGCAATGGCGCCTCGACGCGTATCGCCGCTGGTTGACCATGCGCGAGCCGACATGGGCGCGCGTCGATCACCCGCCGATCCAATACCAGGAGCTTTATTATTATTCCGCGCCGAAGAGCACGGGCGGCCCAAGCTCGCTCGCCGAGGTGGATCCCGAGCTGCTGCGCACTTATGAGAAGCTCGGCATCCCGTTGCGTGAGCAGGCGGTTCTCGCCGGCGTGCAGAACGCGCGCGTCGCGGTCGATGCGGTGTTCGATTCCGTGTCCGTCGTCACGACCTTCAAGGAAGAGCTCGGCAAAGCCGGCGTGATCTTCTGCCCGATTTCGGAAGCCGTGCAGACGCATCCCGAACTGGTGCGGAAATATCTCGGCTCCGTCGTGCCGGTCACCGACAATTTTTATGCCACGTTAAACTCGGCCGTCTTCTCCGACGGGTCGTTCGTCTACATCCCGCCGGGCGTACGCTGCCCCATGGAATTGTCGACGTACTTCCGCATCAACGAGCAGAATACCGGCCAGTTCGAGCGCACGCTGATCATCGCCGATAAGGGCTCGTATGTGAGCTACCTCGAAGGCTGCACGGCGCCGAAGCGCGACGAGAACCAGCTGCATGCCGCCGTTGTCGAGCTGATCGCGCTCGAAGACGCCGAGATCAAGTATTCGACCGTGCAGAACTGGTATCCCGGTGACGCGGAAGGCCGCGGCGGCATCTACAATTTCGTGACGAAGCGCGGCGATTGCCGCGAAGACCGCGCCAAGATTTCGTGGACGCAAGTCGAGACCGGTTCGGCGATTACCTGGAAATATCCCTCCTGTATCCTGCGCGGCGATGAATCGCGTGGCGAATTCTATTCGATCGCCATCTCCAATGGCAGACAGCAGGTCGATTCCGGCACCAAGATGATCCATCTCGGCCGCAACACGACGAGCCGCATCATCTCGAAGGGAATTGCGGCAGGGCGTTCGGAGAATACCTATCGCGGCCAGGTGTCGGCGCATCGCAAAGCGAGCGGCGCGCGCAACTTCACCAATTGCGATTCGCTGCTCATCGGAGATCAATGCGGCGCGCACACCGTGCCTTACATCGAGGCGCGCAACCATTCTGCCGTGTTCGAGCACGAGGCGACGACGTCGAAAATCTCGGAAGACCAGCTCTTCTATTGCAAGCAGCGCGGGCTCTCGGGTGAAGAGGCGACGGCGCTGATCGTCAACGGCTTCGTTCGCGACGTGCTGCAGCAGCTGCCGATGGAGTTTGCCGTCGAGGCGCAAAAGCTGATCGCGGTCAGCCTCGAAGGGAGCGTGGGATAGCACTCTCCTCATGCCCGGCGTTGAGCCGGGCACAATGAATTCCTAGGGCGCGGCGGCATTCGATGGCCGGCACAAGCCCGGCCATGACGGAACTAAAGATGCTTGAAATCAAAAACCTGCACGTCGAAGTCGAAGGCAAGAAAATCCTCGACGGACTGTCGCTCGCCGTGAAGGCCGGCGAGGTCGCCGCCATCATGGGCCCGAATGGCTCGGGCAAGTCGACGCTCTCTTATGTCATCGCCGGACGCGAGGACTATGACGTGACCGAAGGCGAGATCCTGCTCGAAGGCGAGAACATCCTTGATATCGATCCGTCCGAACGTGCCGCGCGCGGCCTGTTCCTCGCCTTCCAGTACCCGATCGAAATCCCGGGCGTCGGCACGATGACATTCCTGAAATCCGCGCTCAATGCGCAGCGCAAGGCGCGCGGCGAGGCAGAGTTGCAGACGCCGGAACTGATGAAGCGCGTGCGCGAAGCGGCGAAGCGTCTGGAGATCAATCCCGACATGCTGAAGCGCGCGCTCAATGTGGGCTTTTCCGGCGGCGAGAAGAAGCGCATGGAAATCCTGCAGATGGCGCTGCTCGAGCCGAAGCTGGCCATCATGGATGAAACCGATTCCGGTCTCGATATCGATGCGCTGCGCGTTGTCGCGCAGGGCGTCAACGCGCTGCGGGCGAAGGACCGCGCCTTCCTCGTCATCACGCATTACCAGCGCCTTTTGAATTACATCGAGCCGGACAGTGTGCATGTGATGGCGTCCGGACGGATCGTGAAAAGCGGCGGCCCCGAACTCGCGCTTGAACTCGAGAAGAACGGCTATCGCGATTACGTGAGCGAGGCGGCCTGACGCCATGACGACCGAAATCACCCAGATCCGGACGCCGGCCGAGAAGGCGCTGATTTCGCTCTACACGAGCGAGAAGGATCGGCTGCCCGGTAGCGAGGCGGTGAAAGCGCTGCGCAGTGCCAACTTTGCCGAGTTCGAGCGCTCGGGCCTGCCGCATCGGCGCATCGAATCCTGGCACTACACCGATTTGCGCAGTCAATTGCGCGAGGCAGCGCCGCTATTTGCCGAGGGATCGAGCGAATTCGAAGATTCGCGCCGGCATGTGCAACCGAAGATTCCTGAAGGGTACGCTCTCGTTCTGCTCGACGGAATCTTTGTTCCTGAACTTTCCCAGCTCGACGAGCTGCCGGATAGCGTCAACGTGCGTTCGCTCGGCGATGTGCTCGCTCAAGGAGACGCTAACCTCGTCGAGCGGCTTGCACCGAAAGGCCTCGGCACCGGCGATCCCGCGCTCAGCCTCAACGCCGCGCTGATGCAGGGCGGGGTGGTGGTGGATGTCGCACCGAGCATTGAGCTCGCCAAGCCGCTGATCGTCCTCTCCGTGATGTCCGCCGGCGCGGTGCACGCCGCCTATCATCGATCGCTCGTGCGTGTCGGCGCCGGCGCCAAACTGACACTGTTTGAAATCGTCGATGCCGTCGAGATCGGCTCGAACCAGCAGAACGGCGTGCTCGTTCTTGAAATGGGTGACGGCGCCGAAGTTGAGCACCTCACCCGCATCAGCCGCCAGGGCGCCGACGCGATTATCATCCGCAGCGTGCTGGCAACGCTCGGCGCCAATTGCCGCTACGACGGTTTTGCGCTGATCGCCGATGGCGGTGTCGTGCGTCGGCAGATTTTCCTGCGCTTTGACGGCGAACATTCCACCGCCGGCATTCGCGGCCTGTCGCTGCTCTCCGGCAAGCGGCACGCTGATACGACTCTGGTCGTCGATCACGCGGTGCCGCATTGCACGAGTCGCGAATATTTCAAGCACATCATCGCCGACGAGGCGACCGGCGTCTATCAGGGCAAGGTCATCGTGCGTCCGCATGCGCAGAAGACCGATGGCGCCATGAAAAGCCGTGCGTTGCTCCTCAGCGACAGCGCGGCGATGTTCAACAAGCCGGAGCTTGAGATTTTCGCCGACGACGTCGTCTGCGGACACGGCGCCACCGTCGCGCAGCTGGATGAGGACCAGCTCTTCTATCTGCGTTCGCGTGGGCTTCCGCGCGCGGAGGCCGAGCAGCTTCTCCTCGAAGCATTCGCCAACGAGGCGGTCGAACATGTGCAAAACGAAGGCGCACGCGAGCGACTGATGGGCTACGTCTCCGATTGGCTCGCGGCACGGAAGTGACGAGATGAAGCGAAACTTCACTCCACATTCCCGGAGCCGCGAAGCGGCATCCGGGCCCCAGAGCAAACGCATCTGCCTCTGGACCCCGGATCGCCTTCGGCGTCCGGGGAAGTGGCTACTGGTGTCCCAATGAACGAACACGTCACACCAGTCGCCGCCGGTTACGACGTCGGGCGCCTGCGCGCCGATTTCCCGATCTTGTCAAAGCAGGTCTACGGCAAGCCGCTTGTTTATCTCGATAATGCCGCCTCGGCGCAGAAGCCGCGCGTTGTCATCGAGCGGCTGACCGAGGCGTACGAGCACGAATATGCCAATGTCCATCGCGGCCTGCATTACCTCGCCAACGCCGCCACGGAAGCCTTCGAAGTTGCGCGCGAGCGGGTGCGCGCATTCCTCAACGCGGCCTCGCACGAAGAAATCGTCTTCACCCGCAACGCGACGGAGGCGATCAACCTGATCGCCGCTTCCTTCGGGCTCGATCACATCAAAGAAGGCGACGAGATCGTGCTCTCGGTGATGGAGCACCATTCCAACATCGTGCCCTGGCATTTCCATCGCGAGCGTAAGGGCGCGGTGTTGAAATGGGTGCAAATCGAGGAAGACGGCACTTTCTCGCTCGACGCATTCGAGCGCGCGGTCACGCCGCGCACCAAGATCGTCGCGATCGCGCACATGTCGAACATGCTCGGCACGCTTGTCCCGGTAAAGGACGTCGTGCGGATCGCACATGAGCGCGGTATTCCCGTGCTGATCGACGGCTCACAGGGCGCCGTGCATCTCGACGTCGACGTGCGCGACATCGATGCCGACTTCTATGTCTTCACCGGCCACAAAGTGTACGGCCCGACCGGCATCGGCGTACTCTATGGCAAGCGCGAATGGCTCGAGCGACTGCCGCCCTTCAATGGCGGCGGCGAGATGATCGAGACGGTGACGATGGACAGCGTCACCTACAACACCCCGCCGCACCGCTTCGAGGCCGGCACGCCGCCGATCGTCCAGGCGATCGGGCTCGGTGCGGCCCTCGATTACATGGACAGCGTCGGCCGCGATGCGATCCGCGCCCACGAAGCCGATCTCACCCGATATGCCCACCAGCGCCTGAGCGCGATCAACTCGCTGACAATCTACGGCACCACAAAGGACAAGGGCCCGATCCTCTCCTTCAACATGAAGGATGCGCATGCCCACGATATTGCGACCGTCATCGACCGCTCCGGCGTGGCGGTGCGCGCCGGCACCCATTGTGCGATGCCGCTGCTTGCGCGCTATGGTGTGACCTCGACCTGCCGCGCCTCCTTCGCGCTCTATAATACGCGCGAGGAGATAGATCGCCTTGCCGAGGCGCTCACCCGCGCCGAAGCCCTGTTTGCCTGAGTTAATGCCATGACAGAGATGCCTGCCGCTGCCGAGAGCGCCATCGCCGAGCCGAATCGGCCCGACATGGCAATGCCGTCGGCCCTGCCGCCGGAAGAGATCGACCGCATGACCGACGACATCGTCGCGGCGCTGAAGACGGTCTACGACCCGGAAATCCCGGTCGACATCTACGAGCTCGGGCTGATCTACAAAGTCGACATTTCCGACGACAAGTTCGTCACTGTCGACATGACCCTGACGGCGCCGGCCTGTCCGGTCGCGGGCGAGATGCCGAGCTGGGTCGAGAATGCCGTTGCCACGGTCGGCGGCGTCTCCGGCGCGAAGGTCAACATGGTGTTCGACCCGCCATGGGATCAGAGCCGCATGTCGGATGAGGCCCGCGTCGCGCTCGATATGTGGTGAGTCGTCGCCGTCCGAAGATCGTCGCCGTTCTCGAGACGGCGCTTTACGTCGACGATCTCGATCGCGCCGCGCATTTTTACGAAGGCGTTCTCGGGCTGAAGCCCATCAACAAGGACCAGCGCTTCGCCGGCTATGATTGCGGCCCGCGCAGCGTCCTGCTTCTGTTCAAACGCGGCTCGACTCTGGAGACGGTGCACATGCCTGGCGGCACGATCCCGCCGCATGACGGGCAGGGCCCATTGCATGTTGCCTTGGCGATCGCCGCCGATGCGCTCGCCGCGTGGGAAGCGCATCTCAATGCTCACGATATCGCGATCGAAGGCCGCACGGATTGGCCGCGCGGCGGCAAGAGCATCTACTTTCGCGATCCGGACGGCCACCTGCTTGAACTCGCCACACCCGGGCTTTGGCCGAACTATTTGAGCTAACCTTGCCTTGCGATTGCGCCCGCGCCCGGTGTTCTCGCCTTGTTTTTAGGCCCCCCGCGTCATAAGTTCCTTGGAACTCCTGGGGTTTTCAATTCTGCCGCGGAGCGGGCGCGGCGAGCGCGGAGAAATCAAATGGGCTCCATGTCGATCTGGCACTGGATCATCGTGGGCGGCGTCGCCCTGGTTCTGTTCGGCGGAAAAGGCAAGATTTCCGACCTGATGGGCGATTTCGCCAAGGGCATCAAATCGTTCAAGAAAGGCATGTCCGAGGACGATTCGACGGACGTGTCGCATCCGGTCGACCCGCCGCGGAATATTCCGCATCAGGCCGGTAGCCCGGTCGAGAAGACCGCCGATACGCATAAGGTCTGACGCCCACTTCCCCGGAGGGTCGAGGCGATCCGGGTGCATCACTGCTGCGGGCCCCGGCTCGCGCAACGCAGCCAAGTTTACGCAGCCTGCGTACACTTGGCTGTGAGGGCTCCCGGAAAGTGCGCGAGCGAGATTTATCTGACCCGCCATGTTTGATTTCGACGCCGGCAAACTGATCGTCATCGGGGTTGTCGCCCTGATCGTCATCGGGCCGAAGGAGCTGCCGCGCGTTCTGCGCCAGCTCGGCCAAGCCTATTCGAAGATGCGGCGCATGGCGGCCGACTTTCAGGGCCAGTTCATGGATGCGATGCGCGAGGCCGAGCTCGACGACATCAAGAAGGACCTGCAGGCGGTCGGCGACGCCGCAAAAATCGATGTGAATTTCAATCCGGTCGCCGACATCAAGCAGCAGGTAACCTCCGCGATCGACGGCGAGCCCAAGGCCATCACATCTGGCGAAGTGCCGGCAATTGCCGCGCCGCACGGCGAGGGCTCACTGAACAGCATCGAGATGCCGGAGCTTGCCGCGGCGGCGCAGGGCGAGCTTGAGTTGAAGACCGAAGGGGCCGGCCCGCCCCGACCCTCCGCGCTGGCCGAGCCGCCGGACACGCAGATAGATGCCGAGCGCCCGGCGCGGCTCGAGTCCGCCGCCGATCCGGTGCCGGAGCAGACGCGCGATCCGGTGCCGCTCAAAGCCGCCAATGGTTAGCACTCCCGTGACCGACGCGGAGATCGAGGCAACAAAAGCGCCTCTGATGGATCACCTGATCGAGCTGCGCTCGCGGCTGATCAAGGCGCTCGTCGCATTTTTGGCGATGTTCTTATTATCATTCTTCTTCGCCAAGGACATCTACAACCTGCTCGTCCTGCCGTATCAGCATGCCGCCGGGGCGGACGCGAAGCTGATCTACACCGCGCCGCAAGAGTATTTCTTCACGCAAATCAAGGTGGCGATCTTCTCCGCAGCGTTTTTGGCCTGTCCGATCATCTTCGCGCAGGTCTACGCCTTCGTCGCGCCCGGGCTTTACAAGCACGAGCGAAACGCCTTCCGGCCTTACCTCTTCGCGACGCCGGTCTTCTTCGCGCTCGGCGCGCTGCTCGTCTATTTCGTCGTCATGCCGAACCTGCTGCGGTTCTTCATCGGCATGCAGCAGGCAAACGAGCCGGGCAGGGCGCAGATCGAGCTCCTGCCGCGCGTCAGCGAATATCTCTCGCTGATCATGACGCTGATCTTCGCCTTTGGCATCACCTTCCAATTGCCGGTGATCCTGACGCTCTTGGGCCGCGTCGGCATCATCGATTCCGCCTTCCTGAAATCGAAGCGGCGCTATGCGATCGTGCTCGTCTTCATCATCGCGGCGATCCTGACGCCGCCCGACGTGTTCAGCCAGCTCGCGCTTGCGATCCCCGCGCTGCTCCTTTACGAGGCCTCGATCTTGTCCGTCCGGCTGATCGAGAAGAAGCGCGAGCAGGAACGCGCGGCGCGCGACGCAGCGACGTAGAGAAGCGACCCCTCATCCGGCCGGCTCCGCCGGCCACCTTCTCCCGCAAGGGGAGAAGGGACGCCCCTCCTGAGACCTTATGCACGACATCCGCTGGATCCGTGAGAATGCCGAGGTGCTGAAGGACGGCTTGCGCAAGCGCGGCATGCTGGGTCTCGACGTCGAGGAGACCGTCGCCAAGATTTTTGCGCTCGACGACGAGCGGCGCGAGCAGATCGCTTCAGCGCAAAAATTCCAGGAAGAACGCAATCGCCTGTCGAAAGAGATCGGCGTCGCCATGAAGGCGAAGGACGCCGCGCGCGCCGAAGCGCTGAAGGCAGACGTCGCGGCACTGAAGGATCAAGCCGCTGGATTGGAAGCGGCGGAGAAGCATGCGGTCGAGGCGCTGGAAAAAGCACTGCTCGAACTCCCCAACATTCCGCTCGACGACGTGCCGGTCGGCAAGGACGAAGACGACAACGTCGAAGTGCGTCGCTTCGGCGAGAAGCCGCGTTTTCCGAACAGTTTTAAGCCGAAGGAGCATTACGACATCGGCGAAGCGCTTGGGATGATGGATTTCGAGGCGGCATCGCGGATGTCGGGCGCGCGTTTCGTCGTGGTGAAAAGCAAGCTCGCGCGATTGGAGCGCGCGCTGATGCAGTTCATGCTTGATCTGCATACGGAGGAGCATGGATATACCGAAATCGATCCGCCGCTGCTCGTGCGCGATGAAGCGATGTATGGCACGGCGCAACTGCCGAAATTTGCAGAGGATCAATTCTTCACAGATCCTAGGCCGCCCGACTACGACGAGAGAATGCGAAATGCGATCTTCAGAGGTGCCATGGCGACCCTTGGTGCTGGCGACGAGCCTGTTTCACGTGCTCGTCTAGAGGAGATTGTTCGAACGGTTGCAGAGAATGCTTCACACATTTTTCTGATCGACGATTTCGATGCAACCCACGAATGGGTGAACGTTCCAAGAATTTTACCGAAGCGGTATAGTCTCATCCCGACCGCCGAAGTCCCGCTGACAAATCTCGTCCGCGAGCAAATCCTCGACGAGGCCGCGCTGCCCCTGCGCTTCACCGCCGGCACGCCGTGCTTTCGCGCCGAGGCCGGGGCGGCGGGGCGCGACACACGCGGCATGTTCCGCCAGCATCAATTCGCGAAAGTCGAGCTCGTCTCCATCACCACGGCGGAAAAATCGCTCGAAGAACACGAGCGTATGACCCAATGCGCCGAGGAAGTTTT
>JAXDNH010000114.1:0-12929 GCA_034669525.1 Methylobacteriaceae bacterium | reverse complement strand
AAGAAGGACCATTCCTGTAAAAGTCTTGAGCCTCGTCCGCCATAATTAGCTCCGGATCGCTTGGCGTGGGAAAGTCGCCGGCCCGGTGAAAAATTCCGGCGCCGCTGTGCTCTTCCTTAAGAGTTTGTGCTAGCAGATAAATAAGCTCCGGATGAAGGTCTTTATGCACGACAACAACGTTGGTCGAGGCAATTAGAGTCACGTCTTTGGCGGGGATGTTTCGCTCCAGATCAATTACGCCCTCGGGCAAAACTAACCGCGTCAAATAAGGAAATAACCGCGTCAGGGCTTCCGCCTGCGGAAGGTTCATCAGTTGGAGGCTGGGATCGCGCAGTAAGGATTGGACTTGAGGGGAATGCACGTCGAGCGGCAGGAAGAGAGCGTCGATGTCGCCGCCTTTCAGCGCATTCGTTGCGACTGGCCCGATTAAGGGCAACAGCTCCGTGTTATCGGCGGTAACCCCATGGGCTGCAAGGATTTGACTGGTTACTCTACGACTGGCGACGCCCGCAGCGATGCGTTTGCCCTTCAGTTGGGTCAGGCGATCTAGCATGCCTGCGCCGCGATAAAATAGCCAATACGGCGCGTATTCGATCCGTCCCAACGACAACAGTTCGGGGGATTCCCGACTGTTTGTGATGCCGCCAAAGATCAGAGCGGCATCGACTCCTGATTTTCGGTTCTTTACGAGATCGAGACTCTGCACTACGCCATCCGTCGCGCGAACATCTAAGGTGACATGCGCCGCAGCGAGCCTCTCTCTGTACCTGTTGGCAATGTGTTCAAAGGCGCCGCCCTTAACGCCTGAAGCAATGGAGATCATCGAGGGCGGTGCAGGAATGAAGTACCACAATAGCAGCCAGATCGCGGCGACGAGGCAGAGCATCGCAGCCACAATCTTTGCGTAAATGCCAGCGGCCAATCCCCCCAATGGACATTCCTCGGAGCGGTTCGCGACAACGCCGTGATCGCCGGCGCCAGCGAAGCGGTTTGGCCGACTCTCCAAATATTGAGCTGTCGGGAGCGAACGCTAGCAGCTTGGCGACATCAGCGAAAGCTCGCCGGTAGCTGACAAGGCTCGCGTTGTCGGGCGATGGAATCATCGCTTCCGCGTTGCACGACAGGGCATCGAACCCCTGCCTCCTGTCGCGGCCATTTTCATCTCGTGCAGCGGAAGTTCTGAGCGCACCTAGCGGCCGGTCTTCTCCTTCAGCTCATCAATGCGCATCGACGCTTCGGCCTTTGTCAGCGACTCGTTGAAGGCTTCGGGTTCATCAGCGATCTCCGAAAGCGTCTTCATGTAAGACGCTTGCGCGCCGGTCATCGGCTCGCCGCCGGTGACCCAGTCGGCCGGGTCCTTTTCGGTATTCGATTGCGGCGCCGGATCGCGCTTCGGATTGTGCTCTTGTTGCTCGCCTCGAGCTTTGGCTTGCGCTTGCGACATGCGTTCTCCCTCTTTCCAGGAAGAACGCATCGGGAACGGCGGGGTTCCCCGAGGTAAACGGCTACTCCGTTCCCTTTTGGGCCTTGAGCCCGGCCGCTTCGATTCCGGCGACGCAGCAGGTCTCGTCATTGTCGGACGTGTCGCCGGAGATGCCGACCGCGCCGATGATTTCACCGGACGCGTCCTTGATCATGACGCCGCCGGGGACCGGCATCATCCGGCCTTGGCTCGCCGCGGCGTAGCCCATGACGAACATCGGCGCCTTCTGCCAGCGATCGAACAATTCGCGCGAGCCGAAGCCCATGCCGAGGCCGCCCCACGCCTTGCCGGTGGCGATCTCGACGCGGGCGATGCCGGAATTGTCCTCGCGCTTCAGCGCGATTAGGTGCCCGCCGGCATCGAGCACGACCACGGTCAGCGGCAGAAACTTCAGCTCGCGGCCCTTGGCAAGCGCGGCATCAATGATCGTGCTCGCTTGCGCGAGCGTCAGGCGGGGCATGGGCGGGCTCCTTAGCGGCGGCGTAAGTGACGAAGCGGACGTTCGCCTCGTCGTTTGCCGCACGCGGCGGCGCCTCGCAAGCGATCTCGACCCATTGCGCCGGATCGAGCGGCGGGAAGATGACGTCGCCGACGGGCGCGAGATCGACTTCGGTCAGGTGAATCAAGTCGGCGCGATCGAGCAGCGCGGCGAAAATATCGGCGCCGCCGAGGATCATAATCGTGTCGGCGTGCATTCGCTTCGCCTGCTCTTCCGCCACCGCAAGACCTGCTTCGATGGACCGAGCGACATGCGCGCCCGCGGCGGAAAAATTTGGGTCGCGGGTGACGATGATGGTCTCGCGGCCGGGCAGCGGCCGGCCGATGGAATCCCATGTGCGCCGGCCCATGAGGATCGGCTTACCCATCGTGAGTTTCTTCAAATGCTTGAGATCGGTCGAAAGCCGCCACGGCAGGCCGCCGTTGCGGCCGATCACGCCGTTTTTGCCCACGGCGACGACGAAGGCGAGCTTCACTGACGTGTCATATAGAGGGCCTCTAAATCACGCCGCCAGTCGCTGCTTTTCATAGCCGGCCACTACTGCATATTCGACATAAAGCCTGTCGATCGGAGTGTTCTTGATCGTAATCGGGAAACGTGAAAACCGATGGGCAAATTGGAGGATGCTTGATGCTTCAATGTTGGATGGGCGAATCGCTTGCACGCGCAAATCTTCGTCCATTTTGGGCAGGACGCCATCGCGACGGAATCTCACTAGCTTGTAAATCAACTCACGGGGATCGTCGTCAGTGACCAACCGGAGGTGCCAAAACACAGCCCCATCCAATGTGGTGGTCTTAATGAGGTAGACCTCCTGAATACGAAATCCCGCTTCCTCGAAGGCTCTCCCGACTTCAAGCATGGCTTTCGCGTTATCTCTTACCAGCGGTTCCGGATCCATGGTAGAATTCCCTCAGTTGGATGTTCAATCGCCTCCACTAGATATCGCGCATCCTCGATTTCCATGAGTCATAACGACTTTGTTCAGACCAGTCACGCACCAGCAACCAATTGACCGCAAATCTTTCGTTCGAAGCACATTCCTGGTCGAGTTCCGCTCGTAACCTGGCGATATTTAGCAAGCTATCCAGATCGTGCGAATAGATGTCTCTGACGAACTTTGGGGACGGAATAGCTTCTGTCAGAAATGCCCGGCTAATCACTGCCTTCAGGGCAAGCTCAACGGCATAGCCCGCAAGGTAAATATGCTCCTGCTCCCAATCCGCACTCCAGAAGCCGCCGAGCCTCGTGAAGGCGGATGTCCGATAATTGTCGGCAAACATCGCATGTGAGCCACTGGTCGTCGGCGGGCATACTGAATCTTGCCTACACCGCGATTGGCGCCCTGATTACCGGATCCGGCGCATAGCCTGCGATCTCGATATCCTCATAGCGGAAATCGAACAGGCTTTTCACCGCCGGATTGAGCTTCAACGTCGGTAGCGGCTTCGGGCTGCGCGAGAGCTGCAGACGCGCCTGATCGAGATGATTCAAATAGAGATGCGCGTCGCCAAACGTGTGAACGAAATCGCCGGGTACGCAGCCCGTTACCTGCGCGACCATGTGGGTCAGCAGCGCATAACTCGCGATGTTGAACGGCACGCCCAAAAACACGTCGGCCGAGCGTTGATAAAGCTGGCATGACAGCCGGCGTTTGCCGTCGACTTCCGCGATGTGGAACTGGAACAGGCAGTGGCAGGGCGCGAGCGCCATCTTGTCGAGGTCGGCCGGATTCCAGGCGGTGACGATGAGCCGGCGCGAGAACGGATTCTTGCCGATCTCGTCCATGAGCCAGGCGATCTGGTCGATCGTGCCGCCGTCCGGCGCGGCCCAAGAGCGCCATTGCCGGCCGTAGACCGGGCCGAGTTCGCCCTCCTCGTCCGCCCATTCATCCCAGATCGAGACGCCGTTCTCCTTGAGATAAGCGACGTTGGTATCGCCCTTCAGGAACCAAAGAAGCTCGTGGATAATCGACTTCAGATGCAACTTCTTGGTCGTGACAAGCGGGAAGCCGTCGGCGAGATCGAATCGCATCTGGTAGCCGAAGAGGGACTTCGTGCCGGTGCCGGTGCGGTCGGGCTTTTCGACGCCCTCGTGCAGGACGCGAGAGAGGAGTTCGTGATATTGCTTCATGGGCGCGAATTCATCGGGAAGGGTAGCTTAGACGGCCCGGGGATGGCCGTCGCGGTTTGCAGATGTCCTATCCACCGCGAGCTTGCGCCATGAAAGATAAGCCTTTCTCCGCCGCTCCTCTACCGAAGGCCCAATCTCACGACCGCCTTGCCGCTGCGTTGCGCGAAAACCTGGCCCGCCGCAAGGCCCAGACACGGGGACGAAAATCGCAGGCGGAATCGCCGTGTCCGCCCGGCCACAGGTCGGAACCAAGTGACGAAGGAAGCTGAGCCGGCCCCGAATGCGCCTTAAACGGCGCCCGACGTGAGGTCCGGGACTTTTGGCTTCAGCGTTCTTCGCGAGGGTTCATGGATCGCATTCGCATTGTGGGCGGCAACAGGCTTCGGGGCACGATCCCGATCTCGGGTGCGAAGAACGCGGCGTTGCCGCTGATGATCGCCTCGCTCCTGACGCGTGAGCGGCTGACGCTCAAAAACGTGCCGCAGCTCGCCGACGTGAACCTGCTCGTGCGCATTCTCGGCAATCACGGCGTCGACTACGCGGTCGACGGCAAACGCAATGGCGGCTCGCCGCACGCCCAGACAGTGCACCTCACGGCCGGAGATATCGTCGATACGCTCGCGCCATACGACCTCGTGTCACGCATGCGCGCGAGTTTCTGGGTGATTGCGCCGCTTGTCGCGCGAATGGGGGAAGCGAAAGTGTCGCTCCCCGGCGGCTGCGCCATCGGCACGCGGCCCGTCGACCTGCTCCTGATGGCGCTGGAAAAGCTCGGCGCCAGCATCGAGATCGAGGCGGGCTATGTCCTCGCCAAAGCGCCGAAGGGTCTCCGCGGCGCGGAGATCACGTTTCCCAAAGTCACCGTCGGCGGCACGCATACGGCGCTCATGGGCGCGGCCCTCGCGCATGGCCACACGGTGATCCACAACGCCGCGCGCGAGCCGGAAGTGGGCGACGTCGCGGACTGCCTGATCAAGATGGGGGCGCGGATCAAGGGCGCCGGTTATTCCACGATCGAGGTGGAGGGCGTCGCCAATCTCAGCGGTGCCTACCATACGGTCCTCCCCGACCGGATCGAGGCTGGCACCTATGCGATGGCGGTAGCGATGACCGGCGGCGACGTGCTGCTCGAAGGCGCGCGGCCGCAACTCCTGCAATCGGCGCTCGACCGCATCGAGGCGGCAGGCGCGAGCGTCGATGCGACCAACGAAGGCATTCGCGTGCGGCGCAATGGCTCGGGAATCGCCGCGGTCGACATGACGACCGCACCTTTCCCGGGCTTCCCGACGGACCTGCAGGCGCAGTTCATGGCGCTGATGACGAAGGCCAAGGGTACGTCCCGGATCACCGAGACGATTTTCGAGAACCGCTTCATGCATGTGCAGGAACTCGCGCGGCTCGGCGCCCACATCCGTCTCGAGGGCGATCAAGCGATCGTCGAGGGGGTGGAGAGGCTCGAGGGTGCCCCGGTGATGGCCACGGATCTGCGCGCCTCCGTCTCTCTCGTCATCGCCGCGCTTGCCGCCGAGGGCGAGACGATCGTCAACCGCGTCTACCATCTCGACCGCGGCTTCGAGCGGCTCGAACACAAGCTCTCGGCCTGTGGCGCCGAGGTCGAGCGGCTCTCATCAGCGGGGTGAGCCCGCCGCCAGCGGGATTGCCGCGGGAAGGGCGCGCGGCTAAGAGCGCGGGATGACCGCCTCCGCCGCCGCGGCGAAATCGGACCCGCACATGCTGAAGCTCCTCGTCTTCGACGAGGAAGATCTCGCCGTCGTCTCGGCGAATCTCCAGGATGCGATCGTCCGCGCCAACGACATGGCTTTCCTGCAGAGGGAGCAGCGCTTTGCGCTGACCGCGGCGCGCTTCAATTGGATGGCGGCGGACGAGGGACGCTGCGAGCGCCTGCAGACCGGCATTCATTTCGAGCGCGTTGCCAATGTACGCACGACCGGCTTTCGACCGGGAAAGCCCGAGCAGGTCCTCAATCTTTTGTCGATCGTCTTTGAGCCCGGAGCAACGCCCTCAGGCGAAGTGGTCCTGACATTCTCCGGCGGCGCCGGCGTGCGCCTTCAGGTCGAGTGCCTCGAAGCGCAGATGCGTGACCTCGGCCCACGCTGGCCGTGCGGTGGGAAGCCTGACCACCCTGCCAATGAGGCAACGGGCGAACGCGTGTGAATCGGGTTCGCGTCCGCCAAATCGAAAGAGTCTGAACGACATGCCGGTGCGGCTCGACACGGCGATGCCCGACTTTGGCGAGCGCTTTGCCGAGCTTCTCGCGATGAAGCGAGAGGTTTCGGAAGACGTCGATGCCGTGGTTCGCGACATCATTGCCGATGTGCGCTCGCGCGGTGACGCGGCGCTCGTCGATTATTCGCAGCGCTTCGATCGCTTCGATCTCAGAGCGGTCGGTATTCGTGTAAGCGCCGAGGAACTCACGCGCGCCGAGGCCGAGTGCGACCGGGAGGTCCTGTCAGCACTCGATCTCGCGCATACGCGCATTCGTGCTTTTCACCAGAGACAGCGGCCGCAGGATCAGCGCTTCACCGACGATCTCGGCGTCGAACTCGGCTGGCATTGGACGGCGCTGGAGTCTGTCGGCCTCTATGTTCCCGGCGGCACGGCGAGCTATCCCTCTTCGGTGCTGATGAATGCGGTGCCGGCGAGAGTCGCGGGCGTGGAACGCCTGGTGATGGTCGTGCCGGCCCCAGAGGGCGAGATCGATCCGCTCGTGCTCGCCGCCGCAAGACGTGCGGGTATCGACGAGATTTATCGCGTCGGCGGCGCGCAGGCGATCGCTGCGCTTGCTTACGGTACAGAGAGCATCAAGCCGGTGGTCAAAATCGTGGGGCCCGGCAATGCCTATGTCGCGGCCGCGAAGCGGCGCGTCTTCGGCACACTCGGCATCGATATGATCGCGGGACCTTCCGAAGTGCTCGTCGTCGCCGATGGCAGCGGTAATCCGGCCTGGATCGCCGCAGATATGCTGGCGCAGGCCGAGCACGACGCCGCCGCGCAGGCGATTCTCATCACCGATGAGCCGGCATTGGCTGATGCAGTGGAAACAGAAGTCACACGGCAGCTTGGTACACTGCCGCGTCATGCGATCGCCGCATCGAGCTGGCGCGATTACGGCGCCGTTATCTTGGTGCGGCAGCTCGAAGACGCGATCCCTCTCGTCGATCGGCTTGCGCCGGAGCATCTCGAAATCATGGCGCGTGATGCCGACGCGCTCGCGTCGCGCATCCGCAATGCCGGCGCGATCTTTCTTGGGGCTCATACGCCGGAAGCGATCGGCGATTATGTCGGGGGCTCCAACCACGTTCTGCCGACGGCGCGCTCGGCGCGCTTTTCATCGGGATTGGGCGTACTCGATTTCATGAAGCGCACGTCGATCCTGAAATGCGATGAAGCGAGCCTCCGCGCGCTCGGACCCGCCGCCATTGCGCTCGGCCGCGCAGAAAAACTCGAAGCGCATGCGCGTTCCGTCGCAATGCGGCTTGGAGCGAACGAGCTGTGAGCGCGCCCGACTCGAGCAAGAACCGGCTCGTGTCGGTGACGCTCGATGACGCTTCGATCGGGCGCGGCAATGCCGATCAGGAACATGAGCGCGCGATCGCGATTTACGATCTCGTCGAAGAGAACACATTCGGTGTTCCCGATGAGGACCGTGGTCCTTACGCGCTGACGATCGCGCTGCATGACGCGAAACTCGCGCTCGACATACGCTGCGAGAACGGCGAACCCGTCATGACGCATATTCTTTCGCTCAGTCCCTTCCGCCGCCTGCTGAAGGACTATTTCATGATCTGCGAAAGCTATTACGCCGCGATTCGCACCGCGACGCCGAGCCAGATCGAGGCGATCGACATGGGCCGGCGTGGACTACATAACGAGGGCGCGCAACTGCTTGCCGAGCGGCTCAAGGGCAAGATCGATTGCGATTTCGACACCGCGCGCCGGCTGTTCACGCTTGTCACCGCTCTGCACTGGAAAGGCTGAGCGTGAATGAACGCGAGCGAGAAGCCGCGTCGTCCGCAATCGGTCCTCTTCGCCTGTTCGATGAACGCGGTCCGCTCGCCGATGGCGGAAGCGATCGCGCGGCATTTCTTCGGCAAGGAAATCTTTTTTGCGTCCGCGGGCGTGCGGCAGGGGAGGCCCGATCCATTTGTCGCGGCCGTCATGGACGAGATCGGCATCGATCTGCAAAAGCACAAGCCGCACACGTTCGAAGATTTGGAAGATTCGACCTATGACCTGGTCGTCAGCCTGTCGCCCGAAGCGCATCACCGCGCGCTCGAATTCACCCGCATGGACGCGGTCGATGTCGCCTACTGGCCGACGCTCGATCCGACGGCGATCGAAGGCTCGCGCGAAACGAAGCTCGAAGCATATAGAGGCGTGCGCGACGGATTGATGAAGCGCATCCGCGACCTTTTGGGCGTGCGGCCGATGGGCAGTGTGTAGCCAAGGCCTACATCTGCCGCTCGATCAGCATGTTCTTGATTTCGGAAATCGCCTTCGCCGGATTGAGCCCCTTGGGGCATGCCTTGGCGCAATTCATGATCGTGTGACAGCGATAGAGACGGAACGGGTCTTCGAGGTCGTCGAGCCGCTCGCCCGTCGCCTCATCACGCGAGTCTTTGAGCCAGCGATGGGCCTGCAGCAGCGCCGCGGGGCCGAGATAGCGCTCGGAATTCCACCAATAGCTCGGACATGACGTGGAACAGCAGGCGCAGAGGATGCATTCGTACAGTCCGTCGAGCTTGCTGCGATCGGCCGGCGTCTGGCGCCATTCGTGCTCTGGCTGCGGCGTGTCGGTCTTCAGCCACGGCTGGATCGACGCGTGCTGCGCATAAAAGCGCGTGAGATCGGGCACAAGGTCCTTGATGACCGGCATATGGGGCAGCGGATAGATTTTCACCGCGCTGGAAATCTCATCCATGCCCTTCGTGCAGGCGAGCGTATTTGTGCCGTCGATATTCATCGAGCAGGAACCGCAAATTCCTTCGCGGCAGGAGCGGCGGAAGGTCAGCGTCGAGTCGATCTTCGATTTGATCCAGATGATCGCGTCGAGCACCATCGGCCCGCAATCCTCACGATCGACGAAATAGGTGTCGACGCGCGGATTGGCGCCGTCATCGGGATTCCAGCGGTAGATGCGGAATTCCTTGAGATTGTTGCCGGCAGGCTTCGGCCACGTCTTGCCCGTCGTGATGCGCGAGTTCTTCGGAAGAGTGAATTCGACCATGTGCGTCCGCTTTAGCGTTCTCCAAGGGACATAGCGGGCTTGGGCCTGCCGTGCACTAGCATTCGGTAGAGTCAGACCACGCGCCGCACCTTTTCCGGCTCGGTCCCCGGATCGTCGGGCGGTACCGGCTGCGGGAACATCACCGGACGCGAGGCCGACGAACGGCGCGCCCGGTGCGGACGGGCCGCTTCGGTCTCGGCGCTGGTCTCCGCTACAGCAGGCACAGAATCGGTGTCTGACCCATCGCCCTTGTTCTCCGGCGCGGCGACAATCTCCTCGGCTGCTTCGCTCGCGGCGACCGGCTCCGGTGCTGTGAGCGCGGGCGCTTCTTGGATCTCGATCTCTTCCCGCGCCTCGGGCATCGCCTCGATGTAATCGAGACGCTCGTCGGGCTGTCGCCATTCGAACGCGTCGAGCTTGCCGGTCACCGGCGAGATCGGCGCCCATTGCGACGAGATGATGCCGTCGGCGATCCAGGCGGCGTCGCTCGGCGCACGCGAGCCGCGCGCGAGCCATTCGCGCACGGCGCCCATATCGCCATTTTGCGCTTCCTCGATTTCCGCCATGAGAAGGCACATGCGCGAGGTCGGGCGCTCACCCGGCGCTACGAGCGGCACCATTGCTTCGCGCGCCGTCCTGAAATCGCGTGCGGCAAGTGCGGCACGGGCGAGCGCGATGCGGCCCTCAGTGCTATCCTGCTTCAGCCGGAACAGCCGGCGTGCGCGCTCCAGCCGATCGACGCTCGAATCTCCGGGACGCACGTCGAGATAGGCGCTGGCAAGGTCTGGATGCGGCATGTGCTGCCAGGCGCGCTCGACCACGGCCGACGCCTTGCGGATATTGCCGTTGCGCGCGAACAGACGCGAGGCGAGTGCGACGGCGGGGATGAGGTCGGGCCGGCGCTTCAGTGCGCGGCGCGCCAGCGCAAGGGCACCAACGGGATCGGTCGCTTGTCGCTCGAGCGCGATCGCCGTTTCGAGAACAGCCCGCTGACGTTCGGCCGTTTGCGCGTCGATCGCATGCGCCTTCAGATTGGAATCGACCGCCGCCAGCGCATCTTCCCAGTCGGCGCGCGACGCGTGATGTTCGAGCACGGCGGTGCCTGCCCAGGGCAGCGGCGCAATGCGGTGCGCCTGCGAGGCATAATGATGCGCCGCGTCGTGATCGCCGCGTCGCCGCGCTTCGATATGTAGACCGCGCAGTCCGAGGAGCCGCGTCTCGGGGCGCGTCATCATCTCGTTGAATGCGGCTTCCGCCGCGGCCCGATCTTGCGAGAGCTGCGCGGCCTGCGCGCGCAGAAGCAGCGACAGCGGCTCTTCCGGCAAATGCCGGCTCGCCTCGTTCGCGGATTTACGCGCGAGCCGCACGTCACCCGCGCCCGCGGCGAGAATGCCGCGCGAGAGCGCCGCATAGCCCTTGTTGCGGCGGCGCGCCTTGCGCGCCAGCGCCATCAGCGAGGGGATGCGGAAGATGAAGCGCAGGATCGTCCAGACAATCGCGATCGCGATCGCGCCTAGGAAAACGACGCCGAGTCCGACCAAGAGCGAGGTCTCGACGCGGTAGCCCTGCCAGGTGAGCACGATGTCGCCGGGCCGCTCGGCGAGCCAGGCGAGGCCGAACGCGATCGCGGCAACGACAGCAAAAAAAGCGAGGATACGGATCATGATCTAAGCCACTCTCATGATCGAGGTTTGGCGAGACGCGCGATAGCCTCGCTGGCGAGACTCTGCGCAGCATTATCGGCGGCGAGGCGCGCTTCGAGCGAACGCGCCCAGTCCTGCGAGCGCGCTTTGGTGTGGTCGGGGAGTTTTGTCCAAAGATCGTGCGCGCGATAGAGATCGCCGCGGTCGAGCGCCGCCTGAATTTGCGAGGCGAGCGCGGCGGGATCGCTGCCCTGCTTCTCGCCGGCGGAGCGCACGCGCACGAGATGCGACGCGCTCTGCATGATGCGGTCGACAAACGACCCGTCCGCCGGCTGATCCTGTTTGGCGATCTCGTCGGCGAGCGGACGGAAGCGGTCGGCGAGCGCGCGCGACGTCGGCGCGCCGGTTTGCGCCAGCGGTTCGAGTGCCGCGACTTTCGCCGGATCGGCTTTCAGGCTCTTGAGCGCGGAGAGTTCTGTCGCAAACGTCGTCCCGCGCGGCAGCGCCTGAAGCACGCTTTGCGCAACGACGGCGAGGGCGGCGGGATTGTCGGCGGCGGCATCCGTCTCCTTGTCTGCGGTCGGAGCTCGCGCGTCGGTCTTCGGCTGATCGAGCTTGGCCTGCAGCGCGCCAAGGCGCGTATCGATGGCCCCGAGCTTCTGATCGAGCGCGCCGACGCGCGCGTCGGCATTGCCGATCTGCTGGCGCAATGGCGACAGATCAAGCGGGGGCGCCGCGGGAGCGGACGTGCTCGCCTGCGGCGACCGGTCAGCGGCGCTCTGAGCTGCGGTCGTGGCAGTCTTGGCCTCGCTCGCCGCCTTCTCGGCGGCCGATTGCGCGCCCCGCGCCAGCGTCTCGGTCGTGGCAATGCGTTTGTCCAACGCAGCGATTGCCTCGCGCAGCGCTGCGGCGTCGGGGCGCTTCTCTAATCCATCGGCCCGCGCCGACAGGCGAGCGACATCGCCGCGGAGCGCCGTGACTGCGTTCGCCGTATCGTCCTGCCGCGGTTGCAAGGCGAGCCAAAGCGCCGCGAGCCCGGGAAGCAGGCCGATCAGCGCAGCCAGCGCCAGCGGCCAGACCGGCCAGCTGCGGTTCGGCTCGCGCGCCACTGATTGTGGCTCGTTCGCCTCCGGCGGCGGCACCGCTCGCGCCGCATCGGACTCGAGGGCGTTCTCCACGGCAGCCTTCAACTCATCCATTGAACCCGGTTGAGTCTCGGTCACAGAATCGGCGGGAGACGATTCAAGCGTCGTCTCGTGGACCTGTTCCGCCTTGCCTTCGATGACCGGCGGCTCACGATAGGGAAGATCGCCCGGAATGGGTGGGCGCTCGGGTGCACTCTCTTCGCCCTTGTCCCTCGCCATCCGCTCAGATTCTCCTGTTGTCTCGCTTTGCGATTCTGGGGCGCTCGCGGCTCAGCTCAAGCGCGGGCCGCAATTGCGCGGGCAAGCGCGACGGTGCGCTGCGCCATCTCGGCATGCAGGCGCTCGACCATGCGGCCCTCGACCTGCACCGCACCCTTGCTGCGATTCTCCGGCGTCTCGAAGACGGTGATGATCTTTTGTGCCCAGGCGACTTCTTCGTCGGCCGGCGCAAAAACCCTGTTGGCCGTCGCGACCTGGTTCGGATGGATCAGCGTCTTGCCGTCCATGCCGAAATCGCGCCCCTGCTCGCATTCGGCCTTGAAGCCCGCCTCGTCGTTGAAATCGTTGTAGACGCCATCGAGGATTTCGAGACCGTGCGCCCGCGCTGCTGCGACGCAGATCGAGAGATAAGCGAGCATGGACGCCCGTCCCGGCGTCAGCCGTGCGCGCGTTTCCTTGGCGATGTCGTTCGTGCCCATGACCAGGAGCGACAGCCGCGAGGCGGGATCGGCGCCAGTGCGGGCGATCGAGTCGGCACTCAGGATCGCGAGCGGCGTCT
>JAXDNH010000113.1:0-17737 GCA_034669525.1 Methylobacteriaceae bacterium | reverse complement strand
TCGCCGGCATGCGATTGTTCGGCGCCATCTTCAAAAACTCAGGCGTGAATTGCTCGCCCTTGCCGATATTCACGGGGTGAATCTTATAGGGAACGCCCGCTTCTTCCAGGAAGATCGTGATCTTGTGTCCGTTCGGCGTCGGCCAATAGTGCAGATCGATCATGAGGTGCGTCTTTAGTCGAGTTCGACGGATTCGTGATAGGTGCTCTTCAGCGCCGGGTCCTGGCGATCCTTGTGCAGGACGCAATTGCCGACGACCAGCATCTCGATTTCCGTTCCCATGAAGCAGCGGAAAGCCTCTTCCGGCGTGCAGACGATCGGCTCGCCACGAACGTTGAACGACGTGTTGACCAGAACCGGACAGCCGGTCGCCTCCTTGAAGGCGGTGAGCAGCTGCCAATACACCGGATTGGTTTCGCGATGCACGGTCTGGACGCGGGCGGAATAGTCGACATGCGTCACCGCTGGAATTTCCGAGCGCTGCACGTTGAGCTTGTCGATGCCGAAGAGCTTTTGCTCGTCCGTGGTCATGGCACGGCGCCGTGACTCAACGACATCGGCGACGAGCAGCATGTAGGGACTGTCCTCGTCGAGTTCGAACCAGTTGGCAACATCCTCGCGCCGCACAGACGGCGCGAAGGGGCGGAAGCTCTCGCGATATTTGACCTTGAGATTGAGGAGACGCTGCATCGCCGGCGAACGGGCATCCCCAAGAATGGAACGGGCGCCGAGCGCCCGCGGACCGAACTCCATGCGACCCTGAAACCAGCCGACCGCTTTGTTGTTGCTCAGAGCATCAACTGTTTCGGCGATCATGTCGTCCGGCGTGTGCTGCGTGAAATTCGCGCCAAGCGCGGAGAGGCGTGAGGCCGCGCTATCATCCGGGAACGAAGGCCCGAGATAGGCGCCTTTCATCCCGTCGATCACATTGTGCGTCGTTCGCGGCACGGAATCGTGCATGTGCTGGGCGGCAAGCGCCGCACCGAGCGCGCCGCCGGCATCGCCCGCCGCCGGCTGAATCCAGATGCGATCGAACTTGCCGTCGCGCAAAATCTTGCCGTTGGCGACGCAGTTTAAAGCGACGCCGCCGGCAAGGCACAGATTGCGCTCGCCGGTTTCCTCCGCGATCGAGCGGGTCAGACGCAGCACGATTTCTTCCGTCACCGCCTGCACGGATGCGGCAAGGTCCATATGGCGCGGCGTGAGCAGCTCGCTTGCGGAGCGCGCCGGCGCGCCGAAGAGGTCGTCGAACGCCGCGTTGGTCATGGTTAGGCCGGTGCAATAATCGAAATAATCCTGGTTCAGACGAAACGATCCGTCGGACTTCAAATCGACGATCTTTTCCAGGATGAGCTGCGCGTATTTGGGCTCGCCGTAAGGCGCGAGCCCCATCACTTTGTACTCGCCGGAATTCACCTTGAACCCGGTGTAATAGGTGAAGGCGGAATAGAGCAGGCCGATCGAATGCGGGAAATGAATTTCCTTGGTGACGGTGATGTCGCTGCCGTTGCCGATGGCAAGGCTGGTGGTCGCCCACTCGCCGACGCCGTCCATTGTCAGGATCGCGGCACGCTCGAATGGGGAAGGAAAAAAGGCGGACGCCGCGTGGCTCAAATGATGCTCGGTGAAGAGCAGGCGATCAGCGAGTCCGTCGAGTTCGGATATTTCGGACAATTCATCCGCGAGCAGCTTTTTCTGAAAAAGCTTCTCCTTGAGCCAGAGCGGGATCGCCATACGGAAGGAGCGGAAGCCGCGCGGGGAAAAAGCGAGATAAGTTTCGAGCAGCCGTTCGAATTTCAGAAACGGCTTGTCGTAGAATGCGATCTGATCGACTTCGTTGAGATCGACGCCGGCTTCTTCGAGACAGTAACGGATTGCCCGCGAAGGAAACGCGCTGTCGTGCCGCTTGCGGCTGAAGCGCTCTTCCTGTGCGGCGGCGAGGATCTCGCCATCGCGCACGATTGCGGCGGCGCTGTCATGATAAAAGGCGGAGATGCCGAGGGAGATCACGCCTTGTACTCCGACACCGGCGGCATTCGATGCATCAGAAAATCGTGTAGATGAACGGCGCGATTGCGGAGCCGTGCGTCAGAACGAGCAATCCGCCAAGCAGGGCCATCATCAGGATTATTGGAACGAGCACGAATTTCCGCCGTGCGCGGATGAACTGCCAAAGCTCTGCGAAGATCGACAACATGCGTGTTCCTCAAAACTGATTTTTCATCGAGCCGGGCAGGGGACCCGGCGGGTTGCGCTTTATCCAGTAGCTTTTCGCGGCGGGATCAAACCCGAGCGCCAGCGGCCGCTTGCCGAAAAGCCGCATCAGCAATCCGATCGGCGCGACGACCAAGAAAAACAGTATCCCCATGATGACGGGGTTCATGACCTTCGACAGGAGAAGCGCGAGCTTGGTCCAGAGGCGGTTGAACGGCGCGAGCAGGGAGGGTCGGATAAGCGCGAGGGCGAGCATTGCGACGGCAGCCCCGGCAAACCAGCCGGCGCCGCCGTGCTCTTTCCACCACCGCACGATCGCGACAAGCGCGAAGAAGCCGGCAAAGACGAAGCCGAAGCCGCGGTCAGATGAGCCTGTAACCTCTTCTTCGCGATCGAAGGTTTCGTGCAGGCCGGCTCGTGAGGCGTTCGCCTTTTTGTCGGACGTCAAAAATCTCTTCCTGGCAGCTTAGGCCGGCTTGAGCGGGCCATGCGCCCTATACCAGTCGACCAGCGCGTCGACGCCCTCGCGGACGCCCGTGACAGGTCGGTAGCCCGTCAACCGCTCCAAAAGATGGCAATCGGCAAAGGTGACCGGCACGTCGCCCTTTTGCATGGGCAGGTAGTTGCGGATTGCGCGTTTCCCGAGCTTGCGCTCGATCTTCTCAATGAAGTCGAGGAGGTTTACCGGCTGGCCGCGGCCAATATTGACGATCCGGAAAGGGGCGACGGGCGAGAGGGCCGGCTCATCGCTGGCGTCGGCTTCGGCCGGCCGGGGAATGCAATCTATCAGCCGCACGACGCTTTCCACGAGATCATCAACATAGGTGAAATCCCGCTTCATATCGCCGTTGTTGTAGAGGTCGATCGCCCGGCCGGCATCGATCGCGTCGACGAATTTCAGGGGCGCCATGTCGGGTCGTCCCCAAGGGCCGTAGACGGTGAAGAAGCGGAAGATCGTCGTCGGCATCCCCGACAGATGCGCGTGGGCATGGGCCATCACCTCCGTCGCCTTTTTTGAGGCAGCATAGATGGTTAGCGGACGATCTGTATGTTGATGTTCAACGAAGGGGAGGTGCCGACTGACGCCGTACAACGAACTTGTCGACGCGATCAGGAGATGGCGCGGCGGCTTCTCGCGCAGCGCCTCCATCAGGTTGAAGGTACCAACGATGTTCGACTGCAGATAGGCGCGCGGATTCTCCAAGCTGTAGCGCACGCCGGCCTGGGCGGCGAGATGGATGACTACCTCGGGCGCCGCGACCTCGAGGGCGGCCGCAAGCGCCGCCTCGTCCTCCAGCATGCCGACATGGAGCCGAAAATTGTTGCGGCCCGCGAGGAGCGCCCGCCGTTCCGCTTTCAGCCCCTGATCGTAGAATGGGGTGAGTCCGTCATAACCATCGACCGTATGGCCGTCGTCGAGCAGCCGCCGGCAGAGGTGAAAGCCGATGAAGCCGGCAGCGCCGGTGACAAAAATCCGCATCGGGCGGCGCCGGACCCTGCGCATGAGAAGGTTCGAGGCCTACTCAATGGAGGGTGCGGGTGCAACCCGCTGGGCTCAAGCCTCGCCCGTGGAGCAGCTCAGGTAACGCGAGAGGCCCGGTAACCGCGCCGCGAGCCAGTGTTCCAGCGTCATTGGCCGCTAAAGGGTCGATTTCCTCAAGCCGCAAAATGCTCTAGAGCTGCGCGCGGCACTCCGAGCCCGGTTCGATGGCGTCTTTCTCTCGAGGTTCGAAGGCTTGGATTTGCGCGGCATCGTCTGCGCTGCTCGCCTGCACCGCGTCGCCAGGAGCAGCCGACACCCAGCCCTCCTTCACCGGCATGGCGGTCAGTGTCACGAAGGCGCGCCAGCTCTGCTTCAACGACACGCTTCAGCTGACCGGCCGTCTGGTTGCCCGGGAGGAGATACCCGTGCGCCCCGACGCCGAGGGACTGCGCGTCACGCAAATCCTCGTCGAGGACGGGGATAAGGTGGCGGCCGGTCAGGTCCTGGCCCGGCTTGGCCGCACTGAAGGACTGCCCGGGCCTACAATCCCTGTACAGCTAACAGCGCCCGCCGCCGGCATTGTCCTCGGCCAAGCGTCGCCTTCGGCGCGGGCGACACGGCCGGAGCCGATGTTCCGGATCATCGTCAACGGCGAGATAGAGGCTGATATCGAGGCGCCTGCGGTGACGCTGCCGAGAGTCTCCGTGGGACAGGCGGCCGAGGTCGACGTTGCTGGCATCGGCGCGGTCCCCGGCCGCGTCCGCGCCATCTCACCCGAGGTCAATGCCGCGACGCAGATCGGGCATGTGCGGATCGGCTTCACAACCGACAGCGTGCTGCACGTCGGCAGTTTCGCCAAGGCCACGATTGTACGTGGGCGAACCTGTGGACCTTCCATTCCGCTCACCGCAATTCTCTATGGCGCGGAAGGGGCGGTGGTGCAGATCGTGCGCAACGGCCGCATTCAGACGCAGCCGGTCCGGGTCGGCCTGCTGGCCGGCGAAGACGCCGAACTTCGCGAAGGCCTTGCCATCGGCGATGTTGTCGTGAGACGCGCCGGAACTTTCCTGCGCGAGGGCGATATCGTGCGTCCGGTCTCGGACGATGCGAGCTAATCGCCGAGACGCAACACAGTGAGGCGATCCATCCCGGCTTTTTTAAATCGCCTCGCACGGGCTTTTGTCCTTCTTATTGCGTTCGGCTCGGCTGCCGCATTGGCCGCGGACCAGCAGCGCGTCGCACTTGTGATCGGCAATGCCGAATATCCGGACCTCAGTGCGCCGCTTGAGGTTGCCTTGCGGAACGCTCGGGCGGTTGCCGATCAGTTGGAGAATGCAGGCTTTGAAGTGGCCGTTGCCGAGAACCTGAACAAGGAGTCGCTGCAACAATCCCTTCAGAATTTTTATCAAAAGATTCAAGCCGGCGCGATCGTTGTGTTTTTCTACGGCGGCTATGCGATCCAGGCCGCGCGGCAGAACTTCATCATTCCACTGGATGCAAAGATCTGGACCGAAACCGACGTTCGCCGCGAGGGATCGAGCATCGAGGCGATTTTAGCGGCGATACGGCACCGAGGTGCAGGCACACGGGTCCTCGTTCTCGATGCGTCGCGACGAAACCCTTTCGAGCGGCGGTTTCGCAGCTACTCAGCGGGGCTCGGTCCCATCGAGACGCCGCCGAATACAATCATCATGTCGGCGGCCAGTCCCGGCAAGGTGATCGGCGATGCCGACCCCGACAACAGTATATTCATCGACGAACTTCTGAGACAGACGAACACCCCGCGCGTTCAGTTGGCGGACATCTTCAATAAAACACGGGAAGAGGTGTCCCGCGCCACCAAGGGCGGGCAGGTGCCTTGGGTATCGGTCAATCTTCCCAATCGACTGTATCTTCGCAAGGTGATGCCGTTTCTGTCGCAAAGGTCCCGCGCACAACAGAAGCCGTCCTCGGGATAGGCGAACCGTCCATCGGTAGCGCTCCTTCTCCCCCGCGGGAGAAGGTGCCCCGCGGAACGCCGGGCGGATGGGAGGTCCGATTGTGCTATGCTCAACTAATGGCGACAAACAAACGCCTTCTCCGCGATCCGTCGCGCTTCTTCGCTTCGCCCGGTGATTGCTGCCGCTGCATCAGACGTGTAAGTTCCGCCGACTTTCCTCATCGCTTGTTGCGGGCCCATAGGTCCGATTGGGTTCTCGATGAAAACTGGTCCGCTGTTCGGGACCCCGGCGCGCCTTTCGCTTCTGCTTCTTGGCACGGCCACCGCCGCTACGATTTCGGGCGCGTTCGCCGCCGATAAGAGCGCCCCAGCCAATGCGGCCGGCACATACGTGATCGTCGCGCGTGCCGTACAGGGCTGCTTCTTCGACACGGTGCATGTCAGCGGCTACCTTGTGCCGCGCCAGGAGATGCAAATCCCGTTCGAAGCCGAGGGCTACCGGATCACCGAAGTCTCGGCAGGCGAGGGTGACAAGGTCACACCGGGACAGCAGCTCGCGAAGCTCACCCGCCTGACCGGCGATCAACCGCAGCAGACCGCCCAATCTGCGAATACGCAAGCCGTGATCATTCGCGCGCCGGTCGCGGGCACTATCATGAAGGCCTCCGCTGCGATCGGATCGATCGCCTCGCCGCGTGCCGAGCCGCTCTTCCGCATTGCCGTCGATGGGCAGATTGAACTTGAAGGCGATGTGCCGGGCACACAGCTCGCCAAACTCAAGCCCGAAGTACTGGCGCGCGTCGAAGTCGGCACGGCACCTGAAATCTCCGGCCGCGTGCGCCGCACGATGACTGAGATCAATCCGGCAACGCAGCTTGGGCGCGTGCGGATTTCTGTCGATCAGTCGGCGGGGCTTCGCTTCGGCGCATTTGCGAGGGCGAGCGTCGATGCAACGCGACGCTGCGGCGTCTCGGTACCGCGTTCGGCGGTCGCTTACGGCACGGGCGGCACGAGTGTTCAGGTCGTGCAGGACCGGATTGTCGAGGCCCGCAATGTCCGCGTCGGCCTTAGGTCCGACAAAGACGCGGAAATCCTCGACGGTGTGAAGGAAGGCGATCTGGTTATCGCGCATGCCGGCACATCCTTGCGCGACGGCGAGAAGGTGACGACCATCTTTGCCGACGAGTTCGGCCAGACGAGTCTGCGATGAGACTGAACGTTTCGGCTTGGTCGATCCGCACGCCGCTGCCGGCAATTCTCTTTGCGATCGTGACGGTGCTCCTGGGCGCGTTGGCTTTCACCAAGCTGCCGATCACGCGCCTGCCGAATGTCGACATTCCGATCGTGTCGATCGCAATCTCGCAATTCGGCGCGGCGCCGTCCGAACTCGAAGCGCAGGTCACCAAGGCGGTCGAGGACGGGGTGTCCGGCGTCGAGGGCGTGCGCCACATAACCTCGTCGATAACCGATGGTCTCTCGGTGACGACGATCGCCTTTCGCCTCGAGACGAATACCGATCGTGCCCTGAATGATGTGAAGGACGCTGTCACGCGCGTCCGCGCAAACCTGCCGCGCAATATCGACGAGCCGCTGATTCAGCGCGTCGATGTTGTCGGCCTGAGCATCGTCACTTATGCGGCGATCTCGCCGGGGAAGACGCCGGAACAATTGTCGTACTTCGTTGACGAGGTGGTGAAGCGGCGGCTGCAGGGCATCCGCGGCGTCGGTCGGGTCGAGCGCATCGGCGGCGTCGATCGTGAAATCCTTGTGTCGCTCGACCCTGATCGCGTGCAGGCGGTCGGGCTGACGGCGATCGACGTGAGCCGGCGTCTGCGCGGCACGAATGTCGATCTTGCCGGCGGCCGCGCCGAGATCGGCGGTGGCGACGAGGCGATCCGCACGCTTGCCGGTGCAAGGACGCTCGAGGCACTCTCAGGCACGGTCATCGCATTGCCCGCGGGCGGGACGGTGCGGCTCGACGATCTTGGAATCGTCACCGACACGGTCGCCGAGCCGCGCACGTTCGCGCGCGTCGACGGCGAGCCGGTCGTCGCCTTCAGCATTCTGCGCGCGAAAGGCGCCAGCGACGTCACTGTTGCAAACGCCGTCGCAAACACCGTTGCCGACCTGCACCGGGAATACCCGGACGTCGACCTGAAACTCATCGACTCCTCGGTTACGTACACGAAGGGCAATTACGAATCGGCAATGGAGACCTTCTTCGAGGGTGCCCTCCTGGCGGTCATCGTCGTTGCGATCTTCCTGAGGGACTGGCGGGCAACCGTGATCGCCGCGATCACGCTGCCGCTGTCGATCCTGCCTGCTTTCTGGGCGATGAACGTACTCGGCTTCTCGCTCAATCTCGTCAGCCTGCTCGCGATCACGCTTGCCACCGGCATCCTTGTCGACGATGCGATCGTCGAGATCGAAAACATCGCCCGGCATATCAGGATGGGGAAGTCAGCCTATCAGGCGGCACTCGAAGCCGCCGACGAGATCGGCCTCGCGGTTGTCGCGATCAGCCTGACGATCATCGCGATCTTCCTCCCGGCCAGTTTTATGGAGAGCATTGCCGGGCAATTCTTCAAGCAGTTCGGCATGACGGTGTCCGTGCAGGTGCTGTTCTCGCTTCTTTGCGCGCGGCTGATCACGCCGATGCTCGCGGCCTATTTCATGAAGGACCAGGCGCACGAGGAGAAACAAGGAGGCCGGCTGATCGAATTATACACGAGGATCGTCGCCTGGTCGGTGCAGCACCGTTATCTCACTGTGGTGATCGGCGTCGTGCTGTTCGCGCTATCCATCGCGAGCACGAAGCTGCTGCCGTCCGGATTCCTGCCGCCGCAGGATACGGCACGCTCGTTGCTCGCCATCGAATTGCCGCCGGGAACGCAGCTCTCCCGCACGCAAAACGTCACGGAGAACATCATCAAGAAGCTGAAGACGCATCCCGAAGTGCAAGGCGTCTTTGTCGATGGCGGCCGCATCCCGCCGGCGACGATCGAAACGCGCAAAGCGGCGCTGATCATCAATTACTCGCCGAAGAACGAACGCGCCGTCTCGGTGCATGATCTCGAACTGACGATCGGCCGCGAAGTTGCCGACATGCCGGACATGCGCTTCTGGTTCCTCGACGATAATGGCCAGCGCCCCGTTTCGCTGATCGTCACCGGGTCGGACAGCATCACCGTCGACAATTTCGCAGCTGAACTCGCGCTGCAGATGCACCGCCTGCCGGCCATCACCAATGTCGTGCCGGCGGCGACCCTCGATCGGCCCGAGCTCCTCATCCGGCCGCGCCGCGATATCGTCGGCCGGCTCGGCGTCTCGACCGAAGGCCTGTCCGAGACGATCCGCGTCGCGACGATCGGCGACGTCACGCCCGCGCTGGCGAAATTCGATGCGGGCGGCCGCCTGATCCCGATCCGCGTGCAGCTCGACCCGCGCGCGCGCGCCGACCGGCAGGTGCTGGAGCGGCTGAAAGTGCCGACCGGAAGCGGCGCCGGCGTGCCGCTGCTCGCGATCGCCGACATCCAGCTCGGCGAAGGACCGATCAGCATCAACCGCTACGACCGCGATCGCCAGGCGACGATCCAGGCCGATCTCGTCGGCTCGGCGGCGCTGAGTGACGTCATGGCGGCGATCGACGCGCTGCCGCTGATGAAGAACAGGCCGCCGGGCATCAATGTGAAACAGGCCGGCGACGCCGAGACGATGCAGGATCTGTTCGAGGGTTTTGGAACCGCAATGCGCGACGGCCTTCTCATGGTGATCACCGTCCTCATCCTTCTCTTCGGCAGCTTCCTGCAACCGGTTACAATTCTTATCACTTTGCCGCTTTCGGTCGGCGGCGCGATCCTCGGCCTCCTCATCACCGGCAAATCGATCAGCATGCCGGTTGTCATCGGCTTCATGATGCTGCTGGGCATCGTCACCAAGAACGCGATCATGCTGGTCGATTTCATCATCGAGGCGCGCCGCGCCGGTGTCGATCGCACGACCGCGATCGTCGACGCGGGCAGGAAGCGCGCGCGGCCGATCATCATGACGACGATCGCGATGGTCGCTGGCATGCTGCCGAGCGCACTCGCCTTTGGCGCCGGCGGCGAGTTCCGCTCGCCCATGGCGATCGCGGTCATCGCGGGGCTGATCGTTTCGACCTTCCTGTCGCTGCTTTTCGTGCCGGCCTTCTTCGCGATGATGGACGATTGCGAGGGTGGGATCCGGCGGGTGTTTTCGCGGTTCGTGATGAGAGCCCATGGGCCGCCCCCGTCTCGACCTGCTCCCGCAGCAGAGGACGCCCGCGCCGCCGGGGCCCCGCAACCCGCGCCCGGCGAATAGGCGCGCTGCAGCCGCCGCGCTCGCCATCGCCGCGGGGCTGCGCTAATCCTTGCCTCACATCCGAACATCCGAAAGAGGGAACGCCCGTATGATCGAAGCCGTGATCGTCTCCACCGCCCGCACGGGGCTCGCGAAATCGTGGCGCGGCGCTTTCAACATGACACACGGCGCGACGCTCGGCTCACATGCGGTGAAGGCGGCGATGGAGCGCGCGAAGCTCGATCCGGGCGAAGTTGAAGACGTGATCATGGGCTGCGCCAATCCGGAAGGCGCGACCGGCATGAACATCGCGCGCCAGATCGCGATCGCGGCGGGCTGCCCCGTCACCGTGCCGGGGATGACGGTCAACCGCTTCTGCTCCTCCGGCTTGCAGACAATCGCGCTCGCGGCGCAGCGCGTCATCGCGGGTGAGGCCGACATCCTCGTCGCCGGCGGCGTTGAGTCGATCTCCTGCGTGCAGAACGAGATGAACACGCACATGCTGATGGACCCGGCGCTGCAGAAGAAGAAGCCGGAAATCTACTGGCCGATGCTGCGCACCGCCGAGAAGGTCGCCGAGCGCTACAAGATCCCGCGCGAGAAGCAGGATGAATATGGCGTGCGCAGCCAGCATCGCGCCTCCGCCGCGCAGCAGGCCGGCAAATTCCGCGAGGAGATCGTGCCGGTGACGACAACGATGGCGGTCGTCAACAAGGACACGAAAGAGGTCTCGCATCACGAGGTGACGATCAATTCCGACGAGGGCATCCGCCACGACACCACCTACGAGGGTGTTTCGAAGATCAAGCCGGCGATCGAAGGCGGCGTAATTTCGGCGGGCAACGCCAGCCAGTTTTCCGATGGCGCGTCGGCGGTCGTCGTGATGAACGCCAAGATCGCGGAGAAGAAGGGCCTGAAGCCTCTCGGCATCTTCCGCGGCTTCGCGGTTGCCGGCTGCGAGCCGGACGAGATGGGCATCGGCCCGGTTTACGCCATTCCGAAGCTGCTCGAGCGCACCGGCACCAAGATCGACGATATCGATCTCTGGGAACTCAACGAGGCTTTTGCCGTGCAGGTCATCTATTGCCGCGACAAGCTCGGCATCCCCGACGATCTCCTCAATGTCGATGGCGGCGCCATCGCCGTCGGGCATCCCTACGGCGTCTCCGGCGCGCGGCTGACCGGACATGCGCTCATCGAAGGCAAGCGCCGCGGCGCCAAACGCGCGGTGGTGACGATGTGCATTGGCGGCGGCCAGGGCGCGGCCGGGCTGTTTGAGGTGGTGTAGCGCCTCAGGCGAACCGGCCTGTGCATGGCGCCCTGCCAGGGTTTCGGCGGGGCCGCACAGGGCCTATCTTCGCGCCTTCCCGCGGAGAGGCCTGAGCGAGTTCCCAATTGAGCGTCATCGATTCCGTCGGCTTCGTGCATCTGCACGTCCACACCTCCTACTCATTGCGTGAGGGGGCGCTCGCGATCGCCAAGTTGATCAAGCTTGCCGCCGCCGATCGCCAGCCGGCGATCGCGATCACCGATACGAACAACCTCTTCGGTGCGCTCGAATTCTCGGAGAAGGCGGCTAAGGAGGGCATCCAGCCGGTCATCGGCCTGCAGCTGGCCGTTGATTTCGGCGACGGCGCCGCGATGGGCGCACGTCACTACGAGAGCGGCGCCGGCTGGGCCAACGTGGTGCTCATCGCGCAGAACGAGGTGGGTTACCGCCATCTCATGAAGCTTGCCTCGGCCGCCTGGCTCGAGACTTCAGGCGAGCTGCCGCATTTGCCGCTGCCGCGTCTCGCCGGGCACACCGAGGGGCTGATTGCGCTAACCGGCGGCCCGACGGGGCCGCTCGATCGAGCCTGCTTGGCCGGCCGCCATCAGGTCGCGAGCGCGCGGCTCGACGCGCTGACGCCGCTCTTCGATGCACGCCTTTACGTCGAGTTGCAGCGTCACGGCCTTGAGAGCGAGCGTGGCGTCGAGCCGCAGATCCTCGATCTCGCCTATCGCGCCGGGCTGCCGCTCGTTGCCACCAACGAGCCGTTCTTCGCCGCGCGCTCCGATCATGAAGCGCATGATGCATTGCTCTGCATCGCCGAGGGCACGCTGATCAGCGATCGGAATCGCCGCCAGCTCTCGCCCGAGCATCGTTTTAAAACGCGCGCCGAAATGCTGGCGCTCTTCGCCGATCTGCCGGAGGCGACGCGCCATTCCGTCGAGATCGCGATGCGCGCGAGCTTTCGGCCGGCGACGCGCAATCCGATCCTGCCGCGCTTCACGACGGGTGACGGCGCGGACGAGGCCGCCGAACTGCACAGGCAGGCGGAAAGCGGTCTTGCCGAGCGCCTCGCCGCGCACGGTCCGGCGCTGGGTTTCACGGTTCCCGATTACGAAGCGCGGCTCGCTTTCGAGCTCGATGTCATCGAGAAGATGAAATTCCCCGGCTATTTCCTGATCGTCGCCGACTTCATCAAACATGCGAAATCGAAGGGGATACCGGTCGGCCCCGGCCGCGGCTCCGGCGCCGGATCGCTTGTTGCTTACGCGCTGACGATCACCGATCTCGATCCGATGCGCTTCGGCCTATTGTTCGAGCGCTTTCTCAATCCCGAGCGCGTATCGATGCCGGATTTCGACATCGATTTCTGCCAGAACCGGCGCGACGAGGTGATCGCCTATGTGCGCGACCGCTACGGCGCCGATCGCGTCGCGCAGATCATCACGTTCGGCTCGTTCCTCGCCCGCGGCGTTCTGCGCAATGTCGGGCGCGTGCTGGAAATGCCGCTCGGCCAGGTCGACAAGCTCGCGAAACTGGTGCCGCAGAATCCGGCAAAGCCCGTCACCTTGCGCGAGGCGATCGACGGCGAGCCGCGCCTGCGCGAAGCCGCCGAAAACGATCCACGCGTCGCGCAGCTCCTGAAAATCGCCCAGACGCTGGAGGGGCTTTATTCGAACGCATCGACGCACGCCGCGGGCATCGTCATCGCCGACCGCCCGCTCGACGAACTCGTGCCGCTCTACCGCGATCCGCGTTCCGAAATACCGGCAACGCAGTTCAACATGAAATGGGTCGAGCCGGCGGGGCTCGTCAAATTCGACTTTCTCGGGTTGACGACGCTGACGGTGCTTTCGACCTGCGTGACGCTGCTCGCCGGGCGCGGCGTCCACGTCGATCTCGATAAAATTCCGCTCGACGACACGAAAACGTTTGAAGCGCTCGGCCGCGGCGAGACGGTCGGCGTATTCCAAGTGGAAAGCGGCGGCATGCGCAAGGCGCTTGTCGACATGCATGCCGACCGGTTTGAGGACATCATCGCGCTGGTCGCGCTCTACCGGCCGGGGCCGATGGCTAACATCCCGGTCTATTGCGCGGTGAAGCTCGGAGAAATCGAACCGAACTATATTCATCCGAAGGTGAAAGCCGTCCTGGAGGAGACGCACGGCGTCATCATCTACCAGGAACAGGTGATGCAGATCGCGCAGATTCTCTCCGGCTATTCGCTTGGGGAAGCCGATCTCCTGCGCCGCGCGATGGGCAAGAAAATCAAGTCGGAGATGGCGGCGCAGCGCGAACGCTTTGTCACCGGCGCGGTCGAGCACGGTATCGAACGCAACAAAGCCGACGAGATTTTCGATCTCCTGGCTAAATTCGCCGATTACGGCTTCAACAAAAGTCACGCCGCGGCTTATGCGCTGATCGCCTATCAAACGGCATGGTTCAAGGCGAATTATCCCGTCGAATTCTTCGCCGCGTCGATGACGCTGAGCAAAGGCAATACCGACAAGCTCGCGGAATTCAGGAACGAGGCGCGCCGGCTCGGCATCCGCGTTGATCCGCCGTCGATCCAGGAGTCTGGCGTCGACTTCGACGTGCACGCCGACGCATCGGGCGAGCTCGGCATCCGCTATGCGCTCTCTGCGGTGAAGGGCGTCGGCGATGCGCAAGCCGCGGCTTTGGTGCGCGCGCGCGGCGGCAAGCCGTTTGCCGATTTGGCCGATGTTGCGCGCCGTCTCAATCCGCGCGAGGTCAACAAAAAGGTTTTGGAAAGCCTTGCCGCCGCCGGCGCTTTCGACGAGATCGAGCCGGATCGGGCGAAAGCTTTCGCCTCCGTCGAAACCCTGCTCGCGATTGCCCATCGCGGTCATGAGGACCGCGAGGCCGGACAGGTCGCGCTCTTCGGCGAGACGACCTCACAACCAATTCGGCTGCCGAATATCGAGCCCTGGCCGATCGCCGAGCGGCTCAGGCGCGAATTCGACGCGGTCGGCTTCTTCCTCTCCGGCCATCCGCTCGATGCGTTCGAGCGCGTGCTGGAGAAACTGCGCGTCGAGCGCTGGGCGAATTTTGCGCGCGCGGTGAAGCAGGGCGCCTCCGCCGCGCGGCTCGCCGCAACCGTGCTCGATCGCTACGAGCGGCGCACGCGCACCGGCGGCAAGATCGGCATCGTCATGCTGTCCGATCAGTCGGGACAGTACGAGGCGATCCTGTTCAACGAGACACTGAACCAATACCGCGATCTCCTGGAAAAAGGCGCCGCCGTGCTCGTCACCGTGCAGGCAAACGTCGACGGCGAGGAGGTGCGCGTGCGCATCCAGAGCGTCGAGCCGCTCGAACAGGCTGCCGCGCGCATCCAGAAGGGCCTGCGCATTTTCCTGCGCGATACGAAGCCGCTGCCGTCGATCGAAGCGCGCCTGCAGGGCAGGGGCGAGGGCGAGGTCTCGCTCATTGTCATGCTCGAGCAGAATAAAAGCGAGGTGGAGATCAAGCTCCCCGGGCGCTTTCCCGTATCAGCCCAGATCGCCGGCGCAATAAAAGCGATTCCCGGCATCCTCGCGGTGGAACATGTTTGACGTGAAACCCTCGACACTGCGCGTCAACGGCTACGATATGGCCTATGTCGAAGCAGGACAGGGCGAACCTGTCGTGCTCGTGCATGGCTCGCTCTGCGATTACCGCTATTGGACCTTGCAGATGCCGGCGTTTACGGCGGGCTTCCGCACGATTTCCGTGAGCCTGCGGCATTATTATCCCGAACGCTGGAACGGCGCGGGCGACGATTTCAACATAAGCCAGCACATGCAGGATATCGTCGCGTTGATCGACGCGAAAAAAATCGCGCCGGCGCATGTCGTCGGCCATTCACGCGGCGGTCACATCGCCTTTCGCATCGCGCAGAATTATCCCGATCGCGTGCGCAAGCTCGTTCTGTCGGAGCCCGGCGGCGCGCTAGATCCCGCGCTGTCGCCGCATGCCGAGGAGGTCAGCAAACGCTTCGCGCCCGGCAGCTTTCAGACGCAGGCGGTCGAGCGCATCCGCGCCGGCGATGTGGAAGGCGGCCTGCAGCTTTTTGTCGACGCGGTGAGCGGGCCCGGCGCGTGGGAGCGCACGCCGGAAATCGGCAAGCAATTCACGCGGGATAATGCGACGACTTGCTTGGCCAGATTCATGAGGCGCGCGAGCCGTTCACGCGCGAGGCGGCGCTGGCGATCAAAGCGCCGACGCTGCTCGTCCTCGGCGGCGACAGCCCGCCGATGATGGGACAGATCATCGAGGCGCTCGCGTCGGCGATCCCGAACGCGCAGCGCGTCACCATTCCCGGCGCGACGCACACGATGAACGTGATTAAGCCGGCGGCGTATAATGAGGCGGTGTTGAGCTTTCTACGCGGTTAGCGTCATTGCGAGCGCAGCGAAGCAATCCAGGAGTCGCTGCTTCAAAGATTGCAGCGCTTGCCCCTGGATTGCTTCGTCGCTGCGCTCCGCGCAATGACATCCACGCGGATCACTTTGGCGGAATCGTATGTCCGCCGCTCGCATCCGCCTGCCACCCCAATTCGCGCCGGTAGCGCTCGAAGCAGCGCGCGCCGCAGATTAGCCGCATCAAGGCACCTTCGGCGATCGCGTGGGCGACGTTGGAGTTGGCGGCAACCAAGGGCCGGATCGCCTCCTTGTTCCAGGCTTCCGAATGCTTGATGTCCAAAATCGCGTGCAGATCGAAATAGTGCCGGTCGGCCGTCGGCACACCAAGCCGCTTCAGGCCTCGCCCGATTGCCGCAGCACGCGCCGGCGCCGTCTGCTCGATGATCCCAAGCGCACCGATCGAGTGGTAGGCATAGCGCCGGTTCCAGGCGAGGCCGGCCATCGTGTTGGCGAGCGCGAGCGATTCCCACACGGTCGTCTCAGGTTTGGCCGCGAGCCCGAGGCGCCGCGCCAGCGTCTCGAGCAGCGGCCCGTGCATGCCCTTCTCGTTGCCGCGGCCCATCTCGTCCCAGTAATTGCGCGCAAGTTCGAGCTTCGGCGCGACCGGCATTTTCACCTGCGTCAGCGCCGTCAGATCCTCGAAGCCGGCTTCGCCCGCGACTTCCTGCGCGAGCACCCATTTCATCTGATCCATCGAGCAGGTGTCCGCGAGCCAGGGGAAGAGCGGGTCGCCCTGGCCGGGCCCGGTTGCAGTGAGATCGGTCAGCCACGCGTCGAAGCCATCCGGCTCCATCGGCGCCTGCGCCGCCCGCGGCGCGACGGCGCGGCGCTCGCGCTCCAGGAACTCGCCTTCGAGGAGGAGCCAGTCGCGGTCCTCATCGATCTCGTCGCGCCAATCGGAACGCGGCAGGCCCGGCACGAGGCGGCGGCGGTTGAAGGCGGCGAGCCGCTGCTGCAGGTCGTCTTCGCAGCAGCCGAGATCGCGCGGCGCCCCCCGGCGGACCCGATCCTCCACTAAATCCAGCACGCTAGCTCCTCTTCCTCACATTCAAGACGACCGCGGCGATGCGGTCGGCAGCGCGATAGGCCTCGGTTTCGAGTTCCTCGCCGAACACGTCAGGGTCGACCTCCTCGTAGGTCCAGGCGAGATCGCCTGCCGCTAATCCAGGCAACGCGGATTCGCGGAAAAGGTCGCGCCCGCCCACGATCGCGGTCCCGGTGTAGAGGATGAGAGTTCCCGCCGGCGCGAGGCGGGGCAGGGCCACATCGAGGATGCGAAGCGAAAGCTCGGCGCCGAAATCACCGCCGCCGTGGCGGTAGGCGCGCTGCAGCGGATCGTTGAGATAGGGCGGGTTCGACACGATGAGATCGAACGTGCCGTCGATGTCCGAGAGGATGTCGCTGCGGCAGGCAATCGCGTTTGTCGCGGCGGCCAGCGCGGCGTTGACGTGGGCGAGGCGCAGCGCGGATTCGTTGATGTCGGTCATGAGCACGCGCGCCGCAGGTGCGTGCTTGGCGACGAGGATGCCGCCGGGTCCGGCGCCGCAGCCGATGTCGATGGCGCTGCGGATGGGCGCGGCTCGCTGCTTCAGACCAGCTTGGATCACACGCGCGAAGCGATAGGTGTCCGGACCGAAGAAGACGGCATCCGCTTCCGTCGTCGGAAAGGCGGAATGGAAGAACAGTTCGCCTTGCAGCGATGAGACGCGCAAAGCGCTTCGCACTTTCCCATTCTCTTCCGCAAGAATGCCGGCCGCACGCACCATCGAAAGCATCTCGCTGGGAAGAACGTCCTGCGTAAACGGCCGGCTCCAGCCGAACACGTCGCGCAGGTCTTTCGCCTCGCTGTTCTCCGGCCGCGCGTTCACGCGCGCATGCGTCGCCGGCGTGACGGTGGTGAACTCATAGCCGGAGGCGCGCAGCGCCTCGCCGAGCCGCACCAGCGCGCGATCTGCATCGCTCAGATCGAGTTGAAGTTCTATCCCAGGGGTCATACGGTCTCGCGGCATGAGCACCATCGAGCATCTCCGCCCAAATGGGCTTTTCATTTGGCCGTCATTCTCGCAGGCAGTCGTCGCCTCGGGAAC
>JAXDNH010000112.1:0-13334 GCA_034669525.1 Methylobacteriaceae bacterium | reverse complement strand
GCCTGCCGCATCTGCCTGCGCAGATTTTGCATCTGGGCGACGGTCAGGCCGGAATAGTGGGCCACGACGACGACCGAGGTCTTCTTGAAGACTTCGTTCAGCGACGCGACGGCCTCTTTCTTTTCCGCTCTGTCCACGCTGCTCTCTCCATGAGCGGGCGAGCCCACTCGGGTTGCGACATGCCGCGTGTCCGGTTTCCCGAAACGCAGCGCCGTTTCCTGTCGCCGAGCACCCCTTCCGGGACGCAACGGATCAGCGGTTCCAACCGAGTTCAAAGGTCAAGGCGAACCTCGATCCCCAGAATCTCGTCTTCCCCATCTATGCTGGCCGAAGCACCTTCCGGGAACCCGAAACGGCTATCTTCGATTAAGCCGGCGCTGCAAAAGCAGCGCCCGCACCTGCAGTCTCGGACAGGACATAGCCGGACAGGACACCGGGCGTGACACCCGGATCCTCCGGCCATTCCACCGCACAACCCCACTCGTTTCGCTGGAAGCGAGCGGGGTCACGCGGAAGCTGAATTTGGATTGGGGCCGCAAATCGCGATCAGCCCCAAGCGCCTATTTAGTCGGATTAAAGCGTTCTGCCAAGGGGCAGGAACGCCGCACGCTCGTTTGTCAAGCGGCAATCAGGTCCAAGATCATGCGCTGGCCCCGCTGGTGACGGTCGAGGGATCGACCTTGACCCCCGGTCCCATCGTCGACGAGATAGCAACACGTTGAATATAGGTGCCTTTCGCCCCCGCCGGCTTGGCCTTCGCGACCGCATCGACGAAGGCGCGGATATTGTCGACAAGCTTGCCCTCCTCGAACGAGGCCTTGCCGATCGTGCCTTGGACGATGCCCGCCTTCTCGACGCGGAACTCGACGGCGCCGCCTTTCGAGGCCTTCACCGCCGCCGTCACGTCCGGTGTGACAGTGCCGACGCGCGGATTTGGCATGAGGCCGCGCGGCCCGAGCACCTTACCGAGCCGCCCGACCAAGCCCATCATGTCCGGGGTCGCGATGCAGCGATCGAAATCGATCTTGCCTTCCTGGACGGTTGCGACGAGGTCCTCCGCCCCGACGATGTCGGCGCCGGCGGCCTTGGCCTCCTCGGCCTTGGCGCCGCGGGCGAAGACGGCGACGCGCTGCGTGCGGCCGGTGCCGTTCGGCAGGTTGACGACGCCGCGCACCATCTGGTCGGCATGCTTCGGGTCGACGCCGAGATTCATCGCGATCTCGACGGTCTCGTCGAACTTCGCGGTGGCGCGGTCGCGAACCAGCTTCACCGCCTGATCGATGGGATAAAGCTTCGTCCGCTCAATGCCTTCGCGGGCCTTCTTCACTCTCTTTGCGACATGTGCCATGGCCTTACCCCACCACTTCCAGGCCCATGGAACGGGCGGAGCCTTCGATCATCGCCATTGCCGCCTCGACGCTCGAGCAGTTCAAGTCCGGCATCTTCTTCTCCGCGATCTCCCGCACCTGATCGCGGTTGATTTTGCCGACGAAGCCGCGGCCGGTCGTCTTGGCGCCTGAGGTCACGCCGGAGGCCTTCTTGAGGAAGTAGGAAACCGGCGGCTGCTTCATCTCGAAGGTGAAGGAGCGGTCCTGGTAGGCGGTGATGATAACGGGAATAGGCATCCCCTTTTCCATCTGGGCGGTGCGGGCGTTGAACGCCTTGCAGAATTCCATGATGTTCAGGCCGCGCTGACCGAGCGCGGGGCCGATCGGCGGCGACGGATTAGCCGCGCCCGCCGGCACCTGAAGCTTCACGTAACCGGTGATCTTCTTTGCCATAAGCTACTCTCCGAATTGGCTTGTCTCTAAGACAAGCCGGTTGCCGGTCCGTGGTGCGGTTCTCCCTCGAGTGGCGCTCGAAGCTTTGCCTTCCACGACTTCATCAGATGCGGAAGCATCCGATCTCTCGACCACTCCTTCGTAACGGAGTGTTCTACCGTCTCAAACCTTCTCCACCTGCGTGAACTCGAGATCGACCGGCGTCGCGCGGCCGAAAATCGACACCGCGACCTTCACCCGCGAGCGGCCCTCGTCGACCTCCTCGACAACGCCGTTGAACGAGGCGAACGGGCCGTCGGCGACGCGCACCGTCTCGCCGATATCGAAATGGATCGTCGGCTTCGGCCGGTCGACACCGGCCGCCACCTGCCCCTTGATCCGGTCGGCATCGGCCTCCGAGATCGGCATCGGCTTGTTGTCCTGGCCGAGGAAGCCCGTCACTTTCGGTGTGTTCTTGATGAGGTGATAGACCTGATCGGTGAGGTCGCATTTGACCAGCACGTAGCCCGGGAAAAACTTCCGCTCCGAGTTGAATTTTCTGCCGCGGCGCACCTCCACGACCTGCTCGGTCGGGACCATGATTTCCTCGAATTTGTCGGCGAGGCCGCGATGGGCCGCCTGCTCGCGAATCGATTCGGCGACCTTCTTTTCGAAGTTCGAATAGGCGTGGACGATGTACCAGCGCATGGCCATGGGAGCGCTCTCAGTGGCCCATATTGAGGACAAAGCCGACGATGAGCCGGAGACTCTGGTCGACGGCGACGAAAAACAGGCTCGCGACCAGGACCATGGCGACGACGAGGCCGCTCGTGATCAGCGTCTCGCGGCGCGACGGCCAGGTGACCTTGCTCGCCTCGGCGCGGACTTCCTGCAGGAATGTGAAAGGGTTGACCATGTGCTCGGGACGGTAAGCGGCCGGCCGCCCGACCCGCTTTGATTCAATTTAGGGATCGAAACGGCGTCTCGCCAAAACAATCGCGGCGCGGGACCGGTCGGTCGCGCGCCACGGGAGGGGCTGTAGCAGATGGGATGGGCGGGGGCAAGGGACGCGGCGGGCAATGTGGGAGAGAGGGCTTGCCATCAGGGATCTGCCGCCCTCGGGAGCGAAAACTCGCCGGTCCGCGGTCATCGAAGCCGCCGAGCGTGGCAAGCCCGCCACGATCGCAAAGCGTGGCCGGCGTATCGCCGGCGTGCTCTCTTATAGAGCACGGGAGAGGCTCAGGGCCGTCTCCCGTCTTTTGCCGCTACATTCGCTCCGCCCGCTTGGGCGAGGCAAGTGCTCGGTGCGACAGAATTCGACACCGGCTCGTCGAAACAGCGTAGGGGTATTTCGAACGAGTCCGAAAGGCACAATTTCCCGAGCCGGGATCGCGCTCCATGCCGCTGAAAGGACAGCCTTTTAAGCCGCTGATAACCAAAAATCGCCCTAATGCAGCCTAAGTGATCCCGCCAAGCTTCGACCGATTCAAAGGGATCGAAACATGCAGGCACTTGGAAAGCGGGGCGAATGACGTACTGCGCAACTTTCTCTGACTACGCCCCTTTCGACCGCCGCCCCCTTATTCGGGATTTTCTGTCTCAGGCCGGTTTCGCATTCGTCTCGGTGAGTTTCATCGCGGCGGTCGGCGCGTGCCTAGTCTATGGCCGTCCGGGCGGCACGGTGCGCGTCGGCAAGGCGCCCGAGCTTGCGCCGATTAAAACCGTTGCCCGTACGCCCAAGGGTCAGCCGAAGCTTTCCGTGGCGCTGCGGGACGTCACCTTTTCTCTTGATTTTGCGCCGCTTTCCCTGGCGCAAAGCGCGCCGATCGCAACCAGTTTTGAGCCGACCACGACTGCGACCCTGGTCGCGAGGGCGGAGACGAAACAGGTTCCCCTTCCCGCGGCTTCGGCGGCCGTACAGACCGCCTCTTCGTCAACGCCTGTGGCCGAATCGGGGGCGCCGATAAGCGGCAGCGGGCCGGCACTGGCTCGTCGAATTGCGCAGCAGACCGGCGCAACGACGCCGTCCACCACGCCGGCGGACCCGAATTTCTTCGAAAAAGTGTTCGGGCCGAAGCTTGCCGGCTCCTCCGAGCCTTCGGGCTCGGTCCTCGCTTACGCCAATCCTGAGGACGGCATTTTGAACCGGCCAAAAGGCCTGACGGGTGAGCCCGCGCCGGCCATCGACCAATTCACCGCGATTTACGACATCGCCGCGCACACGGTTCACATGCCGGACGGCACGAAGCTCGAGGCGCATTCGGGTCTGCGGGACTTGTTGGACGATCCGAAACACGTCCACGTCAGAATGCGCGGGGCGACGCCCCCCGGTATCTATGACCTGAAGCTGCGGGAACGGATCTTTCACGGCGTGCAGGCGCTTCGCCTGACCCCGCTCGGCGACAACAAGATCTTCGGGCGCGATGGTCTCCTCGCCCATACTTACATGCTTGGCCCGCGAGGCGATTCGAACGGCTGCGTAGTCTTCAAGAACTACAACGCGTTCCTCCAGGCCTTCCGCAATGGTGAGGTGAAACGCCTCGCCGTCGTCGCCCGCAAGGACTGAAGCCGCCGCCTCTGGTCGGGCAGCGTGACGCCGTTACGCCGCCGCAAACCTTACCCCTATGCTTGCGGGATGGACGGTTTCCCGATTCGGCGTAGCAGGAAGAAGGCGGGACTCCTCCGCGGTCTGGCGCGGCTCGCGGCGCTGATCGCGCCAGTGCTCCTCGCCGTCGGCGTCGTGGCCCAACCCGCCCCACCCCCGACGCACGGGATCGCGATGCATGGCGAGCCGGCGCTCCCGCCCGGCTTCGATCATTTGCCCTATGCAAACCCGGATGCGCCCAAGGGCGGACGGGTGACGGTCGGCGTACAAGGCACGTTCGACAGCCTCAATCCCTTCAATGTCAAAGCGGGATCAGCGGCGCAGGGCATCCAAGGCAATGTCTATCAGGGGCTGATGCAGCGCTCGTTCGACGAACCCTTCACGCTTTACGGCCTGATCGCGCAGTCGATCGAGACGGACGACGCCCGCTCTTTCGTGACGTTTCACCTCGATCCCGGCGCGCACTTCTCCGACGGCGTGCCGATCACCTCGGCCGACGTTGCCTTCAGCTTCGAGCTCCTGAAAACCAAGGGCCGCCCGCAGCAGCGTGCCGCCTTTTCGCTGATCAAGGCGGTGACCACCCCGGACGAGCACACGATCCGTTACGATTTGACTGGCGTCGGCGATCGCGAATTGCCGCTCATCCTCGCAATCATGCCGGTCCTGCCGAAGCAGCATATAGACATCGAGCATTTCAACGAATCGACGCTGCAGGCACCGGTGGGCTCGGGTCCCTATAAAGTTGCGGAGGTGAAGCCGGGCGAGCGCATCGTGCTCAAACGCGATCCCAACTATTGGGGCCGCGATCTGCCGGTCCAAAAGGGCATGTACAATTTCGATCACATCGATGTCGACTATTTCCGTGACGCCAACAGTTTGTTCGAATCGTTCAAGGCCGGCCTGATCGACTATCGCGACGAGACAAACCCGACGCGCTGGACGACCGGCTATGACTTTCCCGCCATGCGCGCGGGACGCGCCGTGAGGGAGGCGCTGCCGACCGGCGTGCCGAAAGGAATGGAAGGATTCGTCTTCAATCTGCGCCGGCCACTCTTCCAGGACATACGCGTGCGCGAAGCGCTCGGCATCATGTTCGATTTCGAATGGGTGAACACCAATTTCTTTTCCGGCCTCTATACGCGTACGAAAAGCTTCTTCGATGATTCTGAACTTGCTTCGACCGGCCGCCCGGCGAGCGAGGCGGAGCGGGCGCTGCTCGCAAATTTTCCGGATGCGGTGCGGTCCGACATCATGGAAGGCAGCTGGCGCCCGCCGATGACAGACGGCTCCGGCCGCGACCGCGAACAGGCACGCAAGGCGATGGCGCTGTTGAACGAGGCCGGGTGGCGGGTCCACGACGGTGCGCTCAGCAAGGACGGTGAGCCCTTCGCCTTCGAGATCATGGTGACCAATCGCGACCAGGAACGGCTCGCATTGAACTATGCCGGTCAGCTCGCGCGCATCGGCGTAACAGTGCAGGTGCGGCTCGTCGACGAGGTGCAATATCAGCGCCGGCGGCAGAAATTCGATTTCGACATGATGATCGGTACATGGGCCGCGTCTGCGTCACCGGGCAACGAGCAACGCAATCGCTGGACATCGGCAAGCGCGGATCAGGAATCCTCCTTCAATCTCGCAGGCGCGCGCTCGCGGGCGCTCGATACTCTCATCGATGATCTCCTTGCCGCGAAAACGCACGAGGATTTCGTAACTGCCGTGCGCGCGTACGATCGGGTGCTGCTGTCGGGCTTCTACGTCGTGCCGCTCTACCATGCACAGGATCAGTGGAGCGCCCATTGGACGCGAATCGCGCGGCCGTCCAAACTCCCCCACTATGCAGCGCCGCTGTTCAACGTGACGCTCGACACATGGTGGAAGAAGGAACCGTGAGCGAAGCGGAAGCGCTCGCCCGCAAACATCCGATCGCAGCTTTCAGCCTCGACGCGCTTACCGCCGGCGCCGCAAAGCTGCGGCCGGATCGATTAGCGCTGACCGAAGCAGGGCCCGGGGGCCCGACGCGAGCGCTGACTTACCGGGAATTCGACGCCCAGGTTCGCGCCGTCGCGCAGCATCTTGCCGATCTCGGGCTCGCGCCGGGTGAGCGCATTCTGATAATTGCCGGGGCAAGAGCCGCCTGCATTGTGGCGACGATCGCGGCGCTCGCAGCAGGTATCGAGCCGTTGCTGGTGCCGGTTGGTGTCGACGGAACCGAACTTGGGGCAATCGCGAACTCAGCAGGTTGCGTCGCGATTGCCGGGCCGACCTCCTACGGCCCATTAAGTCTTGAAGAGGCGCTGTTCGAGGCGGCGGCGAACTCCGAGACGGTCCGCTGCGTCGCGACGCTCGGTCCCGGCGCGACAGACGGCGCGATCGATCTCGCGCCCGAGCGCCTCGCGTTGGACAGTGCCAAGAGCCCACGCGTTGCCGAGATACGGCCGCGCATCGGCACTCTCAATCTGCAGCGAGAACCGGTCTTCCATGAGCAGAGCGCGCTGCTTGCGGCAGCGCTCGACCTTGTCGGCACGGCGGAAATCGCCGCAGGCTCGCAGATATTCTCGACGCTTTCGCCCGCCTCTTTCGCGGGGCTCGTGACAGGAGCGGTTGCAAGCCTTCTCTCCGGCGCGCCCCTGACCCTGTTCGGACCCTTCGATGCAGCGGGCTTTCTCGCGCTGCTCGACAGAATCGGTGCAAATCACTGCGTCTTTCCCGCAGCAATCCTGCCCGACCTGGAACGCGCCGGCGTGCTGCGCCAGGACACTCTAGCCTCCGCGATCGCGATCGTGCGGGAGGAAGCTACGCTTGCGGTCGAAGCTGATTGTGCGCTGATCGAAGTACATGCGCTCGAAGCGAGCGGCATTATTGTTCGGCACAGAACGCGCGCGGATTCGCAATCAGCTCCTATATTATCCGGCGAGGTACTCGCGCCGGTTCCGCCAGTGCGGCCAGCAGAACGGAGCTGGAGATGACGTTCGTGTCCGATGAAAAACCAGGGCCGCTGACGATCGACATCGTGTCAGACGTGGTCTGTCCGTGGTGCTACATCGGCAAGCGCAATCTCGAAGCGGCGCTCGCAATGATGCCGGCAAGCAATGTTGAAATCCGGTGGCGCCCGTATCAGCTCGACGCGACCATTCCGCCGGAGGGCCTCGCACGTCGCACCTATCTCGAGCGCAAGTTCGGCACACGTGTCGATGAGATCTACGAACGCGTTGCGGCCGCAGGCCGTGAAGCCGGACTTAATTTCGCATTCGAGCGCATCGAGCGCTCGCCCAATACGCTTGATGCGCATCGGCTCATTCGCTGGGCGCAATCGGCCGGCAAGCAGAACGAAGTTGTCGAGCGGCTTTTTCGACGCTTTTTCATCGAAGGACGCGACATCGGCGATCGCGCGATTCTTATCGAGACCGCGGGGGAAGCGGGCCTGGAACGCGAGGTGGTGACCCGTCTGCTGGATGGAGAGGCAGACAAGGCTGCGGTCCGCGAAGAGATCGCTACCGCGCAGCGGCTCGGCGTGACCGGGGTGCCTTTTTTCATCTTTGCCGGGCGATTCGGCCTCGCCGGAGCGCAGCCGGCAGAGCTCCTGGTTAGCGCGATCAACAAAGCTGCCGAGAAAAGCGGCGAACTGGTGGGTGATTAACCTTCTTTAACGCATGCGCAGCATAACTCGGCTGCATTTATTGCAGTGCACAATATGCCGCACTGTAATGTCACGGTTCCGGAATATGTTTGTTTCCATGGACCTGATTCAGACAGCCCGAGAAATCATCAAGCATCACATTGCGCCGGAGCCGACCTGGCCACCGCAGCAGCTTTCTTTGGCGCTGCAGGGCGGCGGTTCTTTTGGCGCGTTCACATGGGGCGTTCTCGACAGACTCGTCGAAGAGCGTGAGCTTCACTTCGACACGATCAGCGGCGCGAGCGCGGGAGCGGTCAATGCCGTCCTTGTCGCGAGCGGGCTCGCCGAAGGTGGCCGTGCTGCCGCCAAGGAGAAGCTTGAACACTTCTGGCGGCGTATGAGCGAAGCCGCAGCCTTCATCTCACTCGCCAATGCGGCGAATATCCCCGGCATCGCCCCGGCGGGCCTCGGCATGCTGACGCGGGCGCTCGCGCCCTACCAGTTCAATCCGTTCGATCTTAATCCGCTGCGCAAGGCGCTCGCAGCTGAGGTCGACTTCGACCACCTGCGCCGCGATGCGCCGGTGCATCTGATGATCGCGGCGACGCGCGTCAGCGACGGCAAGCTTCGTATCTTCCGCAACGAGGATATCAGTCTCGAAGCGGTGCTTGCCTCCGCCTGTTTGCCGCAGGTACATCGCGCCGTCGAAATCGAAGGCGAGCTATATTGGGACGGCGGTTACGTCGCCAATCCGCCGCTTGTGCGTCTCGTGCATGAATCCAAGACGTCCAACATTCTGGTCGTGCAGATCACGCCGGTGAAGATCGATCATCCGCCGACGACCTCGGGCGAGATCGCCAAGCGGGTGGACCAGATCACCTTCAATTCCTCGCTCAACAGTGACCTCGACACGCTTGAACTCGCCGCTGAAGTCGGCGCTGGACGGAAGATCAGGAATCTGAAGATCGATAGGATCGCTGCCGACGAGCTCGTCGAGAATCTCGCTGAAAAGAGCGCGGCCGATCTCGATTGGCCGTTCCTCATCCGGCTGCGCGACAGCGGCCGCCTTGCCGCGGATAAGTGGTTGCGGAAAAAGGATCACGATTAGCTGCAGACAAAGCAGCGCTCCTTTGGTGTTCCGATTGTCTTGACCTGACCGACCGTCATGCGCATGCGTCGCGCATGATCGAGTCTCTGGTCGCTCTGCTCTTCTGCCAGCTCGTCGGCGAGGCGCTGGTCCATGCGCTCTCGCTGCCCCTGCCCGGCCCCGTCGCCGGCATGATGCTCCTGTTCCTCGCCTTGCTTTGGCGGGGCAGGAAAGTGCCGGGCCAGGCGCAAGTGCCGGAGGAGCTGGCGGATACGAGCGACGCGCTCCTGCGCAATCTGTCGCTGCTCTTCGTTCCCGCGGCGGTCGGCATCGTTCAGCATGTAGGCATTTTGCGCGAGAACGGGCTCGCAATCGCGGTGGCAATCGTCGTCTCGACCGCTCTCGCCATGGCGGTCACCGCGCTCGTCTTCGAGCATCTCGGCGGGCTCCTGCGCCGCCCCGACGATCTGCCGCGAAACGACGCGCCATGACGCCGCTCGCAATCCGCGTCGAGGACATCTGGGTTTACCTTGCCGCGAGCCCCCTGCTCTGGCTGACCATCACGCTCGCCGCCTATGCCGCCGCCGACCGCTTCGCCGCCGCGCTGGGGCGCCCGGCCTACGCCAATCCCGTCCTGTTTGCGGCGGCGATCCTCGTCGCGATCCTGCTCGCGACCGGCACGGCCTACGACACCTTCTTCGCCGGCGCGCAATTCGTGCACTTCCTGCTCGGTCCCGCTACGGTCGCGCTCGCGGTGCCGCTCTACCGCAACCTGCCGAAGGTACGCTCGGCGCTTGTCCCAATGCTCGCCGCCTTACTTTGCGGTTCGCTCACCGCGATCGTCAGCGCGGTGGCGATCGCCGCCGCGCTCGGCGCGCCGCGCGCGATCCAGGTTTCGCTGGCGCCGAAATCCGTGACGACGCCGATCGCCATGAGCCTTGCCGAACAGGCAGGCGGCATTCCGACACTCGCCGCAGCGTTCGTCATCGCGACCGGGATATTCGGCGCGGTGATCGTCACGCCCCTGATGAATGCGCTCGGCCTACGCGATTACGCCGCCCGCGGCTTTGCCGCAGGGCTCGCGGCACACGGCATCGGCACGGCACGGGCGTTCCAGGTGGACTCGCTTGCCGGGACATTCGCCGGCATCGCGCTCGGGCTGAACGGCGCGTTGACGGCGGTCGTTCTGCCGATCGTGCTGGCGGGGCTGTTCGCGATCCTCGACGCCCTGGGCCGTTGAGGCGTGCGGTTGCCAAGCAAAAGCAACGGCGGCAAAGTCGCATCACCGATTTCGCCGTTCCGGAGGAGGACTTGATGCTCCGCAAATCGCTGTGGATTGCCGCTGTTCTTATGACGCTCACCGGCGCGGCTTACGCTGAGGATGCGAAGCAGGTCTCGGAAGCGATCGCAGACAAATGGGTGAAAGCCTACAATTCGAATGCGCCGCAAGGCGTCGCCGCGCTGTTTACAAATGAGGCGCCGTTTATCGGCCCTCCTGGCGTCCTCAAAGGCCAGGCCAATATCGAGAAGGCGATCGCGGCGCGCATCAAAGCGGGCTGGACCAGCGAGACGCTCAAGGTCAACGAAGCGCATTCGCTCGGTGATGGCGTTTGGAGCGTTGGCGAATTCCAGTTCACCGGCTCGGGCGAGCAGGCCGGGAAAACGCAATCCGGCAATTTCGGCTGGGTCCTCGTGAAGGATGGCGCCGATTGGCACGTACATATGCTGGTCGCGGCGCCAAGCGCGGCTCCCCCGCCACCGAAATAAGCCGATGGCCTTGCTCGATGCAGGATCAGGCGTAACGCGGATTTTCGATCCGCCGTTTCCGCAATCGCGCGGCGAATACATCACCATTCTTGCGCATTACCATCGCGCCGAGATCGCGCGCATGGCGGGCTGGCGCGACCGCATCGACCGCACCACCAATTGGGCGATCACGGTCTGCGCAGCGATGCTGTCGCTCACCTTCTCGACGCCGACGGCGCATCACAGCGTGCTCCTCTTCGGCATGCTGCTTGTGCTGCTTCTCGTTTTGATCGAGGCGCGGCGTTATCGCTTCTTCGACGTCTATCGCCGCCGCGTGCGCGCGATGGAGCGCAATTATTTTGCGCTCGTATTCAATCCAACCGCCGACGGCGCGCCGCACTGGGCGCGCGCGCTCGGCGAAGATCTGCAGCGGCCCACCTTTGTCATCAGCCACCGCCACGCGATGCAGCGGCGGCTCAAACGCAATTACATCTGGATGTTTCTGCTGTTGGCGCTCGCCTGGGCCTTAAAGATCTCGACGGGAACCTCGCAGGCGATCGGTGAGGCCGGCGCGCAGGCTGGTGTTGCCAAAAGCTGGTATGCCGGCGCCGATATCGGCCCGCTACCTGGCATGCTGGTCATCGCCACCGTCGTCGTGTTCTACGGCTGGCTTCTCTACACCGCGTTCTGGCTCTATCGCGGCCGTGCAGACGCGGACGACGGCATGGTGCATGTGTGAGGGTTGATCGTCCACTAGCCGTATCAACTTGATATCTTCGCCGCCTTAGAGATATCGGCCGTGTTTCATCAAGCTCTCCTCGATTTCGTTGGAGAGATCGGGAAAAGCCGCAAGGGCCGGATCCAATAAAGCGCGGTTTATCGCGTCGGTTGCCGAGGCAACCGCCAGCACCCGTTTCTTGTATTCGTCTGGGCGAAGTTGATGCTTCAACGGGCCGAGGACGGATTGCAATTCAGCGGCGCTTCGAAATGCAGCACGAATGAGAGAACGCGCCAGTTCCTTGTCCATTCCAACCCTCCATTCAAGACAGGCAACACCCGGCTCGCACCAGACGCGCCTATCCACACCTAGTGCCCCTCCCCAGCCGAATCCGGCCCTCCCGCCGACCCCCCGACCCCGATTCCGCGAGGCGCCGCAGGCCCTTATCAGCGGGGCTGAAACCGCTATCCCCGCTCTTCCCAGCAGGCCCGAAAACCACTATATCTTGTGAGCTGACCTGTGGCCGTTCACCACCTATTGACATGAATCTTTCAAACTTCCCAACGAATCGGTTGCGTCCGGCGGCTCGACTCGCCGAACCTCGCCCGGTTTGAGACTTGAGGGGCAGACAGAAGATGCGGATCGAACGCCACTACACCAAAGCCGGTCAGAGCCCCTATGCGGGCCTCCAATTTCGCACGACCAAAAGCGAAATCCGCAATCCCGACGGCTCGATCGTCTTCTGCCTTGAGGGCATCGAAGTGCCGGCGGCCTGGAGCCAGGTCGCGGCCGACGTGCTCGCGCAAAAATACTTCCGCAAGGCCGGCGTCCCGGCGCGGCTGAAGCGGGTCGAGGAGAACAACGTCCCCTCCTTCCTCTGGCGCTCGGTACCCGATGAGGCGGCGCTCGCCGACCTCGCCAAGGAGGCGCGCTTCGCTAGCGAAATCTCGGCCCGCCAAGTCTTCGACCGGCTCGCCGGCGCGTGGACCTATTGGGGTTGGAAGGGCGGCTATTTCGCCTCCGACTCCGATGCCTCCTGCTTCTACGATGAACTCCGCTACATGCTCGCCGCGCAGATCGCCGCGCCGAACTCGCCGCAATGGTTCAATACCGGCCTGCACTGGGCCTACGGCATCGACGGCCCCGGCCAAGGCCATTTCTACGTCGATCACGAGACCGGCAAGCTGACGCGCTCGAAATCGTCCTACGAGCATCCGCAGCCGCACGCCTGCTTCATCCAGTCGATCAATGACGACCTCGTCAACGAGGGCGGCATCATGGACCTCTGGGTGCGCGAGGCGCGCCTGTTCAAGTACGGCTCGGGCACCGGCACCAACTTCTCGCGGCTGCGCGGCGAGAACGAGAAGCTCTCGGGCGGCGGGCGCTCCTCCGGCCTCATGTCGTTCTTAAAAATCGGCGACCGCGCCGCCGGCGCGATCAAGTCGGGCGGGACAACACGCCGCGCGGCTAAAATGGTGATCGTCGACGTCGATCATCCCGACGTCGAGCAGTTCATCGATTGGAAAGTCCGCGAGGAGCAGAAGGTCGCAGCGCTCGTCACCGGCTCCAAGATCGTCAAAAAGCACATGAAGGCGGTGCTGCGCGCCTGCGTGAATTGCGAGGGCGACGGCGACGATTGTTTCAATCCGGAGAAGAACCCGGCGTTGAAGCGCGAGATCAAACTCGCCCGCCGCGCCGAGGTGCCGGACAATTACATCAAGCGCGTCATCCAGTTCGCACGCCAAGGCTATACCGACATCGCCTTCGACACCTACGACACGGATTGGGATTCGGAGGCCTAT
>JAXDNH010000111.1:0-16276 GCA_034669525.1 Methylobacteriaceae bacterium | reverse complement strand
TTTCGTCGAGCCTCGTCTCGACATGCTCCAGGACGTCCGCGGTGCGATCGACGATCGCCTCGAGAATGGTGACAAAGATCCCGGTAGCGCCGGCACAATCACGGTCCTTGTCAGCAAGGCGCTGCCTCACGTCGGCGAATGCTTTCAGCTCCTCGAAGCGCACCGTGACGACGATCTTCGGTGTCAGAAGAAACCCAAGTGGAGTACGTCCGACCATGTCGCCGTGCCGAAAAATGGTGGGCATGCTTAGGTAGAGCGCACCATCCTCGATGTGCAGCCGGCTTGAATTCTCGATTTCGACCAGCTTGTCGCGGCCGGGGACCTTCAGACCGGCCGCGCGCTCGATGTAGGCGATTTCCTCCGGAGAGGGGTTGAAGAGATCGATCCAGCCGACGTTCGGAGACAGTTTGTTGGCCGAAAGGTCGGCAGGCACCTCGCCTGCATGCGCAAGGCCCTCGAGTTTCAGCATCGATCTTCGATGTCTTTCCGCATGTGTCGGTCAGTGGTCCGTTCTGCGAATGCGCTTTTGCAAAAAGTCCGCCATTTGCGCGAGCGATTGCCGGCCCTCCGGGACGATGCGGTTGAAAATCTGCCAGACATGCGGGACAACCGGCCAGATCGACAGCAACACTTCCGGACCCGCGGCACGGATGCGCTCGGCGAGGCGTGTGGAATCATCGCGCAGGACCTCACGCTGGCCGACATGAATGATGATCGGCGGCATGCCGTGCAGATCGGCATAAAGCGGCGAGACGAGCGGGTTACGCGGATCGGCGCTGCCAACATAAAGTGCGGCGGTCTTAGCCGCAGCAGGGCCATTGATGTAGGCATCGCGGCGGGCATTGGTGCGGATCGTCTCCCCCGTAAGCGCAAGATCCGTCCATGGCGAAAGCAGCGCAGCCGCGGCGGGCAGCGGCCGCTTGCGATCACGCAGCGCGATGAGCAGCGCCAGCGAAAGTCCGCCACCGGCGGAATCGCCGGCGACGACGATCATGCTTGGCCGCACGCCCCGCGACAGCAGCCCTTCATATGCACTCAGCGCGTCATCTGTCGCCGCCGGAAAAGGGTGTTCCGGCGCCATCCGGTAATCGGGACAGAAGACGCGAAACCCCGCGCGCGCAAAGAACGCCGTGATCGGCCGATGCGTGCGCGGCGAGCACACAACATATCCGCCGCCATGCAGGTAGAGCATCACCGGCGCGTCGGCTGGGACGCCGGGCACTTCCACCCATTCGCCGAGACAGCCGACCCGCGCCTGGCTGATGCGCACGCCCTTCGGCGGGCTCTGCGCCATCTTCTCGATGCGCGCTCGCATCTTCGGGATGTCCAAGTCCTGCGGGAGCCTTCGCTTGACGAACAGCCGCAGGGCCGCGTCAACTGCATGCGCTTGCCAACTTGCCATCCCGATCCTTCAGTGTAGCTCGCTCACGGCCGATTGCGGCCGAGTTCATCGTGACTCGACACCCAATCGCCGGCGATGATGGCGCTCGACAGGGATGTCTCGCCGGCAAGCACGACGCCTGCGCAGATTTCGGCGAATTTGTTCGCTTTGCCCTTGCCGTAGCAGTCGAGCATTTCGAGACATTCCCGCTGCGTGGCAAGTCCGGTGCCGCCGCCATAGGTGGCAACGATCAGCGATGTGAGCGTGATCGACCAATAGAAGTCGCCGTTGTCCAGCAGCTGATTGTAGACGACGCCGGCATGGGATTCCGAGATATTCGCCACGTCCTGGCCCGTCGCGATGAACATCGCGGTAAGACCGTTCGCGGCATGCGCACCATTGTTCGCTGACCCGGCCAGGAACGCGCCGGCCTGCGAAATCTGACGGGTGTAAAACAGGTCTTTCGTGTCAACCCGCATCAGGCTCTTCAGGATATCCTTCTTGATCACCGCCTCGGCGACGACGCGCTTGCCGCGTGTGACCAGCATGTTGATGCGCGAGTGCTTCTTGTCGGTATCCATATTGCCGGAGAGGATATAACGCGCGCCGCCGGGATGATTCTTCTTGATCCATTCGCAGGCGGCAAATGTCGCTTTGCCCGTCATGTTCTGGCCGGCAGCGTCACCGGTCGTATAATTAAAGCGGAGATGCCGCAGCGGCCCGATCGAATATTGATAGATGTTCTGCAGCTTGCCAGACCGCGTCGTCGTCTCCGCGGCGGCCTTGATCGCATCGAAGTTCTCTTCGACCCATTTGCCGAATTCGCGCGCCTGCAGCGCGTCCTCCCAAATGAAAACGGGGGAGCGCTGCATATATTGCTCGACGACCGTGGTCTTCACGCCCCCGCATTCGGAGAGAAGCCGCATGCCGCGGCTATAGCTCGCAACAAGCGTTCCTTCCGACGTGGCCATGGGCGCGTAAAAATCGCCCTTGGCATGCTCGCCGTTGATGCGCAGCGGTCCGGCAAGGCCGATCGGCACCTGCGCGACGCCGATGAAATTCTCGACATTGCCCGGCAACACGGAAGGCGAAAAAGAATATTGGCCGACATGTTTGAGCTTGACGCCGGTCTGCTCCTCGACAAAGGCGCGGCGCTTGGCAGCGGCATCAGGCGTGTAGTCGTTCTCCTTGTCGCGCGGAATGCGCGTGCGGTTGATCGTCGAATGCACCGTCATTTTGCGCCTCCCTTTGTGGATTGGCTTGATATGCCAATCTCGTTGCATGCCAGGACGTTTCCCCAGGCCGCAGGAGAAGGAGGGTAGCGCGGCGAGGGGCGTTGTCTACGGCGGAACACCGGCCGCCAGCGATGGTGCGGCGCGAAAACTGGAACGCCCGACATGCAGAAATCGTTTCGCTAAAACTCTGGGAGTGCAGAACTGGACAGCTGCGCCGGGAAAGCTAGTGTGCTTGCAAACAGAGCGACAGCCGGGCCAACCGGCAAAAGAACCCTGGGGAGAGACGAATGACCGAGCTTCCGTGGATCAAATCCTATCCGAAGGGCGTGCGCTGGAATGCCGAACTGCCCACCATGCCGCTCCAGCAGATTTTAGAGGATTCGGCAAAAAAATGGGCTGACAAGCCGGCGCTTGAATTCATGGGGCGGCGGATCAGCTACCGCGAGCTGAATGAACTCGCCAACCGCGCCGCCAAGGGTTTGCAGAATCTTGGCGTCAAGCCCGGCGTTCACGTCGGCCTCTATCTCCCCAATACGCCGCACTACGTCATCGCGTTTTTCGGCGTAATGAAAGCCGGAGGCACCGTCGTCAACTATTCGCCGCTCGATGCCGAGAAGGTGCTGGAGCACAAGGTCGAGGACAGCCAGACGGATTTCCTCGTCACCCTCGACGTGAAAGCGCTTTACCCGCAGATGGGTCGCCTCCTTGGCAAGACGCGGCTGAAGAAGCTGATTGTTGGCGAGATCGCGGAAATGTCCGGCGCGCCCGACATGGTGCGCGGACAGATGAGCAAGACGGATCAGCTTGCATCCGTCCCGACTGACGATCGCCACCTCACATTCCAGCAGCTGTTGGATAATGACGGAAAGTATCAGGCCTATCCTCTGGGCGATCTGAAAGAGGCGATCGCCGTCCTGCAATATACGGGGGGCACGACCGGCCTGCCGAAAGGCGCGATGCTGACACATGCCAATCTTTCGTCCGCCACAAGCCAATATGTGGTGTCGACACAAACCGAGCCGCCGGTCTTGGAGGAAGGCAAGGAGCGCATCCTCGCCGTCCTGCCGCCGTTCCACATTTACGCGCTGACGGTGAACATGCTTCTCGGCACCCGCCTTGGCGCCGAACTTGTGCTGCATACGCGTTTCGACGTCGAGGCGGTCGTGAAAGACATCGCCAACAAGAAGATCACGTCCTTCCCAGGCGTGCCGACGATGTATGTCGGGATCATCAATTATCCCGGGATCGAGAAGATCGACGTGTCGTCGCTGAAATGGTGCGCTTCGGGTGGCGCACCGTTACCGCTCGAAGTGCAGCAGCGCTTCCAGGAGATCACCGGCTGCAGGCTCGCCGAAGGCTGGGGCATGACGGAGACGTCGCCGACGGGGACATTCACGCCGCCTCAGGGCGCCGTAAAACCAGGCTCCTGCGGGATTCCAATTCCCGGCATCACGATCAAATTCGCCAACGTGGAAGACCCGACGAAATACGTCGCTTATGGCGAAAAGGGCGAAATCGCCATCGGCGGCCCGAACGTGATGAAAGGTTACTGGAAGAAGCCCGACGCAACATCGGACGTGATGACGCCGGATGGATACATGCTAACCGGCGACGTCGGCTACATGGACGAGGACGGCTACGTCTACATCGTCGATCGCACGAAAGACATGCTGCTTTGCGGCGGCTTCAACGTCTACCCCCGCATTATCGAAGAGGCTATCTACAAGCATCCTTCCGTGGAGGAAGTCAGCGTCATCGGAATCAGGGACGAATATCGCGGGCAATCACCCAAGGCCTTCATCAAGCTGAAAGCCGGCGCGGCGCCTCTCAGCTTCGAAGAACTGAAGGGCTTCTTGAAGGACAAGCTCGGCAAACACGAGCAGCTCGGCGCAATGGAGATTCGCGCCGAATTGCCGAAGACCGCGGTCGGCAAATTGTCAAAGAAGGAGCTCTACGAGGAAGAGGCGCGCAGGCAGGCGGCGGCGTAAGCTTCACTCCTCGTCCTGAGGAGGCATCTGACCTCGCATGTTTGCGAGGTCAGCACTGATGATGTCGAAGTCGGGAACACCCGACTTCGAAGCGCCGTCTCGAAGGATGGGGCAAATGCACGTCCGTCTACCATCCTTCGAGACGCTTGCTTCGCAAGCTGCTCAGGATGAGGATGGCGCTACTGCTTCGTCCCCTCGTCCGACTTCTTGCCGCGCAACGCGTTCATATTCTCCTCGACGCGCTTACGGATCACCTCGAACGCATCCCGCTGCGATTTCGCCGCCATCTCGGCGAGCTCCCGCATATTCGCAAGCGCCGTCTCGAAGGCGCTGCGCGCGAGTTCCGCCCCGTTCTTCAGCGCGGTCTGATTTTTCGCGTCGTCGACCGCCCGCTTCATCGAGTCCTGCAGGATTTCGCTTTGACGGCGAACAAGGTTCTGCCAGCCTTCGAAAGCGATGCGATTTGCTTCAGCCAGCGCCTCGATGTTCTTGCGCTCGCGTTCGATGATCGATGAGAAATCGACGCCCGGGATTTGGAACTGCTGCAGCATCTTGGTGAAATCGAAGGCAGGTGTCTGACCGCCCCCAATCTGGCTGCCCCCACCGCCGGCTTGCGACCCTTGTTGACGTTCTTCGGCCATCGCGTTTCTCCTGGTTTTGGCGCAGGCCGACCAACCTGAGCCGTTCTTCTTGCTTCAGCCTCCCAGAGGAAGGGTAATGTCGTTGCCGCTCCGTTCAAGCGTCACTTGAATTCAAAATGCGCTCGTCACCCCATAAGCTTCCATCTGCGCCTGAACCCGCGCGACGTCGTGGCTTAGGATGACGATGTCATGCTTGGTCCCGTCGGGATCCTTCACCTGGTCGCGGAGCAGCGCCTCGCCGCGGAAACCCAGCCCCTCGAAAATCTCGATCGCGCCACGCTGATCTACCGTCATCTGCGCACAGAGCTTCTCGAGCCCGAGGTTCAGCGCGATCGCGAAAGATTCTTCGATGAGCGCCCGTCCTACCCCTTTGCCGCGAACCGCGGAGCTTGTCACGATCCGTAGCTCGCCAACGTGACGGGCCCAAGACAATGGATCGCGCACAATAGCCGCGCAGCCGACCACCTTGCCGCCGATCGTCGCCACGAGGCTCAGGAACGTGCCACGCTCGATTTCACTGAGCCAGGCGTTGAGGACCTTCTCCTGGCTGATGTCACGCGGGAGAAAGAGAAGATCGTGCGCAGGCAGTTCGCGCGCGAAGGCAAGCACCCCCGGCCCATCCTCCGGCGTCATCAGACGGATATCTGCCGTGCCACCCTCATATCTGATGGTGCGCGGATATTTACGAGCGTGATCGTTCAAACTGATCTCTCCCCCAACCATTGATCGAGTGCAGGCCACAATCGTTTGACCGCGTTCGGTCCGGCGACGACGCTGACATGACCGCCCTTCAGGACGATCTCCTTTTTGTCCTCTGCGCCGACGGAGGCGATCAGCGGCTTGCCGGCGTCGTAAGGCACGATGTGATCGTGCTGCGCGAGCGCGTGAAACACGGGAACTTTGATGTTCCCCAAATCCACCCGCTTGCCATTGAGCGTCAGTTTTCCCTTGAAGAGGCTATTCTCCCACATCAGCTCTTTGGTCGTCTGCCTGAAATACTCGCCAGCGAGCGGTAGCGTATCCGTCGACCAGCGATCGAACATCCGGTACGATTTTACGTAATCGTCATTCCAGATGTTTTCCCAGAGCTGGACCTGCCCTGCGATGCGCGTTGCCGGGCGCAGCATCTCGAACGACGTGAAGATCAGTTCGGAGGGAATGTTGCCAAGCGTGTCGACCAGCCGGTCGACCTCGAAATAACGCCGGTCCGACCAGCGCTGGAACATGGTCATGTGTTCGTAGTCGATGGGCGTGGTAAAACAGGCAAGATTCTTGATCGGGCCTTCGGCGTGAAGCGCTGCATACATCACGGAAAGCACGCCGCCCATGCAATAGCCGACGATCGTAACATCCTCCTCGCCCGACTCCGCCTGCACGCGACCGACGCAATCGGGAATGAAATCCAGCACATAGCTTTCGAGCGACAGATGTTTCTCGTCGGCGCGCGGCGGGTTCCAGTCCATCACATAGACGTCATATCCACGCTTCAATAAATACTCGACCAAGCTTTGACCCGGCGCGAGGTCGAAGATGTAGCCTTTATTCGTCGTCGCCATGACGAGAAGCAAGGGTACGCGGTAGATTTCATCGGCCAGAGGACGATAGTGATAAAGGTTCAGCGTCCCGCGCGAGTGGATAAGGTCCTTCGCGGTCGTCCCCATCACGGGGGCCGATGAACCGATATATTCAAGGCCCTTGATGTTGCGTTGGATAGCGCGCTCGATCGTCGCCTGAATGCGACCAGCCATGGGATCGGCGGCGGCAGTTGCTTTGGTTGCCGTCGCGGAAGCTGCGGTCATGCGGCATCCCCCTTCTGCTCTGCCGATGGCGGTCGCTTGGTGCGCGGCGGCCCGGCCGCAGGTGAATTTGGGCTACCTCCACCAACTTTCTCAAGCTGCGTGCTGAGGCGGTGAAGATTTGTTTCGATCGCCTGCAGCCGTTCGCCGATATTCATCATTTCCGAGCGGCTCGGCAGGTTGAGCGTCATGAGATAACGGCCGATCAACTCGCCGAGCTGCTGCTGCATGACAGTCGATGCAGTGGTCGCCTTGTTCATCGCTCGCGAGAACTCCTCCGAGTTCATCGTGCGGCTGGCGAACTCGTTGAAGCCCTTTTCCCATTGCGAGACAAGCTCGCGGAACGCCGCTGCGGGGTCGGGGGTCGATTTCTGCTCGGCCATATCCTTCCTCCCGTTCGGCGCGGCTAATGCGGCCGCGCGGCGCTCGCGCTTGCGGCGCCGGGCTGTATTGCCGCCGCCGGCATCGCGACGTCGCTCGCCGGCAGAGCCTCGAGTTCCGCGTAGGCCGCCTGCATGTCCTTGGCGAGCGCGTACAGTTCGGATTGCGGCATGGCGCGACGGCACGCCGTCAGCCCGAAATCCATCGAGCCCGCATAGCTCTGGACCGTGATGTTCAATGCGGTGCCGTGATAGGGAATCGAGACGGGGTAATAGCTCACCATCTTCGCGCCGGCGACGTAGAGCGTTTTCTGCGGGCCGGGAACATTGGAGATAACCACGTTGGAGAATGGCGGCATCCGGTCCGCGAGATTCGATCGGCCGTAGAGCATCGCAAAGCCGCTCATGATCCATGGCGAGCCGATCATCGGAAAATCGGTCGCAATGATCCCTTTCACCCGCCCGAGAGTCTCCTTCGATTCCTGCGCCGAATTGCGGATAGCTTCGAGCCGCTTCTGCGGGTCGGCTATTTCGGTCGCGAGGCTTATCCTCACCATCGTGACCTGATTGTTCATCGACTTGTCGCCTGCCTCGCGCAGGCTCGCGGGAACACTGGCTTGCAGCGGCTCGTCAGGAAGCGCGTTGCGGACTTCGAGAAACTTCCGCAAACCGCCGGCACAAACCGCCATGACAATGTCGTTGAGTGTCGCGCCATGGCGCTTGGCGAGCGCCTTCATGTCGGCAAGCGGAATCTGCAATGTCGCGAAGGAGCGCTGGTTGGTGATGCCGACGTTGAACAAGGTTCTTGGTGCCGGCCGCAGATTCGGCGGCCCGCCCTGCGATTGGTCGGCGAGCTGCGTCGCCGTACCGGCGAGACTACTCATCACTTCGGCCGCTTTCGGCCACATCTGCGCGAGCTTCGCATATTGCGTGGCGGCATTGCGTAAGCCGGCCTCGAACATCTCGGTGATGCCGAGCTGGTAACCCCCGGTTTGACGGCGCGCGGGCGGCTCGAACACGCGCGGCTCCGGCGTGAGGTCATAGAGGACATTGGCGAGTTCGGTTCCGGCTTTGCCGTCGATCCCGCTATGATGGATTTTGTTGTAATAACCGACCTGTCCGTTCTGCAGTCCCTCGATGACATAGATTTCCCAAAGCGGCCGGCTGCGATCGAGCGCACTCGAATGCAGCCGCGCAACCAGCGTGTCGAGTTGCTCCATCGTGCCGGGCTGCGGCAGCAGCACGTGCCGCACGTGATAATCGATATCGATATCATCGTCTTCGATCCATACGGGGTCGCCGAGTTCGAACGGCATCGGCGCGAGCTTGCGGTGCATGACCCGGGCGAGATGGATGCGGTTGGCGATGAGCTTCTTAACCTCCTCGTAAAAGTTGCCTTTGTAATTCTCGGGGAGCTCGAGAAGCAGCAGACTCGCGACGTGCATCGGCGTCTCGGGTGTCTCGAGATGCACGAACGATGCGTCCAAAGAGCTGAGGTGTTCCATTCTGTTCCTCCCCGCTTTTGATAAATGTTATGGTGTTTGCCGGGTTGCTGGGAAGAGCTAGTTTCACGATCGGCTGAATTCTCAGCGAATTTGCTGGCATGCCACTGCAGGAGTTCCAATGGCGCAACGTTATGACCTGAAGCCCCCGTCACGCACGATGCTGGCGCTCGAAGGTCGCGGCCTGCTCGACATTGCCGGCCTCGTTGCCGCCGCTCCTTTTCTGGCCACCGCGCCGCGTGGTACACCACATCCGGTCATGGTCCTGCCTGGACTGGGCGCTGACGATCGCTCGACCATCGCCATCCGGCGCTTCACCTCGATGCTCGGCTATGATGTCCACGGCTGGGGCCGCGGCCGCAACGTACGCGCGGCAAAAACTGACCTGCCGGTTATCGCGCGTCAGGTCGAGGACCTGCATGTCAGGTCGAAGCTGCCCGTCAGCCTGATCGGCTGGAGCCGCGGCGGCATGCTGGCGCGCGAGGTCGCCCGCGAAATCCCGCACGCGGTGCGTCTGGTCATCACGCTCGGAAGCCCCTTCGCCGCCCCCCATGCAAGCAACGTGGGCGCATTCTGGCAGGCGATCACGGGTGAAAAGGGAACGGTGACGATCGATCCTTCGCGCTTCGCCCATTATGGCCGGCCGATTCCGGTCCCAGCGACGGCGATGTACACACGCTCGGACGGAGTGGTCGCCTGGCAGGCCTGTCTCGAAGAGGAAAGCCCGAGGGCCGAGAACATCGAGGTACGCACGACCCACCTCGGTCTGGGGTTTCACGCGCCGGCTTTGTGGGTCATTGCCGATCGCCTTGCCCAAAGAATCGGTGAGTGGAAGCCGTTTCGGCCGGGCCCGCTCGTTGCAGCATTCTTCCCGTCGACCAGCGGACGCTCATCCTCGGGCCCTTAAGGGCCGCAAACGCGCATGCCCGACACGTGGCCGGGCATTGAACGTGAGGTGGCGGATTGTTTACTTGCTAGCAGGTGCAGGCGTCGCGGCCGTCGCCGGCGCCGCGGCCCCGCCCGTCTGCGAGGCTTCGAGCTTCTTGCGCTCTTCATCAGCCCGCTTCTGCAGTTCCTCTTGCAGCTTCTTCTGCTGCTCTTCGAGAACTTTCGGGTCGATCGGCGGCCCGTCATAGGCCTTGCCGAAATTCGCCAGCGGAATGTTGAAGTTCACCTCGGCATTGACCTGATTTTTCACGGTAACGCTGAGCGCCGTCGCCTTTTTCATCGTGTCAATGATGGTGCCTTTGACCTTCGCCTCGCCGAAGCAGCCATTCGGGAAGCAGATTTCGTAGGCGCCCTCCATGAGCGGGCCCTTGTCGATGGAAAACCGGAAGCCCGGGCGCAACATGAGACCGACGGGAACCAGCATGCGGATGATCTTGGTGTCGTCGCCTTTGACGTCGTAGACGGCGAGCGCGAGCACGGGCGGCTGGTCGGCTTGCGTGCCGAAGTCGCGCGTCGTGTAGCAAATCTCTTTCCCGGCGGTCTGATCCTTACCGCAGACCTTGGTCCAGTCGGGCTGGCTCGGCAGCAGGTCAACCTTCATCGGGCCCTGCGGCTGGCCCCCTTGAGCCGGCTGAGCCTGGGCCTGTTCTGGGGTAGGGGCGGGCGTAGGCGCCGGAGCTTGGGCCTGAGCGGGCTTTGCGGGCGCCGGTTTCGGAGCGGGCTTTGCCGCAGGCTTTGCGGCGGGCTTCGCCGGCGAAGGCGCCGCCTCGTTGTCTTGCTGTGCAAAAGCCTGGCCGCCCAGCAAGAGCGACCCGGTAAGGACGGCAGCCAAAAGGCGCGTCGGGTGAAACGGCATTTAATTTCCTTTCGAGTGGTCGAACCCTCGGACCAATCTCGCGTCGAGAGGGGCGGCAGGTCGCGGCGCAACGAGACGTTCCGCGGGCGCACCGGCTGACCCTGCGCTCTTCGGCCACGACTGAGGCGACAAATTGACGGGGAGCCCTATAAGAGCTTCACGCGAAGCCGGCAAACGAAATTCGGGCTCAGGCCTTTTCGGCTACACCGGCCTCGGCGAATGTCGACATGCCATTATGACAGGCGAGCGCCGCCTTCAGAATGCCTGCCGCGAGCGCGCCGCCCGATGCTTCGCCAAGGCGCATGCCGAAATCGAGGAGTGGCGCCTTGCCAAGCCGGCGCAGAACCTCGCGGTGCGCCCCCTCCGCAGAGAGGTGACCGGCCACGCAATGATCTAGCGCATGCTGGTCGCAGGCGTGGAGAATCGCCGCTGCGGCGCAAACGACATAACCATCGAGGATAACCGGAATTCGCTGCAATCGCGCCGCGAGGATCGCCCCGGCAATGGCCGCGATCTCCCTTCCCCCCAACCGGCGCAGGACCTCCAGGGGATCGCCGCGATGCTCTGTGTGCAAGGCGACCGCGCGTTCGACCGCCGCCACTTTGCGCGCGAAGCCGGCCGCATCCACCCCGGCGCCGCGGCCGACCCAATCCAACGCCCGGCCGCCGTAGAGCGCGTGATAGATCGCGGCTGCGATCGTCGTATTTCCGATGCCCATGTCGCCGGGGATGAGCAAATCCGGGCCATCGGCGACCGCCTCCATGCCGAAGGCGAACGTACCGGCCGCCTCCCGCTCCTCCATCGCCGCGTCTTGCGCAATGTCGCGGGTCGGCATTTCCAGCGCGAGTTCGTAGACTTTTAGGCCAAGCCCAAAGGTGGCGCAGATCTGGTTGATCGCGGCGCCTTTGGCGGAAAAATTGATGACCATCTGACGCGTGACGTCGGCGGGATAAGCCGAGACGCCCTGCGCGATGACGCCATGATTGCCGGCAAACACCGCGACGAGCGGGCGGTCGAGAGTAGGTATGTCCCTGCTTTGCCATCCGGCAAGCCAGGCAACGAGTTCTTCGAGCCGCCCGAGCGATCCCGCCGGTTTCGTCAGCTCGCGCTGGCGCTGCTCGACCGCCTCGACGGCAGGGCGCGACGGCTCCGGCATGAGGCGGAACAGCGCGCGGATGTCATCGAAGGCGGTGGGCTCGGGCATGCAAGCCTGCGTCTACCGGCTGAAGCTGCCGCAAGCAAAGCCGAGGTCCGCGTCCTCGACAGCCGGGTCGCCGTCCTGCATGTCAGGCGGATGGACCGCCTGGTATCAGAGTTCACCACCTGCCTGCGCTTCTACTCGCGCCTGCCGTTGCCAGCGCTCGCAGGCGAGGCCGAGCCGCACGCCATGCCGGATTTTTCCCGCGCAGCGCGGATGGTGCCCATCATCGGTGCGCTCCTTGGGCTGCTCGGAGCCCTCGTTCTCGTCTTGATCGCCAATTTCGGCATCGCACCCCTGCCCGCGGCAACGATCGCAATCGGCTTTCTCGTGCTCATCACCGGCGCAATGCATGAGGATGGCCTTGCCGATCTTTCCGACGGGTTCGGTGGCGGCGGGAATGCCGAGCGCAAGCTCGAGATCATGAAAGACAGCCGGCTCGGCGCCTACGGCGGCGCGGCGCTCGTGCTTTCGCTGCTCATGCGCGTCGGAACGCTCGCCGGGCTCGTCGCGAGCGATCTTCGCCTCGCCTGCGCTGTTCTCATCGCAGCCGGCGCTGTGTCGCGTACAGCCGGCCTGTTCCCCCTCGTCTTGTTGCCGCCCGCGCGAGCCTTCGGGGCCGGATTTGCCGCGGCACGCCCTAGGCTCCAAGGGCTTCCTGTTGCGGCGGCGCTTGCCTTCCTCTGCGCATGCCTGCCGCTCCTCACCGGGGCAAGCCTGGCGCGCGCCATTTGCGCCTGCATTGTCGCGGCGCTTGCCGCCTACGGCGTCACTGCATTGGCGCGGCGCCAGATCGGCGGGCAGACCGGGGATGTCGCGGGCGCCGCGCAGCAGGCGGCGGAAATCGCGATGCTGCTGGTATTCTCCGCTGGAGCAACGATCGGGAATTAAGCCGCTAGCGCTCGTACCGCTCCGGTGCGCTCAATTTCGGCAATCGCCCGCGCGATCACATGAATCCCCGCTCCAGGCTTTACCGCCTCGGTCGCGAGAATGCGGCGGTAAGCGCGTGCACCGGGCTGCCCAGCAAACAGTCCAAGGAGATGGCGCGTCATCGCGGCCAGCGGCACGCCGCGATCGAGCTGCGAGGCAACATAAGGCAGATACGCCTCAAGCGCCGCTCGTGAGTCATGGTAGCGCGCGGGCTCATCAAACAAAATGGGATCGACGCCGAGAAGAAGCTCGGGATTCTGATAAGCCGCGCGGCCCATCATCACACCATCGACGAAAGCCAGCTGTGTGCGCGCATCGTCCAAGAACGCAATGCCGCCGTTGATGATGATCGGCACGCTCGGATATTCGCGTTTGAGCGCGTGCACGAGCGAATAATCGAGCGGCGGGATTTCGCGGTTCTCCTTAGGCGAAAGCCCTCTGAGCCAAGCCATCCGCGCATGGACGATGAGAGCATCGGCCCCCGCCGCAATCACCTTCTTCGCCAATGTGAACAGCGCCTCGCGCGGCTCCTGATCATCGACACCGAGCCGGCATTTGACGGTAACCGGCACCACAACCGCACGCTTCATCGCCGCGACGCAATCGGCGACGAGGTCAGGCTCGCGCATGAGGCAGGCGCCGAACGCGCCGCTCTTCACGCGATCCGAGGGGCAGCCGACATTGAGATTGACCTCGGCGTAGCCGAACTCTTGCGCGATCTCGGCAGCCGCGGCCAGTGCGGGCGGCTCCGACCCGCCGAGCTGGATCGCCACCGGCTGCTCGCGCGGATCAAAGGCGATGAGGCGCTCACGGGGCCCATGCAGGATCGCGTTCGCCGTCATCATCTCGGTGTAGAGCCGCGCGCGGCGCGACAGCAGGCGATGGAAGACGCGGCAATGCCGGTCTGTCCATTCCATCATGGGCGCGACGCAGAAGCGGTATTGGTTCATGCCGGCTATCTACACGGCTCGTCGGGCGCGGGTAAAGGACGTATGGTCGCGCGCATACGGAAACGCCGGAGGTGAAATGCGCTTTCTTTTCGCAATCGCTATGTTCGCGGTCGCCGTGCTCTTAGTACCGCAATCTCACGCCGCGACGAGCGACAACCTTCAGCCCGCCTCGCCCGACAAAATCCAGAGCTACGAGACCGGCTATTCGCTCATGACAAGCTGCAACAATCCGCAGCAGCGCGCCTATTGCGTCGGTTACATCATCGGCGTGATCGATGCGCATAACTCGCTTGCCGGCACGCGCGCGGATAAGGGCCTGCGCATTTGCCTCACCAACGGCTTGCTTAAATCTCAGGCTGCGGCAGCCGCGGTCAAATATCTCACCGAACATGAGGACCTGTTGAACAGCGATGCCGCGAGCGCCGCGTTCGAGGCGCTGGCGAAGGCATTCCCCTGCACCTGAACGCGCTTCGTCACAGGCTCGGCGGCCATTCGCCTTCCGTTTGGTAAGCCTCATCGTCGCCCGGCCAGGGCGGCATCGTGATCGCCACCATGGTGAGCGGCTCCGGGCCGAACGAGCGGAATTGAAACGCGGTGCCGAGCGGGATCGTTAGCGCCACGCCTGCATGAAGCGCCACGATTTCCTCGCGCTCCGCCTGCTTGCGCCACATCTCGCCGCGACCGCCGACCACGAACCAGATTTCGTCGACGCTACGATGCGCGACTGCGATCGATGTCTTGCCCGCCGCGAGTTCGAAATGCGCCAGACTGCCGGCGGGCAGCGACAGCAAGGGCCGCACGCCGGAGCCGTCGGGCGCTTTGACGAGCGGCGCATCGGCCAAGGCGAGCGTGGCGAAAGCATCCGCGCCTGCAGTCATGCGCTCAATTCTACCCAATCCGGCAATTCGCGTTAACCCTCCATACAATCTAACTCAAATGCCAGGTAAATCCGCCGATATCTGCCGGATTCTCGTCGGTTACATTCAGTGATGCTTTACCTCTGCGCCCCTAAGTTCCCGCAACGACACGGGCCGAGCGTGCCCGGCTGTTCCCATGCGGAGTTTTCCATGATCGAGGCCATCCGTAAGCTCGTCGATGAACACGGCCGCATGCCGCTGCCCGCCGCTAGCCTCAAGCCCGAGCAGGACCTCTATGCCGCCGGGCTCACCTCGTTTGCGACCGTGCAGCTCATGCTGGCGATCGAGGAGCATTTCGATATCGAATTCCCCGAGCGCATGCTGAACCGCCGCTCGTTCGCGAGCCTTGCGGCGATCGCAGCCTGCGTCAACGAAATCGAACCGGCGCGGCTCGCATCGTGATCGCGTTTGCCAACCGGGCAGCGGAAGTCGCGGCAGTCGCCGCGCAACATGCCGACGACGTCGATCGCGAGGCGCGCTTCCCGCACGAGACCCTCGCCGCGCTGAAGGACGCGCGGCTTCTGTCGATCCTCATCCCGGAAGAACTTGGCGGCGAGAGCGCCAGCCTCACCGATGTCGCGGAAATCTGCTCGCTGATCGGCCAGAACTGCGCCTCGAGCGCGATGATGTATGCGATGCATAACATCAAGGTCTCAAGCCTCGTCTCGCATGGCCGCGACAGCGAATGGCATTGCGGCTTCATGCAGCGCATTTGCGAGGCGCAGCTGCTGCTCGCCTCGGCGACGACCGAAGGCGGCATCGGCGGCGATCTCAGGAACAGCATTTGCGCCGTCGAGATCGAGGGCGACAATTTCAGGCTCGGCAAGGATGCGACCGTCATCTCCTACGGAGCCCATGCCGACGCGATCCTCGTCACCGCGCGGCGCGCACCGGATGCGCCTTCCTCCGATCAGGTAATGGCGGTGGTGCTTAGGGATCAACGCAAGCTCAATCGCACCACCGGCTGGGACACGCTCGGCATGCGCGGCACCTGCAGCGAGGGCTTCCGCCTCGAAGCGGAGGCGCCCGCGGCGCAAATCCTGCCGAAGCCGTTCGCCGAAATCGCCGCGCAATCGATGCTCGCGACCTCACATCTCTTGTGGAGCGCGGTCTGGTTCGGCGTCGCCAACAATGCGCTCGCACGCGCACAAAATTTCGTGCGCGCCCAGGCGAAGAGTCGTCCCAACGTGACGCCGCCCGGCGCACTGCGCGTTGCCGAAGCCGCAAGCATGTTGCAATTGATGCGCGCCAACACGCTTGACGGCCTTCGCCGCTTCGCCCATGCGCAGGCCGACAGCGACGAACTCACCTCGGTCGGTTTTGCCGTCGCGATGAACAACATCAAAGTCGGCGCTTCGCGTCTCGCCGGCGAAATCATCAATCACGCGATGCTGGTCTGCGGCATTGTCGGCTACAAGAACGACACCCCGTTCAGCATCGGCCGGCACATGCGCGACGTTCTCTCCGCGCCGATCATGATCAGCAACGACCGCATCTTCGGCAACATGTCGAACCTCCTGCTGATCCATCGCCTCGATCCGCATCTCGCGAGCT
>JAXDNH010000110.1:0-19499 GCA_034669525.1 Methylobacteriaceae bacterium | reverse complement strand
TGCTGTCGATGGACGATCCCTCGACGCGCGCCGAGCTCCTGCTGTTATCGCCGTCCTTCCTGGTGCCGTGCCTCGAACACGACGGTACCTCGGTCTGGGATACGCTGGCGATCGCCGTATACCTCGCCGAGATCAAACCCAAGGCGGGCCTTCTCCCGAAGGACCGCGCCGCGCGCGCGCATTGCCGCGCGATTTCCGGCGAGATGCATTCGGGCTTTGCCAATTTACGCTCGGCGCTGCCGATGAACCTCAAGGCCAAGCATCCCGGCTTCAAGATCTGGGCCGGCGCGCAAGCCGATATCGACCGCGTCCTGTCGATCTGGAAGGGCTGCTTCATTGCCTATGGCGGGCCCTATCTCTTCGGCGCCAAGCCGGTCGTCGCCGACGCGATGTATGCGCCGGTCTGCACGCGCTTCGACACGTACGACGTGAAGCTCGATGGCGATTGCGGCGAGTATCGCGATCTGATGCTGCACCATCCCTTCATGGAGGAATGGCGAGCCGCCGCGCAGTCGGAGGAGGAGGAGCTCGAAGAGCTCGATGTGGAATTCTAATACCCCACCGCCAGTGTGCCGCGCTGGCGGGTATCGGCGGCTCCCATGATCCAGCCGTCGCGAATTGCAATCGTCGCTGTCGAGCCCATGGCGCTCCCCTCGATCACGTTCTGACCCTTTGCGCGTAAGAGCCGCAGCGTGTCGGGCGAGAGGCCGCGCTCGACGCGCAGCTCGTCCGGCCGCCATTGGTGATGGACGCGTGGCGCGTCCGTCGCCTCCGCGATGTTCATGCCGAAATCAATCACATCGAGGAGCATGCCAAGCACCGTCGTGATGATGCGCGGCCCGCCCGGCGAACCGGTGACGAGTTCGACCTTGCCGCCTTTCAGCACGATGGTCGGACTCATCGAGGAGAGTGGCCGTTTGCCCGGCGCCGGTGCATTTGCGGCGCCGCCGACAAGACCGAACGCGTTCGGCGCGTCGGGACGCGCGGCAAAATCGTCGAGTTCGTTGTTGAGAAGCACGCCGGTGCCCTCGGCAACAAGACCGAGCCCATAGGAGAAATTCAGCGTGTAGGTGTTGGCAACCGCGTTGCCGTCCTTGTCGACGACCGAGAAATGCGTGGTCTGATCGCCTTCCGGCGGCGCCGGAGCGACGCGGCGCACGTCAGCGGCCGGGCGCGCGCGGTCAACCGAGATGCCCTTGCGCAATTCGGCGGCGTATTTCTTCGAGATGAGCGACGCGGCCGGCACGCTCGTGAAGGCGGGATCGCCGAGATATTCGGCGCGATCGGCGAAGGCGATTTTCATCGCTTCGGCCTCGATCTGGATCGTATCCGCAGACCCCGCGCCCGTCGCGGCGAGATCAAAACCTTCGAGCACATTCAAAAGCTCGATGAGATGCACGCCTCCGGACGAGGGCGGCGGCATCGCCAGAATCTCGTGGCCGCGATAGGTGCCGCTGAGCGGCCGCCGTTCGGCCGGTTTGTAGCCGGCGAGATCGGCCACATTCATGCGACCACCTTCGTTGCGAACGGATTTGGCGATGTTTTCGGCAGTGCTGCCTTCATAAAAGGCACGCGGGCCGTTTTGCGCGATCGCTTCAAGCGTGCCCGCCAAATCGCGTTGCACGAGCCGGTCGCCGCGCTCGAAATTGCTGCCATCCGGCCGCAGGAAAATCGCGCGCGAAGAAGCATAGCGGCGGAGCCGCGTCGTGCGCGGCAAGGAGTCCGCGAGATCGTCCTCGACGATGATGCCGTCGCGTGCCAGCGCGATCGCCGGCGCGATCAGATCGGCGAGTGCGAGCCGCCCGGAGCCGTAATGCTCGTGCGCATGAGCCAGTCCCGCGACCGTGCCCGGCACGCCGACCGCCAACCCGCTGTCACGCGATTTTGAGGGATCGGCGAGGCCCTGCGGGTTGAGGAAGACTTCCGGCGTGGTCGCCGCGGGCGCGGTCTCGCGGTAATCGAGCGCGATCGTCTTCTGTTCTTTCGCCAGGCGAATCAGCATGAAGCCGCCGCCGCCGAGATTGCCGGCGCGTGGCAGGGTCACCGCCAGCGCAAATGCGGTCGCAACGGCCGCATCGACCGCATTGCCACCGCGCTCCAGGATGTCGACACCGATACGTGCCGCCCTGCCTTCCTGCGCGACGACCATGCCGTTGCGCGCGAGAACCGGCAGAACGCGTGCTTGGCCTTCGATAATGGGAGGCGCATTGTCGGCGCGCGCGACACGGGCTGCGCCGAACGCAACAAAGAGTGCGACGCAGATATGCGCGAATTTTCCGCGCATCATTCGCCCATGCGCTGGCGCCAGAGCGATTCGCCGATATAGCAGGAGACGCGCGGGTTCTCCGTTGATGCGCGGCGCAAGAACGGGTTCATCTGCGGGATCGCCTCGGGCGCGCTGGCAATGTCGAGCACGAGTTTCGTTCGGGTCCCCTCGAGGAATGCTTCGGGTCCACGCACCGGGATCATAAATGCGCCGGGACCGCCGATGACACAGTCCTCGTAGTACCAGTCGAGATTCTCGATATCCATGTAAGCGGCGCGAACCGGCCGGATGAGCAGCGGCAAACCGTTCAGCGTGACGCCCTGCGCCAGCGCGTCCTCGCGCGCCTGAGTCACCGGGCGGCCATTATTGTTTGGACCGTCGCCGGAAATGTCGATCACCCGGCGCGCGCCATCATATCCGTTGCCTTCGAAGAGACGCATCGCGCCATCGATCGCGCCGGAAATCGATGTGCGGCTGGCGCGCCGGTAAGGTGCCCCGGCGAGTTGGATCGCGACAGCGCGCGCAGTTTGCGGACTGTCGATCAGGGTCCAGTTGACCATCGTCCGCTGATCGTAAGAACTCGCCCACTCCATATAGGCGACCGCAATGCGGCCATTCGGTCCGGCTTTCAGCGCTTTTAGAAATTCATCCGATTGCAGCGCCTCGATATAGCCTTCGCGCTGCAGGTGCTGCTCCTCCTCATCCATCGAGTAGGAGATGTCGACGGCGAGCACCAGTTCGACGTCGACGGACGTTGCACCGCCCCTCGCCATCGCGCCGGCGAAGGGCAGGCACGCGGCAAGAGCCGCCGCGATAATGCTGGCCGGACGAAGACGGCGCGCAGGCATGGCCTCACTCCACGGGAGAAGCCCAGTTTGGCATGCAGTTTGACATGGGGCGAGCGGCAGCGAAAACGGGAATCTGTCAGGGCCGCACACCGCTTGGAAGGGCAGCCATGTCGAAGAATGACCTAACAACCCTCTTTGAGGCGGCACGCGCGGCCCAGCGGGCGGCGTATGCGCCCTATTCCGGATATCATGTCGGTGCGGCATTGCGCACCGTCTCCGGCGGGATTTTCGCCGGCTGCAACGTCGAGAACGCGTCTTTCCCCGTCGGCACCTGCGCGGAAGCTGGCGCCATTGCCGCCATGATCGCCGCCGGCGAGCGCGCCATTGCCGAACTGCTGGTTGTCGGCGAGGGCGAGGCGCTCGGCACGCCCTGCGGTGCCTGCCGGCAGCGCATCCGCGAATTCGCCGCGCCGGAGACGCCAATCCACATCGCGGACCGAGCGGAAATCCGCGCGAGCTTCACCCAATCATCGCTGTTGCCGCATTCCTTCGGCCCTGACAATCTCGCGCCGAATCGGCGGGGCTGAGGGTTTTCCATGACAACGCAGGCGGAGGCGGCGGTCGAGGTGCTGCGGTCGCGCGGCATTGTCGAACCGGTGGAACTCGCGATCGGGCTTGGACCGCAACTCGGCTCGCTGGCGGAAAATTTGGAAAATGCGATCGGGATCCCCTACCCGGATCTTCCCGGTTTTCCGGCCATGGAGAAATCTGTCGGAGAAGGGCGCCTCCTCGTCGGCACGCTCGAAGGCACCCGCATCGCGTGCCTGCAGGGCCGCTCTCATTTTTATGAGACCGGCGACCCCACGCTTATGGCCACACCGCTTGAGACGCTGGCAATGCTCGGCGTGTCCAATCTGCTGATCGCGGCGATCGCCGGCTCGGTGAATGCCGACTTTTATCCGGGCCATCTCGTGCTGATCAATGATCACATCAACTTCACCGGCTTGAACCCGCTGATCGGCCTCGCGTCGGAAGGCGGCTTCGTCAGTCTCACCGAGGCCTACGACAAGCGCTTGCTGCGACGGCTGAAACAGGCCGCCGCTGGCGCCGGTGTCACCGTGCATGAAGGCATTTACATGTGGTTTTCCGGCCCGAGCTTCGAGACTCCAGCCGAAGTGAAAGTCGCGCGGTTGCTCGGCGCCGACGTCATCGGCATGTCCGTCGTCCCGGAGATCATTCTTGCGCGGCGGCTTGCGATGCGTGTTGCCGCGATTGCGGTGATCACGAGCTTCGGTGCCGGTTTTTCCGGCGGTAACCCGACGCATGCGGAGACGCGGCAGCAGGCGCTGTCCGGGCTCATCAGTCTGCGTCGCCTCATTCGCGGCTTCCTGAAGATCAAGGAGGAGGACTGGGGCGTTCGTCTGCGGCGCGACGACACGGGGTAATGTCGGTCGAGCGGCGCGTGCTGATCCAGGAAATCATCCGCCGTAAGCGCGATGGCGAGACGCTCGGCGCACGCGAGATCGCAGGCCTCATCGAAGCTCTGACCCAGGGTAATGCGAGCGATGCACATGCGGCGGCATTCGCGATGGCGGTGTTTTTCCGTGGGTTGTCGCGTGAGGAATGCGCCGCGCTGACGCGTGCGATGGCGCAATCCGGCCGCACATTGGAATGGCCGGAGATCGAAGGTCCGGTCCTTGACAAGCATTCGACGGGCGGCATCGGCGATACTGTCAGTCTGATCCTCGCGCCGGCGGTTGCGGCTTGCGGCGGCTTTGTGCCGATGATCGCCGGCCGCGGCCTCGGACATACCGGCGGCACCATCGACAAGCTTGAAGCGATTCCGGGCTACAACACCGCGCCGGATGCGGACACGTTCCGCCGTTGCGTACGCGAAGTCGGCTGCGCGATCATCGGCCAGACCGACGATCTCGCGCCTGCGGACAAATGCCTCTACGCGGTGCGCGATGTGACGGCGACGGTGGAATCGATTCCGCTGATCACGGCCTCCATCCTGGCGAAGAAACTTGCGGCGGGACTCGGCGCGCTGGTTCTGGACGTGAAGACAGGCTCGGGCGCCTTCATGGCGAGCGAGGCCGCGGCGCGGGAGCTCGCGCAATCGCTCGTCGACACGGCATGTGCCGCAGGCCTGCCGACGTCAGCGCTTTTGACAGACATGAATGAGCCGCTGGCAAGAGCCGCGGGCAACGCGGTTGAAGTGAAAGTGGCCATCGATCATCTGACTGGCCGGCATCGCGATGCGCGATTGCACGACGTGGCGCTCGCGCTCGGCGCCGAGATGCTGATGGCTGGCCGCTTGGCCTCCGACATAGATGATGCGCGACGCACGATGGAACGTGCGCTCGACAGCGGCGCCGCCGCGGAGAAATTCGCGGCGATGGTGCGTGCACTTGGCGGACCGCATGATCTCGTCGATTGCCCGAGCGCACATCTCGCCCAAGCGCTTCACATCCGTGACGTGGAAGCGCTCACGTCCGGCTCCGTCACGGAAATAGATACGCGCGCCCTGGGACTGGCGGTGGTGATGCTTGGCGGCGGCCGCACCGTTCCTGGTGCGACGATCGACCCGGCGGTCGGACTTACCGAGCTTGCGGGTATCGGCGAGGAGGTTGGGCGAAATCGTCCACTCTGCCGCATACACGCGCGCAGCGAAGAGGACGCAGAGGTCGCATCACTGGCGATTCAAAGCGCGTATGCGATGAGGGAAAAGCCGCGGGCGCTTCGCGCGCCTGTCATCGATCGGATAATCGCCGCACGGCAATAACCGGTCCAAAGCTTTTGGCGAGAATTCGCGCGCGTGCCTCAGCGAACGGCTCTCGCGCGACCAGCATGTGATGCGCATTGGCGTGCAGCAGCGTCACCGCATCGCCCATGATCCCGACATGCCCCCTCCAGAACACGAGATCGCCGCGACGTAGATTCAGCGGCTCATCCAGCGGTACTTCCATGCCGACCTCGCGCGCCTGCACGTCTGTATCGCGCGGCGCCGCGATCCCCCCTGCAGCGAGCGAAATCTGTACGAGTCCCGAACAATCGAGCCCGAGGGCGGTCTTGCCGCCCCAGAGATAGGGCGCCCCGGTGAAACGCTCCGCAACCGCGACGAAATCGGGTTCGTATTGCGAGATCGCCTGCAGATGCCGCGCGTAGATAAATCCATGACCGGCGACGCGGACGTAATCGCCTTCATCTTCGACCACGACCTCGGCGCCGAGCGGCAGCGCCTCGAGCGGCGGCACTTTCATGTTCGCAGCGGGATAGACAAAGGTACGCAGCGCCGTAACTCGATGCGTCGGCTCTTTCGACGTCGGCGCCAGCATGTGCGAGGGCAGATATCCGACATAGGAATCGCGCTCGAGCTGGCACCAGGCCCAGCCCTCATGCTCTTCGTAGACAGCGACCCGTTCGCCGCAGAGGGCCTGCGTGTCGAGCGACGCATCCGGGGTCGGCCCGCTTCGGACATCGGCGATCGGCGCGACGATCTGCATCTCGCGACCTTCGACGAAAATCGTGGCCTCGACATGGCCCCTGAGATGGGCCGCCGCGAGATCCGGACGTGCCGGCGTGAAGCGGCGGTCGAAGCGGATGGTCATGGGGCGCTCTTCTACCCCGGCGGCCGCGCTTGCCAAGGGGCGGCTCTTTCTACATGAAATCGCCAAGCGCCGACAAAGCCGGCAGGGAGGATCATCATGCGCGAGCTCACCCATTTCATCGGCGGCAAGCATGTTGCCGGCACGTCCGGCCGCTTCGCCGACGGCTACCAGCCGATGACGGGCGAGGTGATCTCGCGCATCCCGCTTGCGTCCAAAGCCGAGGTCCGCGCCGCGGTCGAGAACGCCAGGGACGCATGGCCGGCCTGGGCGGCGACCAACCCGCAGCGGCGCGCCCGTGTGCTGACAAAATTCGTGGAACTTGTCGCGCGCGACAATGACGAGCTTGCGGAGCTGCTGGCGCGCGAGCATGGCAAGACCATTCCCGACGCGAAGGGCGACATCCAGCGCGGCATTGAAGTGGTCGAATTCGCCTGCGGTATTCCGCATCTGATGAAAGGCGAGTTCACCGACAGTGCCGGACCTGGCATTGACGTGTACTCGATGCGCCAGCCGCTCGGCGTCGTCGCCGGCATCACGCCGTTCAATTTCCCCGCGATGATTCCGATGTGGAAGTTCGCGCCGGCGATTGCCTGCGGCAATGCCTTTATTCTGAAACCGTCCGAACGCGATCCCGGCGTGCCGCTGCGGCTTGCGAAGCTGATGATCGAAGCGGGTCTGCCGCCGGGCATCCTCAATGTCGTCAACGGCGACAAGGAAGCGGTCGACGCGATCCTTGACGATCCCGACGTCAGGGCTGTCGGTTTTGTCGGCTCGACCCCGATCGCCGAATACATCTACACGCGCGGCTGCGCCGCGGGAAAGCGCGTGCAGTGTTTCGGCGGCGCCAAGAACCACATGATCATCATGCCGGACGCCGACATGGGCCAGGCCGTCGATGCGCTCGTTGGTGCGGGTTACGGCTCGGCGGGCGAGCGCTGCATGGCCGTGTCAGTCGCAGTCCCCGTCGGCAAAGGCACGGCGGAGGAGTTGATGGACCGCCTTGTGCCGCGCGTGGAAAGCCTGAAGATCGGGCCGTCGACGGATTCCTCCGCCGATCTCGGTCCGTTGGTCACGCGCGAGGCGCTGAACCGCGTGCGCAACTATGTCGAGATCGGCATCAAGGAGGGCGCGACGCTCGCCGTCGATGGCCGCAATTTCAAGATGCAGGGCTACGAGGACGGCTTCTATATGGGCGGCTGTCTCTTCGACAACGTCACCAAGGACATGCGCATCTACAAGGAAGAGATTTTTGGGCCGGTTCTCTCGGTCGTTCGCGCCGAAGGCTACGGTGAAGCGCTGTCGCTCGCCAACGATCACGAATACGGCAATGGGGTCGCGATTTTCACGCGCGACGGCGATGCGGCGCGCGATTTCGCCTCAAAAGTGCAGGTCGGCATGATCGGCGTCAATGTGCCGATCCCGGTACCGCTCGCGTACTACACCTTCGGCGGGTGGAAGCGTTCGGGTTTCGGCGATCTCAACCAGCATGGACCCGACGCCGTGCGATTCTATACGAAGACGAAGACGGTCACGTCGCGCTGGCCCTCCGGCATCAAGGACGGCGCGAGCTTCACGATGCCGCTGATGCATTAACGCGCTACGCTCGCCGCATCAGCTTCAGCACCGCCTTGCATCGGACACTGCGCGTGCCGACGAGCGCGACCGCTTCCGCGCCGTTCTCGTCGCAGCTGCCGGAAATGCCGATGCCGACTTCGTGGCCGCCGAAGAGGGGCACTTCGCCTTTTGCCGGCGTGTGCTCCTGATTGAGGATTTCGGCCTTCCAGCCGCCGTTCGCGGCGCTGTAGGAGCCGAGATAATAGAAAAAGCCATCGCCGCCCAGCATAGTAAGTGCATTTCGCTGGCGTCCTTCTAAGACGATTGGCTCACGCGGCCTGCCTGTCGCCTGCGGCTCCGCCGAAGCGCTCGACGTAGCGCAAATCGAGTTCGGCGACCGGCATGATGATGAAGACGTCCGTCGTGCCAAACTGGTGATCGACGACGGCGCCCTCGCCGACCTTCGCGCCGCAGCGCAGATAGCCCTTGATCAGCGGCGGCAACGCGGCAAGCGCGCGGCGCCTGTCGACGCTGTCGCGATTGAGCATTCGCATCGGAACATGCCGGGCATCGATCGCGCGCACGCTCCATTCTTCTGAAGCATTGGCGAAATGCGAGAGGAAGCTCAGGGTCGCGGCATGCGCAAGAGAATTTGTGCCCTCGAGACTGGCGCAGCCGAACAGCGCATCGAACTTGTAGTGTTTTGTGTAGGCCCAGATGCTGCGCCACAGAAGTTCCAGCGTTCGCTTCGAGCGGTAAGGTGCGAGCACGCAGGAGCGGCCGAGTTCGAGGAATTGCTTGCCGCCATGTCGCAGCAACAGCGGCGCGATGTCGTATTCCTGCGCACTGTAGAAGCCGCCATGCGCGTCGGCACGCTCCTGGCGCAGCAGACGGTATGTGCCGATTACTTTCGGCTTCGGCTTGCCGAACCCGTTCACCGCCGCATGATCGATGACGAGGAGATGATCGCAGGCGGCGTCGAAGGGACAGACGTCGCGCCGGATGAGCGCCGCGGTGCGATCGGCTTTCGCACCACCCTCTTCATAGAAGACCTTGTAGCGCAGGCGCTGCGCCTTGCGGATGTCCTTCTGCGTCGTGGCAAGCCGTACTTCCAGCGCACCAAATGTGCCGAGCGAAGGTCCAAATCTGTTCGCCTCGTCCGCCTGGTCCTGCACACCGGGAGGGGCCTTCAGCCGAGCGATCCTGTTGCGTGACGCTTCACGATCGGCTGCCGGACTCATCCGTGCGCTCTCCGTTCGAATTGCTTGCGTGACAATAGTGATTCGAATCCGAAGGATTATGACAGTTTTGCGCGCGTCACGAACCGGTCGGTTGTAAACCCGCCAGCCGATGGGATCGGGTCAGCGCCGTCTCGATCAGCGCGACCAGGTCAAATGGGTCTACGGGCTTTGCGATGAAATAATCTATGCCGGCCTCGACAGCCGCGCGCCTGTCGGAAGCAAAGGCGTTAGCGGTAAGCGCGATGAGCGGCGTTCGCTCGCCCGCCGGTTCCGCCGCCCGAATTTGGCAAGCTGCAGCAAGCCCGTCGAGCACAGGCATACGGATGTCGAGAATGACGACGTCAAACGCGTCGCCATTCGCGAGCCGTACCGCCTCGGCGCCATCGCTCGCGCATGTCACGCGCGCGCCGTGACGTTCCAGATGTTTCAATGCGACGCGGCGGCTGATTTCGTTGTCTTCCGCCAAAAGGATGCGGACATCTCCAAGTTTCGGCGGGGCATCGCGCGCGAGGTGATGTTGCCGGCCGAATTGCGGTTCCTCCGGGATGAGACGTGCCAACAGGCTTGCAGAGCGCACAGGCTTCACCAGCCAGCCATCAAACCGGCGCAGCGTCTCGGAATTCAACGCCCGCCGCTCCGTCGGCGAGAACAGGATAAAGAGCCGTTGCACGCCGACACGCCGCGCCGCCTCCGCGATTTTCGCTGTCGCCACTTCACCGAACGCGCAATCGACGAGAGCCGTGTCGCGCGCCGCCCCCGGCGCTTCGAGCCGCGAAACGGTATCGGACTCGTTTCGGGCATAGGCTACATCCGCGCCGCACGCCGCGAGCCGCTCCCCAATATAAGGGGCTTCGAACTGCGACGGGGATGCAACGAGCACGCTTTGACCCGACATATTGCGGCCCGGCTCAGCGCCCCCCGCCCCGGCGACGAGCGGCAACGAGATAACGAAGGTACTTCCGCTTTCACTGGAATGGGCTAGCCGAAGCTCGCCGCCCATTCGTTCGATCAGACGTTTCGAAATCGCGAGCCCAAGTCCGGTTCCGCCATGCTGGCGCGCCGCCTCGTCGCCTTGCTCGAAATCCTGAAAAATGGCCTCGCGCCTGTCGAATGGCACGCCCGGCCCGGTGTCCACGACGGAGATCACGAGGGCGCGTGCTTCGCGCACGACTCGCAGCCCGATCCCACCGCGCTCGGTAAACTTCACCGCATTGCCGGCGAGGTTGAGCAGGACTTGCCGCAGGCGTGCCGCATCGCCGATCGCCTCAGCGGGCACATCGGGCGCGACAAAACTCGCTATTTCCAACCCTTTGCCGTGCGCACGCGGCGCGAGCAGCTCGACCACGCTTTCGACAAGCGGCGCCAAGGCGAAGCGCTCATTGACGATGTCGAGTTTGCCGGCCTCGATGCGGGAGAGATCGAGCAGGTCTTCGATCAGCGATCCAAGCGACTGACCCGAGGCGCGGATCGCCTCGACATAGCTCTTCTGTTCATCGTCGATCGAGGTGGCGGTCAAAAGATCGGCCATGCCGAGGATGCCGTTAAGCGGTGTGCGCACCTCATGACTGACGGTCGCAAGAAAGCGCGACTTCGCTTCGCTTGCAGCCTCGGCCCGGTCGCGGTCTTGGGCCGCGGCGCGCAATTCCCAGATTTGATCGCGCAGGCGTTCGAGTTCGCGCTCGTCGGCGCGCGTGCGGCGGCCGAAGCGCCGCAGGGTAAACGAATGGAGAATTGCGAGGGTGAGAAGCGCTCCCGCGAGCGTCGCGAGGCCGATCGCCGTCACATCGGTCAACCAGCCCGCCGAAGCCACACCCGACACGGAAACGCTCCACTCCCGCCGCATGACAGCGGCTGCTCTCAAGCTAGGCGTGAGGCGTTGAGGAAGGGTTGCGGTTTATTGGCGAGGCAGGTTACTTCCGCCTGAGGCGGCGGGATATGCCAGGCCAAGTTCGTAGAAGCTCCAGAGAGCCACCGCGATTATCGCGACGTCCACGAAGATCAGAGCCCACTCCGGCAAAATGTCCGAAGCGCGCGGCTGAAACCAGTGCGCCGCGCCACCGAGAAGGGCTGCAAAGGGAAGAGCCGTCGCGAACACAGCCGGCCGCCCCAGATCGCGAAAGCGCTTGGCGCTGAGATTTGTCCACGACACCGCGATCAAGATGACCGCGAACGCAAAGATCGCGAGATAGATAAAGGCGCCGAGCGCCCGGGCATCCAAAAGCTCCGGCGTGGAAAGATCACGATGCGTTGCCGGCGCGATGACGATCCAGATCAATGTGAGCGGGATGAGAATTGCCGCGAGCACCAGCGCCCCGGACCGCCACGTCCGCCGGTCGATCATGCCTTCGTAAGTCTGGAAGAGGAAATGGATCGTCGCGCGATCGAGCCGCACGTCAATCCCGCAAAAGATCGTTGATCGCGGTCTTGGCGCGTGTCTGCGCGTCGACCGTCTTGACGATCACCGCGCAGTAGAGACTCGGACCCGGAGCGCCGTTCGGCAGCGGCTTGCCCGGCATCGAGCCGGATACAACAACCGAGAACGGTGGAACATGGCCGATATGCGTTTCGCCGGTGGCGCGGTCGACGATCTTCGTCGAGGCGCCGATGAACACCCCCATCGACAAAACCGACCCCTCGCCGACAATCACGCCTTCGACAACTTCCGAACGCGCGCCGATGAAACAATTATCCTCGATGATCGTCGGATTGGCCTGCAGCGGCTCAAGCACGCCGCCGATACCGACGCCGCCGGAGAGATGCACGTTCCTGCCGATCTGCGCGCAGGAGCCGACCGTAGCCCAAGTGTCGACCATCGTGCCGGCATCGACATAGGCGCCGAGATTGACGAAGGACGGCATCAGCACGACGCCGGGGGCGATGTAAGCCGAGCGGCGCACGATGCAGTTTGGCACCGAGCGGAACCCCGCGTCGGCATGCTTGTTGGCGCCCCAGCCATCGAACTTCGACGGCACCTTGTCCCACCACGTAGCGCCGCCGGGGCCGCCGGAAATCGCGCTCATGTCGTTCAGGCGGAAGGACAGGAGCACCGCCTTCTTCAGCCATTGATTGACTTGCCAGGAGTCGCGCAACGAGTGGCGGCCATTTGCGCCCGGGATTTTCTGCGCGACGCGCGCTTCGCCCTTGTCGAGCAGATCGAGCGCCGCCTCGACCGCATCGCGCACCTCGCCTTTGGTCTGCGGCCCGATAGTGGCGCGGTCATCAAACGCGGCTTCGATCGTCTTTTGCAACCCGGTAAAAGACATTCTCTCCCTCAGCTATTTGCAGTCTTGGCGTCCAGCGTCTGCGACACGGTTTGTCGCAAAAATCCTTCGAGATCGTCGGTCACATAATCGACGTGACGCGGGCGCTCCTTCGCGACCTCCCAGGGGTCGCGGTGATCGCGCTGTCCGGGCTTGGGCACGACCAGCGTCGTGCGCATGCCCCGCGCATGCGGCACGACGAGATTACGCTCGATGTCCTCAAACATCGCCGCACCCGCGGGATCAACGCCGTGCTTTTCGAAAAAGCGCTCGTAAGCCTGCGGATTTGGCTTCGGGACGAGATCGCCGGCGACGATGTCGAACACATCTTCGAACATCTTGTCGAGGCCGAGTTGCTCGGCGGTACGCAACGCATGCTCGCGCGAGCCATTGGTCAGAATAAGCTTGCGGCCCGGTAAAGCGGTGATCGCAGTGGCGAGCGAGTGATTGGGGATAAGCGAGGAGCGATCGATGTCATGGACGAATTGCAGGAACTCATCCGCCGTGATCTCGTGCTCTTCCATGAGCCCGCGCAGCGTCGTTCCGTACCGTTCGTAATAGTATTTTTGCAGAGCGCGCGATGACATACCGTCAAGGCCGAAGAGCTGGCACATAAAGAGCGTGATCCGCGCGTCGATTTTTGGCCAGAGATCGGATGAGGCGGGATAAAGCGTGTTGTCGAGATCGAACACCCAGGTGTCCACGTGCGTGAATCGCTGCTGTATTTCGGCAGGCGAAACAGCCGCCGGCATTTTGCCGGGCGTGGTCTCGACCGCAAGAACAGGCTCATCGGGGGCAATCGCCCGATCGTCTGGAAAAAAGTGCTCGGCTCGCGTCATCAGGGTGTGATCAGCGTTCCGGCGCCGTAATCGGTCAGAAGCTCGACGAGCACCGCATGCGGGGTCTTGCCGTCGAGAATGACCACGCCCTCCACGCCCTGTTCGATTGCGTAGATGCAAGTCTCGACCTTCGGAATCATGCCACCCGTGATCGTGCCATTTGCGATCAGCTCGCGGATGTCATCGAGGCGGAGCTGCTTCAGGATGTTTCCGTCCCTGTCGAGCACGCCGGGCACATCGGTAAGGAGCAAAAGGCGCCTGGCTTTGAGTGCGCCAGCGATCGCGCCGGCAAACGTGTCGGCATTGACGTTATAGGTCTCGCCGTCTTCGCCGAGCGCAACCGGGGCAAGCACCGGGATAAGCTCGCGTCCGAGAATCTGTTCGAGAACGGTGGTGTCAACCTTTTCCGGCTCGCCGACGAAACCGAAATCGATCTCGTGATCGCTGTTGGTCGCGGGATCGTGCACGGCGCGCGTGACCTTCGTCGCGCGTACCATATTGCCGTCCTTGCCGCAGAGACCGACGGCACGGCCGCCTTCCGCATTGATGAAACCGACGATCTGTTTGTTGATCGATCCGGCGAGAACCATCTCGACGATTTCCATCGTCGGTTTGTCGGTGATGCGCAGGCCGCCGGCAAAATGCGATTCGATGCCGAGCTTCTTCAGCATCGCGCCGATCTGCGGTCCGCCGCCATGCACGACAACCGGGTTCAGCCCCGCCTGTTCGAGCAGCACCATGTCGCGGGCGAAATCGCGCGCGACATCTTCATCCCCCATCGCGTGGCCGCCATATTTCACGACGACGATAGAGTCGTCATACCGTAGCATGTGCGGCAGCGCCTGCATGAGGATCTGCGCCTGCTCTTGCGGACTGACTTTGATCGGCTCGGCCATGAATCGTTCCGGGGTCAGCGGCTTTTAGCCGGTCCGTGAAGGGCGCTCAATGCGAGGCGCTCAATGAGAGGCGTTTAATTGCGAGGTCTGCCGCTCGCCGAGGAGGCGCGCGATCGAGGCGCGCAATTCCGCGACGCCCTCGCCGCTGTGTGCGGAGGTGAAGAGGATCTCCGGGTAGGCTGCCGGACGGGCGGCGAGCGCCGCGTGGGTTTCGGCGAACCGCTGCTCGATCTCGGGGCCTTTGACTTCATCCTTTTTGGTGAGAACGATCTCATAGGACACGGCGGATTTGTCGAAGAGGTCGAGCATTTCCGTGTCGACCGGCTTCAGCCCGTGACGGCCATCGACCAGGACGAGGACGCGCAGCAGAACCGGGCGGCCGCGCAGGTAGGCTTTCAGGAGTTCGGTCCAGCTCGCGACCTTTTCTTTTCCGACGGCGGCATAGCCCCAGCCGGGCATGTCGACGAGACGCAGCTCGCCATTCAGTTCGAAGAAATTCAGTTCCTGCGTCCGCCCAGGCGTGCGTGACATGCGCGCCAGCGTCTTGCGTCCGGTCAGCGCATTGATGAGCGACGACTTGCCGACATTGGAGCGCCCGGCGACCGCGATCTCCGGTAAGGTGGCCGGCGGGAGCCCATCGATCTTTGCAGCGCCCCAGATGAATTCACAAGGGCCAGCAAACAGACGGCGCCCGGCTTCGAGGAAATCAGGGCCGCTCACGAAGGCTTACTTGCGCTGCTATTTTTTTTTTGCGCCAGATATTGGCGAGATTGTCCCAAAGCTCGAATTTCACGCCGGCCCGCCGCATGATGAAGCCCTGCTGCGCAACGGACAGCAGGTTGTTCCAGGTCCAGTAGATGACGAGACCAGCCGGGAATGAGCCGAGCATGAACGTGAAGATGACCGGCATATAAGCGAACATCTGCTTCTGCACGGGATCGGTCGGCTCAGGATTCATCTTCATCTGGACGAACATCGAGAAGCCCATGATCAGCGGCCAGATGCCGAGCCATAGAAACGAGCCGATCAGCGGGATGTGCGTCGGATCCCACGGGATCAGGCCGAACAGGGTGAATATGTTTGTCGGATCCGGCTGCGACAGATCGCGGATCCAGCCAAAGAATGGGGCTTGGCGCATTTCGATCGTGACGAAGAGCACCTTGTAGAGCGAGAAGAACACCGGAATCTGGATGATCACCGGCAGGCAGCCCGCGACCGGATTGATCTTCTCGCGCTTGTAGAGTGCCATCAGCTCCTGCTGCTGCTTGGCGCGATCGTCCTTGTAGCGCTCCTGCAGGGCCTTCATCTGCGGCTGCATCGCCTTCATGCGCGCCATCGACATGTAGGAGCGGTTGGCGAGCGGGAAGAAGGCGATCTTGACAAGCAGCGTCACGCAAAGGATTGCGACACCGAAATTGCCGATCAGCCGATAGAAGAAGTCGATGAGCTTGAACATCGGCCGGGTGATGAAATAGAACCAGCCCCAATCGATGAGCAGGTTGAATTTCTTGATGCCGAGCGACGACTCGTATTGGTCGAGCAGTTCGCTGACCTTGGCGCCGGCGAACAGCCGCGAATTGACGGCGAGCGTCGCGCCGGGTGCGATTGTTTGCGCCTGACCCTGCTGGTCGACCTGGTAGATTTTCGATCCGGTGCCGTATGAGAGGTACCGGCCCTTGACCGGCACATTCTGATCCGGGATGACCGCCGTCGCCCAATATTTATCGGTGAACCCAAGCCATCCGCCGGTTCCGTCGAGCCGCTCCGTCGCCTGCGGCTCCTTCTCGATTGCGTCGTATGAGGTTTCCTTGACGCCGGAATCGCCGACGACGCCGACAAAGCCCTCGTGCAGCACCGCGTAACCGGCGACCGTCGGCTTGCCGTGGCGCGAGACGAGTTCGTAGGGGTAGAGTGTGACGGGCTCCGTACCCTTGTTCTCGACGCTTTGCGTCACGCTGAACATGTACTGATCGTCAACCGCGATGGTGCGGCGGAAGATGAGCCCCGCGCCGTTGTCGTACGTCAGATTGACGGGCTTCTCGGCCGTCAGCCGGCGGGAATCGGTTGTCCAGGCCGTATCACTCTTCGGCAACTCGATCTTCTGGCCCGGCTGCGGGACGAAGCCCCATTCGGCATAATAGGGCTGCGGCGATCCGGACGGCGACAGAAGCACGATATTCGGACTGCCCGGATCGGTCGTTTCGCGGTAACCCTTCAGAACAACGTCATCGATGCGGCCGCCTTTCAGCGCAATCGATCCCGACAGGCTTTTCGTGTCGATTGCGACCCGCGGGGTCTCAGCCAGAGCCTGCTCGCGGGTCCGGATCGCCCCGGGCGAGGTTGGCTGGATGCCGGCGTTTGGCGGCGGCGCGGCGCCGGGCACGGGGCCTGGTTCGGCGGCATTCGGGGTCGGCGTCGGCGCGCCTGTCGGCGGCTTCGGCGCAGGCTGTTGCAGCTGCGATTGGGCCTGCCGCTGCTTCTCAAGCTGCGGGCCGGCATAAAAGTACTGCCAGCCGATAATGACGAGCAGCGAGAGCCCGATCGCCAGGATGAGGTTTTTCGGGTCCTGGTTCATTGGCGATCAGCAGTTTTCATCGATACGTCGTCAGTTCCACTTTCCCGGGCTCTCGCGCTTTCCGGTCGAGCTTCGTGCCGATTTCGGCAAGCGCCCGGGCAATTTGACTGGAAAGCTCGGCAAACGGGATGCTGAGGGCCTCGCGGCGGGCGACGAAGACATAGTCATGACCCGCGCGAACGGGAAGCCCTTGCGTCGTTCGGATTGCTTCTTTCAACCGCCGGCGCATTCGCGCGCGCTCGACGGCATTGCCGGTTTTCTTCGTCGTCGTGAAGCCGAACTGCGCTTGACCGCGGCCCGGATGGGGAATCGCTTGCAGTGAGAACGCCCTCGCGTTGGAACGTAACCCGTTGGCTGCGGCGAGGAATTCGGATCGCCGGCGCAGCCGGCCGTACTGAGGCGCCTTCCCGGGCACTCAGGCCGACAGGCGCTTCCGGCCGCGCGCCCGGCGCGCCGCAACGACCTTGCGGCCGCCCACCGTCGCCATGCGGGCGCGGAAGCCGTGCCGGCGCTTGCGGACAAGCTTGCTGGGCTGATAGGTCCGTTTCAAAATTATGCTCCGCTGATCAATCGAGAGGACGGTCGAGCGTCTTCGGCAGCTCGGCTATTCGTCGTAACTCGGCGGCAAAAGGAAACGTCGGCGTGGAAGCCGACGTTTTGCGCGCGCGGTATAGCTTTGAAGCCTCTAATAAGTCAACATTGACTTGGGGCTGCTCGGGTTGAGCACGGCTGATCGGCAACGCGCTGGGTAGCATTCGACGATGAATACGATGCGGCCGATGCCTGCCGGGATCGGCGAGGACTCGAGCCGGACACAAGGATTTGGGCTTGCGAGCCGCGTCCTCGCGCTTCTTGTCGGCTTTGTGATCCTGGCGGAAATCGCGATCTATGTGCCCTCGATCGCAAACTTCCGTACGAACTGGCTCCTGACGCGTCTTTCCGCTGCTTACACCGCGGCGCTGGTCCTTGAAGCCGCTCCGAAGGGCATGGTGCCGGCGGAATTGAAGCGCGAACTGCTGGATAGCGTCGGAGCGCGCATGATCGTGCTGCAGATGGGAGATGCCCGCCATCTGCTCGCCGTGTCGGACATGCCTCCGGCAATCGACGAGACTGCTGATCTGCGCAGCTATTCGGCGTGGGAGTCGGTCATGGCCGCATTGCAGGCGCTCGTTGCACCTGCAGGCCGCATCATCGATGTGAAGGGGCCGGCGCCGATGGGCGCGAACTTCATCGAAATCGCCATGGATGAGGCGCCGCTGAAAGCGGCCATGCGCGAATATTCTGAAAACATCGTGCTTGTCTCGCTGTTCATCTCGGCGATCGTCGCGACCTGCGCCGCCCTTGCAATCCACATGATGGTGCTTCGTCCCGTTCGCCGCCTGACATCTAACGTGATGGCCTTTGCCGAGCGGCCGGAAGACGCCTCCCGCATCATCGTGCCGTCGCGCCGCACGCATGAGATCGGCCAGGCCGAAAAGGCGTTGGCCGTCATGGAATCGGCGCTTGCGCGCGAACTCAGGGAAAAGAAGCACCTGGCGGCGCTGGGGCTCGCCGTCGCAAAAATCAGTCACGAATTGCGCAACATGTTGGCCTCGGCGCAATTGCTTTCGGATCGACTGGCGGATCTCCACGACCCGCTTGCGAAGAGGCTTGCGCCGAAACTCATTGGAACACTCGACCGAGCGATCCGGTTTTGTCAGGCAACGCTCGCCTATGGACGCGCCGCTGAGGAAAATCCGAAACTGCAACCCGTCTCTTTGTACGCGCTCGCCGGCGAGGCGCTTGAGAGCGCGGTGCCGGAGCAGAGCGGCGTCGAGGCGGTAAATGATGTGCCCCCAGACATGAAAATTTCGGCGGACAAGGAACAAATGTTCCGCGTGCTTCTGAATTTGTGCCGGAATGCCGTCGAGGCGCTTGAGAGCGCGCGCGAGGGCCTCAACCGCGCGCCGCGTGTCCGGCTTTCCGCGCGCCGTGAACGCGGCAATGTCCTGATCCAGATCGCGGATAATGGACCTGGACTTCCGGCTTCCGCGCGCGAAAGTCTATTCGAGCCGTTCCGCGGCTCCGTTCGGGCCGGCGGCTCAGGACTTGGCCTCGCGATCGCTGCTGACATCGTCCGCGCGCATGGCGGGCAGATACGACTGCTGGACAAAAGCGACAATTCCGATCTCGATGGTGCGGTCTTCGAAGTGAGCTTGCCGGACCGCGATGACCACTGATCTGCAGACCGTCGCCGGCGCGCCCTCCCATCGCTTGGACAGGTCTACGACGAGCCTCGCCGCGCTCGGCGCGCTAGGCATCGTTTACGGCGATATCGGCACGAGTCCGCTTTACGCGTTGAAGGAAGCGGTCAAGGCGGCGAGCGGCGGTGGACTGCAGACCGAAGCTGCCGTGGTCGGTTCGGTGTCCATGATCTTCTGGTCGTTGTTCCTCATCGTCTCGATCAAGTATGCGATCCTCATTCTGTGG
>JAXDNH010000109.1:0-10471 GCA_034669525.1 Methylobacteriaceae bacterium | reverse complement strand
CGATTGTTCGTGCAGGATTCGTCGGGCGAGGCTCAGGGGCCCGGTTTCCAAAAATCTCAATCGAACGAGGGTATGAACAAATGAGCGATGTTGCCGAGCGCGTGAAGAAGATCGTCGTCGAACACCTTGGCGTCGAAGCCGACAAGGTGACCGACAATGCAAATTTCATTGATGATCTTGGTGCGGATTCGCTCGACACGGTCGAACTCGTCATGGCTTTCGAGGAAGAATTCGGTGTTGAAATCCCGGATGATTCCGCCGAGACGATTGTGACCGTGGGTGATGCGGTGAAGTTCCTGGAAAAGGCCACGGCTGCATGAGGCTCGCGCACGATCGCGAGTCTTGAGAACCAGACAATGCGCAGGGTTGTTGTCACCGGCATGGGCATGGTGTCGCCGCTCGGCTGCGGCGTCGAGACGAACTGGCGGCGGCTCGTCGCCAGCGAGAATGGCTTCGGCCGCGTCGAGACGTTCGACGTTTCAGATCTGCCGTGCAAAATCGCCGGAATCATTCCGCGCGGCGACGGATCGGACGGCACGTTCCACGCAAGTGCGTGGATGGAGCCGAAAGAGCAGCGCAAGGTCGACGATTTTATTCTGTACGCGATCTCGGCCGCGACGCAGGCCCTCGATGATGCCGGCTGGCATCCCGAAAGCGATGAAGATCAGACAGCAACCGGCGTACTGATCGGCTCCGGCATCGGCGGACTGAACGGCATCTATGAGACATCGCTCACGCTGAAGGAGAAGGGTCCGCGGCGCGTCTCTCCCTTCTTCATTCCCGGCCGGCTGATCAATCTCGCCTCCGGCTACGTCTCCATTCAGCACCAGCTACGCGGACCCAATCATGCGGTCGTCACCGCCTGTTCGACTGGCGCCCATGCGATCGGCGACGCGGCGCGGATGGTCGCTCTCGGGGATGCCGATGTGATGGTCGCAGGCGGTGCGGAATCTGCCGTCTGTCGTATTGGTTTTGCCGGTTTTGCCGCCTGCAAGGCGCTGTCGACGTCGTTCAATGACGAGCCGAGCAAGGGTTCGCGGCCTTACGATAAGGATCGCGACGGTTTCGTCATGGGCGAAGGCGCGGGCTGCGTCATCCTCGAAGATTACGATCATGCGCAGGCGCGCGGTGCGAAAATCTATGCCGAGGTAATCGGCTATGGGCTCTCGAGTGACGCGTATCACATCACGGCGCCGGCGGAGGATGGGGACGGCGCCTATCGCTGCATGCAGATGGCGGTGAAGAAAGCCGGCATCTCCGTCTCCGACATCGACTACATCAACGCGCACGGCACCTCGACCCCGATGGGCGACGAGATCGAGCTCAACGCGGTGACGCGGCTTGTCGGCAATGCCGCGGGCAAGTTGTCGATGTCGTCGACGAAGTCCGCGGTCGGGCATCTATTGGGCGCCGCCGGCGCCGTCGAGGCGATCTACTCGGTGCTCGCCATTCGCGACGGCATCGCGCCGCCGACACTGAACCTCGACAATCCCTCGGTCGAGACGACGATCGACCTCGTGCCGCATGTGGCCAAGAAGCGGCAGATCGATACCGTTCTGTCGAACTCGTTCGGCTTCGGCGGCACCAATGCGTCGCTGGTCTTCCGCCGCGTCCAGTAAAGCGGGCGCTCCAGCCGGCAATTCGCCACATTCAAGGCTAGGGTAAGGCTGCGGCTAGTACCGTCTCGGCGGCGGCTGAGGCGCGGCCGCAAAGAGCGCGCGGACCCAGCCCGCTCAGGAGCCGGACGTTGATACCACGGCGTGGGTTGCAGAGCCCCAACGAAGCCCTTCAGCCGGAGCCCGCTCCGCTGCCGCCGCCGCGCCGTCGGCGCCGGCAGGGCCTGCTTGCCGGCATCAGCGGCTTCCTATCGTTCCTCCTTGTCGCCTGCGTCGCGTCGGCGCTGGCGCTTGTCGCCGGCTACAAGCGAATGCAGGAACCCGGACCGCTCTCGACCGACAAGGTCATGTTCATCGCGCCGGGAACCGACGTTCCGGAGATCATCGCCCAGCTCGAGCGCGAGGGCGTGATCGACAGCCCGCTCATGATGCACGCGGTCCTCACCATCGAGGGCAACCGCTCGAAGCTCAAGTTCGGGGAATATCTCTTCCATCAGCATGCCAGTCTTCGCGATGTCATGGATACCGTCGTTAACGGCCGGCAGGTACTGCACGCGATCACCATTCCAGAGGGCCTAACCAGCGATCAGGTCGTGCAGCGCCTGCGTGACAGCGACGTGCTTGCCGGCGACATGCGCGAGCCGCCGAAGGAAGGCACGTTGCTGCCGGAAACCTACAAAATCCAGCGCGGCTATTCGCGTTCCGACTTGATCCGCAAGATGCAGGATGAGCAGCGAAAGCTCCTCGACCAGATTTGGGCGCGCCGCTCGCCCGATTTGCCGATCCGCACACCTTACGAGCTCGTGACGCTCGCCTCGATCGTCGAGAAGGAGACCGGCAAGGCCGACGAGCGCCCGCATGTCGCGAGCGTCTTCGTCAACCGGCTCAACAAGCGCATGCGGCTGCAATCCGACCCGACGATCGTCTACGGCCTCGTCGGCGGCAAGGGCACGCTCGGCCGCGGCATCCTGCGCTCCGAGGTCGACAAGCCGACGCCCTACAACACCTACACGATCGACGGCCTGCCGCCGGGCCCGATCGCCAATCCCGGCCGCGCGGCCCTGGAGGCGGTGGCGAACCCCTCGCGGACACAGGACCTCTATTTCGTCGCCGACGGGACCGGCGGCCACGTCTTCGCCGAGACGCTCGCCCAGCATTCGGCGAACGTCGCGCGCTGGCGCCAGATCGAGAAGGACAAGGCGGCCGCCGAGGTCGACCGCGCCGCGCCTCTCGCCCCCGATCAGCCCGGCACGCCAAATACCTCAAGCGCGCCCGCTGGCCGGCCTCAGCCCGGGCCTGTCGGCCAGCAGCCGGCGCCCAAGCCCGGCCAGCGCGGGGCGCTCGGCGACGATCTCAGGAATTTCGGGGCGCTGCTTCCGTTCGGCTCGGCGCCGCCGCTCGTCAACGAGGCGCGGCTCGATTATGCGCCCGCTTTGCTGCCGCGGCTCATCGCGCCCGAGAAGCTGCTCGGCGCTTTGCAGGAAGCGGCGGCAACATCTCTGGAAAATGCGCTCGCCGCGTCGCTGATGCATCCGCAAGAGGAGCGTCCGCAAGTGGGTCAGGGGGCACTTGCGGCGGTCACCGGGCAGGTGAAGCCTATAGGCGAGCCGCAACAGGCCGCGGCGATGACATCGGCGCCGCCGCTCGCCTATGCGATGTCGCCGGGGCTCGAGGAGCGCGGCATCAAGGTGCGCGGCGTCAATGCCGGCAACGATATTTTGGACGGCCCGATGGCGGACGTCGGCGACGAGCTCGTCGACCCCGCGATCGTACCGGTCTCGGCCGAGCGCCGCGCCGAGCAGCGCGCGCGGGCCGCCCAACTCGGACTTGCGCCAGGCTCCGACAAGCTGCCGCGCGACATGGGGATGGGGGCGCCGAAATTCCCGGTGAAGCATGCGGCCATGCTGCCAAGCGGCCGCGCCGTGGCGCTCGACGCTTCGGAAGGCACGCCGATCGATCCGTTGAAGGACAAGAGCTGGGATTTGAATTCGGCGAAGGTCGTGGCCTCGCCGGAAGGCGAGCCCGCGCCCGAGCCACGCAAGCGCGGGAAAGCGCCGAGCGCCGATCGTTAGCGCCCCCTCGCCCCGCTTGCGGGGAGGGCTGGGGTGAGGGGCGGCAGCCGGGCGAATGCCGGGCATTGGCGCTGCCCCTCATCCGCCCTTCGCTGACGCGAAGGGCACCTTCTCCCGCAAGGGGAGAAGGGGTGCGCGTCATCCGCGCCACGATCTCTTCCCGCTGACGCGCCGACGCGATAAAGCCCTCGGCAGCCGCAAAAAGAGAAGGACCCCAAGGAATGTTCAGTCACGTCATGATCGGCAGCAACGACATCCAACGATCCAAGCAATTCTACGATGCGCTGTTTGCCGCGATCGGCGGCAAGCCCGCCCGGCAAGACGACAAGGGCCGTCTGATCTACGCCCATAAAGGCGGGATATTCATGGTGACGAAGCCGATCGACGGCAAGCCTGCCGCGCACGCCAACGGCGGCACGATAGGGTTTTCCGTGGACAGCCCCGAGCACGCGGATGCTTGGCATAAAGCGGGAACGGCGAACGGCGGCACCGCGATCGAGGAGCCGCCCGGGATGCGCAAGGGCGGCTTCGGCGATCTCTACCTCGCCTATCTCCGCGATCCCGACGGCAACAAGATATGTGCGATGCATCGGGCGGGGTAGGGGCGCTCGTCATGCCCGGCACTCGGGTCCGGCCTGTTGGCCGGCCCGAGCACGGCGCCTTCGGGCCGGGCATCCACGAGTAGCAAGTGCGCAGCGGAACGGTCCATTTCGTGGATGGCCGGGCCAAGCCCGGCCATGACGCTGTTCAAACACCAGCGCGAACGCCGATCGTTAGCTCTCCCTGTCCCCTCGCGGGAGAGGGTGGCCCGCGCGTAAGCGCGGGTCGGGTGAGGGGCCTTCCACGAGTGAGGGAGGCGCTTCGCGCCGACCCGTCATCTGCCCTTCGCTGACGCGAAAGGCACCTTCCGCGTCATCATTCGTCCTTCGCCCTCATCCGTCGCTCGTCCGGGAAAGTGGGTGCATCATTAGCGCGTCATGCCCGGCCTTGGGCCGGGCATCCACGACAATCGGGCGCGGGCGCCTCGCGTCCGGCGTAGAGCCGAGCATGACGCGCCCTTTTCCCGCTTTCGGCGACGGGATAAAATCATCGACAACGGCTGTATTTGCTGGGATTGATTACGATAAGAAATCTCTTAAGAGCAGGTGTTTTTAAGGAGAGCCTGCAGATGTCATCGGAAACCACGGCTCTGATTGCATATTTAGGTGCGGGCGTAGGCATTGTGGGAGGAGCAATTGCCCTATTCAATGCACGAAAGGCGGTTCTTTGGAAGCGCGCCGAACTGGCAAGTTCGTACCTGAAAGAACTAAGTTCAAATGATGAGCTGGTGTTTGCCTGTCGTGCATTGGACTGGAACGGTGGAAAGCTGGTTGTTCCGGAAAAACTGCGCCCTTTGCTCGATAGAGAAGTAAAATGGATCGTTCATGAACGAACAGTACTACAAAAAGCGATGGAACCAGAGCTGAGCATCGCAGAGATGCAGAGCGATGATCGCCTGCAGCTTTACAGGACTGCATTGGATAGCTTGCTGTCGTGGCTTGCGCTTATATCGAATGCGCTGGAGCGCAGGCTTTTTAGGCCCGAGGATATCCAACACGCTGCGTACTGGGTCTTCCGGATCGAATATTTGCAGTTGCTAGATGGGTTTATTGACCTGTTCGGTTATAGACGCTCGATAAAGGTACTGAGGACTTCGTTCGAACCCTGGAAAGAAACGTACAATGGCGGAGCAGCTTCTTCGATAGAGCGCGGCGGCTTCGGCCAGTCCGCGAGTGGATCCAGCGCCTCTGAATAGAGGGTCGTGGCGCGGGAGACCTTGCGCCGGGCATCCACGACAAGGAAAGGCGCAGCGGAATCGTTGCTTTCGTGGATGGCCGGGCCAAGCCCGGCCATGACGCTTTAAACACCAGCGCGAACGCCGATCGTTAGCCCCCCTCGCCCCTCGCGGGGAGAGGGTGTCGCGACGGGTGAGGGGGTCATTGCGAGGAGGCGAAGCCGACGAAGCAATCCAGAGGCAAAAACTGCAGTCATCGAGCGTTTGGATTGCTCCGCTGCGCTCGCAATAACGGCGCTTCGCGCCGACCCTTCATCCGCCCTTCCGCTGACGCGAAGGGCACCTTCTCCCGCAAGGGGAGAAGGAGCGAGTCAACATTCGTCCTTCGCCCCTCATGCTGAAAAGCCGCGAAGCGGCGTCTCGAAGGATTGCCAACGGCCCTCCGTGTCTGCCCACCCGGCGAGGCGCGTCAGCGCGTTAATGCTGGGCTGTGCCCCTTGTTTCCCGGTCCCCGCGGGCCAACTAAGGCCAGCTGTTCCGCTCTTGCTGGAACGGGTCAAGCGATGGCTCCCAAATACACAAAAACAATCATCTGCTTCGCAAACTCTCGGAAGCTATCGGGACACTGCGTCGCCGGCCGAGAAACCGCGCATCCTCACAGTTGGATTCGTCCCGTCGGTTCCAGTCCAACTGGAGAACTATCGCAACGAGATGAAGCATTCCAAGATGGGCGGGAGCTGTCCCTGTTGGATGTGGTGGAAATAAGCATGTCGGAGCCAAGACCGCATGGCATCAAACAGAAAATCACTTCATCGATCAAGGCTATTACTGGACGTACAAACGAAAGGCTTCGTGGAGTGAAGCGCAAAAAAGGTGCGACAGGATCGTGGGGCCCCTATGGATCAATGGCTGCTCCACTTGGCACGGGCGGAATGATCGTATTCCGGTGGGCAGCGCTGAAGATCTAAGTGACTCCCTCAAGCTCGTGGAAGTGGGCGACTTTACAATTATTGTATGTGCTGAAGGAGCTGCTTTTGGGAACAACAAGCTGAAAGTTCGGGGAACCTTCCGGTTGGCGGACATCCCCTATCGGCTCATGATAACGGATCCTGTCGTGGAGAAAGATTATGTGGAGAAAGGCGAAGGAGAGTACGAAATGGGAGGAGCGCTCTTGTGCATCAGCCTAGGCGAACCGCACGATGGGTATGTCTACAAGCTGATCGCTGGGGTGATGTTAGCTCCATAGATCATATGAAGCATTAGGAATGGTATGATGCCTATGAAAGAGAGTATTCTTACGATCGGGCATTCAACGTTGGCATACTCAGCGTTCCTCCAGCTGCTTCATGGAGCTGGGATTACCGCCGTTGCGGACGTTCGAAGCTCACCATATTCGCGTCGCTCCTCGCATTTCAACCGAGATGCGCTTGAGCAACAGCTGCGCACAGACGGCATCGCTTATGTGTTTCTGGGCGAAGAGCTTGGCGGTCGACCAAAAGGAAAGCGGTTTTATTGCGAAGGTATTGCTGATTACGAGAAGATGGCGGCAACGCCCTCGTTTAACGCGGCGATTGTGCGCCTGATCGAAGGTACTAAGAGGCACAGAATAGCTTTAATGTGTTCTGAGCATAACCCGCTTGATTGTCACCGATGCCTCCTGGTTGGTCGAGCTCTTTGCGAAAGAGAAGTCGATGTGAGGCACATAATGATGGATGGTGAACAGCGGACCCAGCTCTCCATAGAGAGGGAGCTGCTTGCGATCGCCGGTAAAGACAATGATGACCTTTTCGCTTCAGCGGAAGAGCGCCTGGACACTGCTTATAAAAAGCGAGCGCGCCAGATTGCGTTTGCCTTACCAGAAACTGCTTGAATGCGGAGCGATCTTGATGGCCATCAATCTAACAACGATTGGTTTTACACAGACCAGCGCTGAAGGATTCTTTAAAAGATTGATAAACGCTAATGTGAAAACATTGATAGACGTGAGGCTGAACAACACCTCGCAGCTTGCTGGTTTCGCGAAGGCCGCTGACCTCTCTTATTTCCTCAAAAGGATCGCAGGCATTCGATACATGCATCAGCCGTTGTTAGCTCCAACCGAATCGATGCTGAGGGCATATAAGAAGGAGAAGGGCGACTGGAATGTCTATCAAGGCCGTTTTATGTCTCTGATGCGGGAGCGCCAAATTGAAAATCGCTTCAAACCCGAAATGTTCGATGGCACTTGCCTTCTATGCTCCGAAGCGACGCCCCATCACTGTCACCGACGACTTGTGTGTGAATACCTTAACGAAAAATGGGGAACTCCGCTGAACGTGCACCATCTATAGAGTGTGATACGAGGGCAGCCTTGACCTCTCATAAGTTCGGAGGAGCGTGGACCGAGCTCAAGCTCGATGCCGTCGAGTACTACCTTCAGTGCTACGCGAATGCACTGAGCCATCTCTTTGATCTGTGGTACATTGATGCCTTTGCTGGCACCGGTAGCCGAACCGAAGAAGTCGAGACCGGTGGCCTTTGGGAGGGAGTGCCCATCGAAGTCCGCGAGGAGACTTTTGCCGGTTCGGCTCGCCGCGCTCTTTCCATCAGGCCTCTGTTGCATCATTTCGTATTCATCGAGAAGAATCGCCAGCGAGTGCGGGCGCTCCAGGCTCTGAAAGACGAATATCCCGATCGGGACATACGGTGCCTGAGCGGAGACGCCAACGCTGAGCTGCGCGCCTTGATTAGTGGACCGCCGTGGACTCAGGGTACAGCAGGCAATGCTCGTGGCGTGGTATTTCTCGATCCCTACGCCTTACATGTCGAGTGGCAAACGTTGGTAGCGCTGGCGAGGACACGAGTACTGGACGTATGGTACCTGTTCCCGATTCGAGACGTCACACGTCAGCTCGCACTTCGTGCGACAGGCATCGGCTCGAAAGAAAAGCGGCTAAATCTGGTTCTTGGCGACAGTTGGCGGGACGATCTGTATAGTTCGCCGCCGCCGAGCCGAAAAGATCAAGGTCACTTCGAATTCGCCGCGCCCGATGAGGCGGACGAGCGCACTGCCAATATGGAGCAGATTGAAAGTTGGTTTCGAGACCGGCTCCAAGCGCAGTTCGGCTACGTCTCGGAACCTCTCCCGATCCTTACAACGGCGGGCGTCAGGCATTTTCGCTCTTCCTGGCGGTCTCAAGCAAGTCGCAGCCGGCCGTCAGACTCGCTAAGCAATTTGCAACTCACGTCATGCGTAACGACGGACGTCCGGCATCTCGTCATATGTAGAGCCCTTGTACGTTCGGCCCGCCTGTTTCTTGTTTTTTCCTCCCCATTGTTTGAAAAAGAAGGCCGCCCCAGCCTCTCTACAGAGGCTTTCGATCTCCTCCACCCATTCCGCTTTCATGAGCCGAGCGCGCGGCCCGGATTCGCCGCCGACAATTGCCCATCCGATTCCCGTTAGATTAGCATCCGCGACCGATCCGATGAGCGGCTCGAAGGAGACAAATCGAACCGCAGCGCGCACCTGACGCAGATGATCGATCCGGTCGAGCACGCGCCCATCTTCAACACTGGTGCCCAACCAAACATTGGCTAGCGTAGGAAAGTCTTCGCGGGAAAGCACCTCGTGCATGCGATCCGGGCGCTTGGTCAATATCTGATAGGTGTGTTGAGGCGTTGTGGCCATTGTAGCCCAAACTTGCGCGATGAACTCTGCCGGAACCGCTGAATGAAACAGGTCCGACATTGAATTGACGAAAATCATTCGCGGCTTTCTCCAGCGCGCGGGTACATCGAGCGATCCGGGATCGAGTCGAACCTTGCCGGTCCACACAGCCCGATTTCCGCTTCGTCTGGTGAGACGCCGGTATTTAGGTTGGCCCATCGCGTCTAATCGGGCAGCCATGCGCATAGCGTAACAATTGGTGCATCCGGCAGAGAGCACTGTGCAGCCCGCCACCGGATTCCAAGTCGCGTCTGTCCACTCGATCGATGTTTCAGCCATTGCGATTCGCTCTGGTGTACGATGATGTGAACAGAACGTAAACAGCCCGTTATCAGGCGCAACCGTGGCTGATCCTAAGTGCCTGGTGAGGGACAGCGCGCATCAAGAAGGATTGGTGCAGCTCATCCACTCGCGAACGGGACGCGCACGATGAGCGCACTATGCGACAACGCCCCTACTCCGCCGCGCTGCGCCCCTCGCCGAACCGGCGCACCACGTAATCCTCGACGATCTGCTTGAACTCGTCGGCGATGCCTTCGCCGCGCAAGGTCATCGCCTTCTTGCCGTCGATGAAGACCGGCGCCGTCGGCGTCTCGCCGGTGCCCGGCAGCGAAATGCCGATGTCCGCATGCTTCGATTCGCCCGGGCCGTTGACGATGCAGCCCATCACCGCGACGTTCAGCGTCTCGACGCCGGGATATCTCGTCTTCCACACCGGCATGCTAGTGCGGATATGCGCCTGGATGTCGCGGGCGAGCTCCTGGAAGACGGTCGAGGTCGTGCGGCCGCAGCCGGGGCAGGCGGCAACGAGCGGCACGAAGGTGCGAAACCCCATCGTCTGCAGGATTTCCTGGGCGACCTTCACCTCGATCGTGCGGTCGCCGCCGGGCTCGGGGGTCAGCGACACCCGGATCGTGTCGCCGATCCCGTCCTGCAAAAGGATGCCGAGCGCGGCGGACGAGGCGACGATGCCCTTCGAGCCCATGCCGGCTTCGGTCAGGCCGAGATGCAGCGCGTGGTTCGTGCGCGACGCCAGCATCTGGTAGCAGGCGATGAGGTCCTGCACCGCCGAGACCTTGGCCGAGAGGATGATGCGGTCGCGCGGCAGGCCGATTTCTTCCGCCCGTTCGGCGGAGTAGATCGCCGAGCGCACCAGCGCCTCGCGGGTGACGGCGCGCGCCTCGATCGGGGCGGGCGAGCGGGCGTTCTCGTCCATGAGGCCGGTGAGGAGCTCCTGGTCGAGCGAGCCCCAATTGGCGCCGATGCGCACGGTCTTGCCGTACTCGATCGCCTTCTCGACGAT
>JAXDNH010000108.1:0-31170 GCA_034669525.1 Methylobacteriaceae bacterium | reverse complement strand
ATGCGATTCACACAATACGGATTGTGCGATTCCCGTCCTGCCATTCGCCGCTCGTCGCATCCTGCAACGCGAACTGAACTGCATTTGCTTTGCCAAGACGCTCGGCTGGAATTTCGGCGACATGCAGCCCGAGGAAATCCGGCCGAGTAAACGCGTCGGAAATATTCTTCCAGTCGTCGTGTCCCCAATGGACGAGCGTCGGCCGGTCAAAGAGAAAACATATCGGGCAGCCGCGCGGCGCATTCGCAACTGGCATGCGCAGCGTCCAATGTGCACGGCTAATCTGCGGGCGCTTTCCCGCATAGCGCAGCCAGACGTCCTGCGGGCGGTCGGTTGGCCGGTTCAATTGCAGGCTCGCGGCCAGTTTGACAAATTCGCCATGCGCCCAGACCAGCGGCATTGCCGATCCAGTGGGATAGCCGGGCTGCAAATTCGCCCTTCTGATCGGCGTGGCATCCCAAACCTGTTCCGGGATGAGGCCGCAGCGCCCACTCATCGCCTTCATGGTGCGAAGCAGGCGCAGCGCCTCGGCCTCGCGGCCAGCGGCAAGCTCGTAGTGGCCGCGCTCGCCCGCAAGCAGCGGCCAAAGCCGTCCGCGGCCAGTGCCGTCGAAAGGGCTGCCGTCGGTGTGCTCGCCGTAGCCATCGTCATTGTAGCGATGCCAGCCGGCTCCGCGCGGCGTCTCGGCTTTCAGCATCGCGTCTATCAGAGTGATGGTGTCGCGCATGATTGGATCATCGGCCAGGCGCAAGCCATAACGCACGAGCTGCAATGGGTCGGTTGAGATCAGAGCCGACGCGGCGACCTCGAACATGCCGTCATGATTGCGCACGGGAACGGGGTCATGGATGGCGGATGCATCCTCGACGACGCGCAATGGTGCGGCACGCACATAATAGCGGCCGATACCATATTGGCGCGATAGCTCAGTGTTTCCCGCCGTACACCATTCCTCGATGCGTGCATTCCAATCATCGGCGAGCAGGAGCACGGCGTCTCGTTCTTGTTCCGGGAGAAAGTGCGTGCCGCAGACAAAGGCCGAGATTGCAATCGCGATCGTGCAGGTGTTTATGCCCGGCGTTTCTTCCCAGCGATCCTGGTCCGTCGAAGGCCCGCAGAGTGCAACGTAAGAAAGCGCGCGGCGCACCATATCGCAGACTTCGATGCCGCCGAGCCAGGCCTTCTCTTCAAGTCTTGAGGCGAGCAATACAGGGAAGGCCGCCTCATCGAGTTGAATGCCCTCCCAGTAGGGATTGCCGCCAAGCCACTGGTTTTGCGACCAGTGACCGTCGGCGAGCTGCGTCGCGATGAGGTAGCGCAAAATATCGCGAGCCTCCCGCTGCGCGCCGAGCGTTAGCAATGCGCCGGCGCTTTCGACGAGATCGCGTGGCCACACGAGATGATAGCCGCCGATGTCGTCCCGGCTGCTGCCCCAGGGAATGCTGAGGCTCGCGACCATGGCACCGGGATAGGTTTTGTCCTGATGCGCTCGCAAAACCATCGCGGAAACGCTGATCTCGTCGCCGAACTCTTCGGGAAAGCCGCGAAGGTCGATGTTGCGCTGATGCCAATGCTGCCAAGCCTCAGTGTAGAGCTGCCAGACTTTATCGAAGGGATGCAGCAGCGACGAAATGGCAAGAGTGGAGGCCGATTCATTGCTGCCGGCAAAACCAAGTGCCAGCACCGCATGACGCGAGCCGAGTTCGCCGATCAGCGCGACGTTGCCTGGGCCGGCCTGTGAATAGGCCCAGGTCATGCGTCCATGCGTGGCGAAGTCCTGCCATCCGTCGCTGGTGCCGACGTAACCCGCGCTGGTGCGCTGCCACGCACCGCGCTGCGTTACCGCGTCCACAGCCGCCAAGGCGAGCGTGTACGGCGCTTCCGACGCGCAAAGCGTCTGCCAATCGCGGTCGCAGAAAATCTCCGCAATATCCGCGCTGCCTCTGCCGACGAGATGGGGGGCGAGCAGCGCGTATATTTTCAGGTCGGCGTCGCCGGAGAGCTTGCATTCGACGAGAAGCACATCGCGATCAGGATCGGCCAGGATACGCAAGCCCAATTCGAAGCGCTCGTGCCGATGCACGATATGCACGGCGGGAATTCCCGGCCCGGGCGTGGTGATCGTGTAATCGAAGTTGCGCTTGACCTCGACCCAAAAGCCTTTGTCATCCGCTACGATGAATCCGAGGTCGCGGATTTGCGGGAGATCGATGCGCGGGAAATAGACCTCGTTGATAATCCCGTAGCCGATTGTGAACCAGAGGCGTGAGTGGCCGATCGCAACGCCAATCATGTCCTTGGCGCTGCTGGTCCAGGTCGGGCCAACTCCCGGGGCGCCGGGCGCTTCCATCACGATCTCTCCGCGAGGCGCGGCAGGATAAAGCGATCCACCGCTTCCGCGAAGGCGTCGGAATCATTGGTTTTGGAACAGGTGACCGAGGCGGCGGCCCTTGCGGCATCGCTCGCATTGCCGACCGCAATGCTGAACCCGCTTTTCCGGAACATGCTGATGTCGTTATCCATGTCGCCGATAGTAACGATTTCGGCGGCTGGAATATCGAGGTGCTGTGCTAGTGCATCGACGACCGTTCCCTTGTCCACGCCAGGCGGCGTGATGTCGAGATAGTAGCGCTGCGAGCGCGCCGCCGAAGCATTTGCGCCGAGGGCTGCTTTTACCGCACTTTCGCATTCGGCAAGCCGTTCGAAATCGCGGCTGACGCCGACGATTTTCGATAGATTTGCGAGGTACGGCGCATAATCTGAAACGACGGTCGGATCGGCGGCGACCGTGCGGCGCTCCCGCTCGACATAATCTCCATTCGGATCGCGCAGCCACCAACGTTCCGCGCTAAAGAGCCAAATACCAACGTCGAAGGACTCCAGCACCTCGATTGCGCGAGCCGCAGCGTTCGTCGAGAGGCGATGCTGCGAGAGAAGTGAAAGGTCGCGCTGCACGAGACACGCGCCATTGAAGGCGCCAAGAGGTAGTTGCAGCACCAGCCGATCAACCAGCATGCGTAATCCGAAGGGTGGGCGGCTGCTTGTCACGGTAAAGCGAACGCCACGATCGGCGAGCCGGCGGACCCCGAGAACAGTCGCTTCGGTCAGCTGCTTTTCGGTCGTGACGAGCGTGCCGTCGACATCCGAGAGAACGAGGGAAATGCGATTCAACGCGGTTGATCCGCGTGGGCCGTGCTGCGCAGCGCCGCAAGAATGTCGGCGACGATCTCACCGGGCGTGCCGGCGACGGAGACCGTGATCGGGTGCTCGTCAGGAGCGGGCTCTTCCAGTGTGGCAAATTGGCTTTCGAGCAGCGCCGGCGGCATGAAATGACCATGCCGCGCGGTCATCCGCTTGGCGATGAGCGCCTTGTCCCCCTTCAGATAGATAAAACGCACGGTCTCATGGCCCGCGCGTGCTAGAACGTCGCGGTAGCGGCGTTTCAGCGCGGAGCACGCAACGACGCCGTGAGCGCCTTTGGCGCTGAGATCGTCGATCCAGGTGGCGATCGCCTCAAGCCACGGCTGGCGATCGGCATCGGTCAGCGGCGTGCCGCTTTCCATCTTCTCGACATTCGCCTTCGGATGAAACCAATCGCCGTCTTCGAATCGCCAGCCGAGTTCCTGTGCGAGGAGGGCGGCAATTGTGGTCTTGCCGGAGCCTGAGACGCCCATAACGACGAGTGCAGCAACGTTCTTCAGCGCGCCCTCAAGCGGCCGCGGCGCGTCGCGACTCATTTGCGATCTCCCGTCGCTGCACGATCCGCGAGAAAGGTAAGCTCGCCGAGCGGCCGCAAGCGCACCGCCGGAACATCGGCGGATTGCGCACGCACTTTCTGAAGTATGTCGCGCTTCGCCGCGCCGGAGACAAGAAAAGCAATGTGCCGGCTGCTTTCGATCGGCGGATAGGTCAGTGTAATGCGCGTCTCCGGGCGGCCGTGACTCACGGCCGCGGCCCAACGCTCGCGCTCGTTCAGCACCGGTTCGCCGGGAATGAGCGAGGCGGTATGTCCATCCTCGCCGAGTCCGAGGAGCTGCACGTCGAATAAAAGTTTGTTCGACTGGAGTTTCGGGGCGCCATAAAAGCCCTTGAGTTCGCGCTCGTACGCGCGCGCCGCCTCCTCAGGCTCGATGCCCTGGGTCGGAACCGGATGAATGTTGCCGGGCGGCACGGCGACCTTCGACAAGAGCGCCTCGTAGGCCATGCGGAAATTGCTCTCGGGATCATCGCGCGCAACGAAGCGCTCGTCGCCCCAAAAGAAATGCATGCGTTCCCACGGGAACTCCTCCTTGAATTCGCTGCCCATGAACTGAAACAGCCGGCGCGGCGTCGAGCCGCCGGAGAGCGCGACCGCGATGCGTCCTTGCAGGGTCGCAATGCGGTCCTTGAGCCAGAGAGCGGCACCGCGGGCAAGCGCCTCGGCATCAGGGAAAACGACGAGCTTGCCGAACTCATCTGCCATGCGGGCCACGCGTCATCAGAGCGGGCGCCATTTGCGTCCGTCTTGCGCAAGCAATTCGTCCGCTTCTTTCGGCCCGGCGCTGCCCGCTTCATACATTCCGAGCGGCGGCTTTCCCGTGTTCCACACATCGAGCAGAGGCTGCACAACGCGCCAGCCGTCTTCGATATTATCGGCGCGCTGAAACAAGGTCGCGTCGCCATACATGGCGTCGTAAATCAAAGTCTCGTAACCGGTGCTCGGTTGCACCTTGAAAAAATCCTTGTAGGAGAATCGCATCTGCACAGGCTCGAGCCGCACATGCGGCCCGGGAACTTTAGCGCCGAACTCCCAGAGTATGCCTTCGTCGGGCTGAATGTTGAGAACGAGCCAGTTGTCTATCGGCTTGTCGACCGGCGTATCTTTAAAAATGCTGAGCGGCGCCTGCTTGAAGCGGATGGCGATCTGCGTCTTGCGCTTCGCCATCGATTTGCCGGTGCGCAGGTAGAACGGCACGCCCGCCCAGCGCCAATTGTCGATCGAGAGCCGCATCGCAACGTAGGTCTCGGTGCGCGATTGCGGGTTCACGTCGGGCTCGGCGCGATAATCGTTGACATCTTTACCTTGCACCTTGCCACGCGTGTACTGTCCGCGCACGGCAAAACGCTGCGCGTCCTCCGGCGACACGCGGTGCGTGGCGCGCAACACGTCTTCCTTGCGGTCGCGCACGGCATCGGCATCGAAGGAGGCCGGTGGTTCCATTGCCGTGAGCGTGAACAATTGGAAGAGATGGTTCGGCACCATGTCGCGTAGCGCGCCGGTGGCCTCGTAGAAGCTACCACGCTTCTCCACGCCCACCGTCTCCGAAACCGTGATCTGGACGTGATCGATGTGGTCGCGGTTCCAGATCGGCTCGAAGAAGCCGTTGCCGAAGCGCAGCGCCATGATGTTCTGCACGGTTTCCTTGCCGAGGAAATGATCGATGCGGAAGACTTGTGATTCAGAGACGACTTCCAGGATCTGCTTGTTGAGCGCGACGGCGGATCGATAATCGTGGCCGAACGGTTTTTCGATGATGACGCGGCGCCAGTAAGAATCCTGTTCCTTTGTTAGCCCGGCTTTGGCGAGATTGACCACGACGGGTCCGAAAAGTTTCGCCGCAACCGCCAGGTAAAAGAGAACATTGCAGCCTACGCCGTTCTTCGCAAACTTCTCGAGCTCGGCTCTGATCTCGTCATAAAGAGCCGGGTCGCTGATGTCGCCGTCGAGATATTCGATCGTGTCGACGACTCGTGACCATGCCGCCTGATCAATCTTGTCGGCTGAGAACTCCGCGCTTTTGTCGGCGACGAAACTTTCGATCGTCTTTGTCAGATCGTCGCGCAGGCTCTTCGAGTCTATCTGCGTGCGGCCGACGCCCAGGATCGCGAGCTTATCCGGCAGTAGCTTCCAGCGCGAAAGATTGTACAAAGCCGGCATGAGCAGGCGATGCGCGAGATCACCCGTCGCGCCGAAAATCACGATTGCACAGGGCGGCGCCGGCTCGGCCAGTTTGTGCATTGTCTGGGATGTCGGAGGCGCCGGCTCGCTCATCGGCGCGCGCCCCGCATGACGGGCAAATCAGGCGCCATGTTTGGGCTCCTGGTGTCCGCCGAAGCCGTGACGCATCGCGGACAAAAGCTTGTCGGCGAAGGTGTGCTGCTGGCGCGAGCGGAAGCGGGCGTAAAGCGCGGCGGACAGCACGATCGCCGGCACCGCCTCGGCGATTGCCGCGTCGATCGTCCAGCGGCCTTCGCCGGAATCCTGCACGAAGCCGTCGAAGTCATCGAGCTTGGCATCACCGGCAAGCGCGATCGATGTCAGATCGAGCAGCCACGACGAGATGACGCTGCCGCGCCGCCAAACCTCGGCGACGTCGGCGAGATTGAGATCGAAGCGTTGGTCCGCCGGCAATTCGTCGGTGTTTGCCTTGGCAAGAATCTCGAAGCCCTCGGCATAGGCCTGCATCAGCCCGTATTCGATGCCGTTATGCACCATCTTGACGAAGTGCCCGGCGCCGTTGCCGCCGGCGTGGATGTAGCCCTGCTCGGCACGCGGGTCGTGCCCCTTGCGGCCGGGCGTTTCGGGAATGTCGCCCTTGCCGGGCGCGAGCGCGGAGAAGATCGGATCGAGACGATCGACAACCGGCTTCTCGCCGCCGATCATCATGCAATAGCCGCGATCCAAACCCCACACGCCGCCGCTCGTGCCGACATCGACATAGTGGATTTGCTTCTCGCGCAAGAATTTCGCGCGGCGGATGTCGTCTTTGTAGAAGGAATTGCCGCCGTCGATGATCGTGTCGGCAGGCTCCAGCAATGTTGCAAGCTCGCGCACGGTGTCTTCGGTCGGGGCGCCGGCGGGCAGCATGATCCACACGGTGCGCGGCCTCGTCAGCTTGCCGGCCAGCCCCTTCACTCCATCGCTCGGGGTCGCACCTTCGCTGGCGAGCTCACTCACCGCCCGTTGGCTGCGATCATAGACGACGGACTCGTGCCCATGCCGATGCAGACGGCGGACGATGTTGGCGCCCATCCGTCCAAGGCCGATCATCCCGATTTGCATTGGCTGCCTTTTAATGTATCGCGCGCGCAATCGCGCCGGAGAGTTGCTTCAATCCGCCGTCGACGTCGCCGTCAGCGAAATGGATGCGCAGGACGCGCCGGTCGCGCTCGACGAGCACGCCCATGTCGCCGCGCGCCTGCGCCGCTTCGACCACACCGAAATCTGCGCGATAACCGGGAATTGGAAGCGCGTCGGGATGCGCGGTCGTGATCTGCAGAAAGACGCCGATATTCGGGCCGCCTTTGTAGGCCTGCCCAGTCGAATGCAGGAAACGCGGGCCGAAGCCGACGCAGGTCGCCACATGGCGGGCGTCTCGGATCGCGGTGCGCATCTCGCGTAAGCTCGCGATGCGCTCGCCATTGCGCTCGATATAGGCGAGCAGCGCGACGTAATCGCCGGCGCCCGCACGGGCGAGATGCGCCTTGACCCAGCTCAGGAGATCATCGCCTGCGCCGGCACTGCGTAGCGCCTCAGAGTTCTTCTCGTCCGTGTAAATCTCGATGCCGTCCGCCGCGAAAAGCGAGCTTTCCGGCGGCAAGGCGCCGGATTTCTCGTATGCGTTGGTCAATTCTCGCGTCTTGACCTTGCTTGCCTCGACATCGGGCTGATCGAACGGATTGATACCGATGAGCGCGCCGGCAATCGCGGTCGCAATCTCCCAGCGGAAGAATTCCTGGCCCAAATGCTCGGGCGACTTCACCTCGATGCGCACGACGGGATGGCCGGCATTCTGCAGCGCCTCGACGCTCGACTCCTGCGCAAGATCGCGGTCGCCCGTCAGCGTCAGATGCACGAAGACGCGATCGACGCCGTAGACCTCGGGCGTACCGAGCGGCTCGTCCTCGACGGGGATTAGCGCCTTGCCGTTCTTGCCGGTCGATTCCGCGATGAGCTGCTCGGCCCAGGCGCCGAAAGCGGCAAGCCGCGGTGACGGAATAATCGTCACCTTGTCGCGACCGGCGCGCGCGGCGACACCAAGTGCGGTACCGAGCAGCACGCCGGGATTATCGGCCGGCGCGGCATCCGCGCCGCACGCGTCGATCATAAGACGAGTCAGCGTCAGGAAGCGTTGCAGATCCATGCCGATCGCCGCTGCCGGCACTAGCCCAAAAGCGGAGAGCACGGAATACCGCCCGCCGATTGCCGGGTCGCCGAAGAAGATACGGCGGAAATTTTGGTTGCGCGCCGCTTTCTCCATTGCGCTGCCGGGATCGGTCACTGCAACAAAACGATCGCCGGCTTTGTCGCCAAGGCTTTCCTGCACGCGGTCGAAGAAATAGTCTTTGAAAATATTCGGCTCCAAGGTCGAGCCGGATTTGCTCGACACGATGAACAGCGTATTCGTGATATCGATGGCGCTTTCCAGCGCGCGGATTTGCGCGGGATCAGTCGAATCGAGGATGCGCAATCGCGGCGCGCCTTTCGCCGGCCCGATGATCTCGCCGAGCACTTCCGGCCCGAGGCTCGAGCCGCCCATGCCGAGCAGCACGACATCTGCGAAACCTTCGCGGCGCACCTCAAGGGCAAATGCTTCATACTCCGCAAGATTGGCGAGTTCGCGATCGACGATGTCGAGCCAGCCGAGCCATTTTGCCTCGTCGTGGTTGGTCCAGAATGTCGCGTCCTTTCCCCAGAGCCGCGCGGGGGCATTGTCGGCGCGAAGCGACTCGAGGGTGGATTGGTACTGCGCCTGCAGGTCGGCAGGCAAAGAGATCGCCTGTGGATTTATCTGACCAGGGTCAGCACCTGCCGCGCGGCCGACATCGTCCTGTAACAGCGTGCTCATCAGGCGTTCGCGCGCGGTGTCGGCTTACGCTCCGACTGCGCCCGGCTGATCTGATCCTTGGCGGCTTCGTAGACCTTTTCCGGCGTGAAGCCGAATTTCTTCAACAAATCGGAAAGCGGCGCCGAAGAGCCGAATGTGTGCATGCCGATGATCGCGCCGGAGCTTCCGGCATAGCGGTCCCACCCCATCACGGACGCCTGCTCGACAGCGACACGCGCGGTGATGTGCGGAGGCAGCACCTCATTGCGATAGCTTTGATCCTGCTTTTCGAACAAGTGCCAGGACGGCATGCTGACGACGCGGCCGGGAATGCCTTCCTTCTTCAGGAGTTCATAAGCATCGATGCAGAGCTGCACCTCGCTGCCGGTGCCTATGAGAATCACCTGCGGTTCGCCGCCTTCGGAATCTGCAAGGACATAGGCGCCCCGGGCCACGCCGGCTGCAGACGCATAGCGTTCGCGATCGAAGGTCGGCAGTCCCTGCCGGCTCAGCACTAGACATGCCGGTTGTCTCTCGCCGCCGAGGATCACGCGATAGCTTTCGGCGACTTCGTTCGCGTCCCCTGGCCGCAGCACGAGCAGCCCCGGAATCGCGCGTAGCGCCAGAAGCTGCTCGACCGGCTGGTGCGTCGGCCCGTCCTCGCCAACGCCGATCGAATCGTGCGTGAAGATGTGGAAGAGCGGCAGCTCCATCAGCGCGGCAAGGCGGATCGCGGGCCGCATGTAATCGCTGAAGACGAGGAACGTCGCGCCGAATGGCCGCAGGCCCGAGAGCGCCAGCCCGTTGCAGACCGCCCCCATCGCATGTTCGCGCACGCCGAAATGCAGATTGCGTCCGCCGGGTGAGCCGGGCTGCAGCGTGCCGGCACCGTCGAAGCCGAGCTTTGTCTTGTTCGACGGCGCCAAGTCGGCGGAGCCACCAAGCAGCCACGGGATTCGTTCCGCAATTGCGTTGAGGACTTTGCCCGATGACTCACGCGTTGCCATGCCTTTTGCATCGGCTTTGAAAGTGGGCAGGGCGGCTTCCCAGCCCTTCGGCAGCTTGCCGGCCAATAGCGCGTCGAGCTCTTCGGCCTGTTTTCCATTTTGCTTGGCAAAGTCCCGCCGAACTTTTCGCCACACTTGGTTGAGCTCGGCGCCGCGTTTGCCTACCCCCTCGGCGAAGCGCTCGCGCACGCCGTCCGGCACGAGAAAGGATGCATCTTCCGGCCAGCCATAGGCGCGCTTTGCCAGCCGGACTTCCTCTTCGCCGAGCGCATCGCTGTGCGCCGCTGCCGTGCCCTGCTTGTGCGGCGCACCGTAGCCGATCACGCTGTTGACGATGATCATGGTCGGGCGCTCGTTGCCCTTGCGAAACGTGTTCAGCGCCCGCACCAACGAGTCGCGATCCTCCGCATTGTCGACATGCAGCACGTTCCAGCCATACGCCTGGAAGCGCTCGCCGACGTCTTCGTTGAACGCGAGATCGGTGTGGCCTTCGATGGTGATCGTGTTGCTGTCGTAGATCCAGCATAGATTTGACAGCTGCAAATGTCCGGCGAGCGACGCCGCTTCGCTTGCTACACCCTCCATGAGATCGCCGTCGCTGCAGAGAACGTAGACGTCGTAATCGAACAGCGTCATTTCAGGGGAATTGAATTTGTCGGCTAGCCAGCGGCCTCCCATCGCCATGCCGACACTATTGCCGCAGCCCTGACCGAGCGGACCGGTCGTCGTCTCGACACCGCTCGTCATGTGATATTCCGGGTGTCCCGGCGTCCGGCTGTTTAATTGCCGGAAGTGCTTGATGTCGTCGAGGCTGACGGCAGGCCCGCCATCGTCGGCACGCACGCCGGCGAGATGCAGGAGCGAATAAAGCAGCATCGATGCATGGCCGCAGGAGAGCACGAAGCGATCGCGGTTCGGCCAATGCGGATCGGCGGGATCATAGCGCAAGAATTGCTGCCACAGCGTGTAGACGACGGGCGCCATCGCCATCGGCGTGCCGGCATGTCCGGAATTCGCTTTCTGCACCGCATCGATCGCCAGCGTGCGGATCGTATCGATGCAGAGGCGATCGAGCCTCTCCTCACCGGCGCGATCGTCTGCGGAAGGATCGCGTTTCGTGTTCGCTGCTAGGGACATGGACACTCGCCGATAGTATTGGCCCGCGAAATCTGTACCGCGAGCGTAACGATGCTACCTGTCGTCGTTGGAATGGTGAAGGGAAAGATGCTGCGCGCGCGCCACCCGTCAAGCCGCGTTTCGAATGCCGTTTTGCCGCGCAGAAGATCGTGCCCTGCGCGATCCTCGCTTGCCCCGGACAATCGCGATTCTGCCTCAAAATGCCTCTCCCTTCCGCACCAAAGTTTATGCTGAATCAGAGTGTTATGTCATCTCTGCCGCATGCTTAAGCGTCACATTGACGGCGCGGACGGAACCTGTTCTGTAGCGCTCGCTTCTCTTATCCGAGGTGTCCAGCCCTTCATGTATTTGACCGTGCCTTTCGAAAGAGCTTGGCACCATCGTGAATTGATCCGCGCCGTCGTCCGCCGCGAGCTGAAATCACGTTTCCGTGGCTCATTGCTCGGCTGGGTGTGGGCGATTGCGGCGCCGCTGGTCATGCTGCTCGCCTATACCTTCGTTTTTTCCATCGCCCTGCCGGTTCAAGCGCAAAACATCAGCATCACCGAATATGCCGGCAACATTTTCTGCGGGCTGATCGTCTTCAATCTTTTCAGCGAGCTTGCCTATCGCGCGCCGATGCTTTTGCACGAACACGCCTCCTTCGTGAAAAAATCGATCTTTCCCAGCGAGGCGATCGCATGGATCGCCTCGATCCGCGCTTTCGTCTATGCGGGGATCAGCTTCGTCGTTCTGCTCGTCTTCCGGCTGGTGACGGCACACTGGCTCCCCGCGACGATCGTGCTGACACCGCTCGTCGTTCTGCCGTTCGCGCTGCTGATGCTCGGAATCGTCTGGTTCCTCATGGGCCTTGGTGCCTTTACCAAGGACGTTGCACACCTGATGATCTCGATCGTGCCGATCATGATGTTCGCGACGCCGATCTTTTACACTTTCGATCAGCTCCCCGCGCACATCGTGCCCTGGCTTAAGCTCAACGTCGTCGGTGATTATATCGATATGTTGCGCGACTTGGTCATATATGGGGAGCTGCCGAACCTCGTTGTGTATGTCGTCTGCGCGATTGTCTCGTATGCGGTGTTCATGCTCGGCTACACGTTCTTCATGCGCTACAAGTCGGTGATCGTCGATGTCATCTGACGTAGTGATCAGCTGCCGCAATGTCGGAAAGGCGTTTCAGCTGTACACCCACTATAACGATCAGCTGAAACAGGCGCTGCTTGGCTTCTGGAAGAAGTTCTACAATCAGCATTGGGTTCTGAATGACGTGAGCTTCGAGGTGCGCAAGGGCGAGCGCATCGGCATCATCGGGCGCAACGGCGCCGGCAAGACAACGCTCTTGCAGATCATCTGCGGCATCACCACCCCGACGACAGGCGAGGTCAAGGTCGAGGGACGCATCGCGCCGATCCTGGCGCTCGGCGCCGGCTTCGACGGCTCGCTGACCGGACGGGAAAACGCGCGAATCGGCGGCGCGATTCTTGGGTTGAAGCGCAACGAGGTCGAGCGCCGGCTTCCGGCAATCGCCGAATTCGCCGGGATCGGCCAATTCCTCGATCAGCAGGTGAAATATTACTCGACCGGCATGGTGGCGCGGCTCGCCTTCGCCGTCTGCGCCCATGCCGACGCCGACATCCTCATCATCGACGAAGCCCTCGCGGTCGGAGACGAGGGGTTCCAGGCAAAATGCGAGCGATATGTCGAGGAATTCGCCCGCAGGGGGACGATCCTGATGGTGTCGCACTCGCTCGATTATCTGCGGGCGTTGAGCGATCGGTTGTTGTGGATCGACGGCGGCAAGGTTCGCGCGTTCGGCGATCCGGGCCCGATCATCGCCGATTATCGCGCCGCTGTTCTCGGCCAGGCGCTCGCAGCACAAGCTTGACGGAACGCGGGCCGCAGGAGCGCGTTAGCAGGTAAGCTGCGCCTTGAGGCCTCCCGTGCTTCCGATAAGACGATTCGCCCGGGTGGTCATGGCCTGCTTCGGCCGGGCCTCGGTGGTTGCCTTGATGCTCGGCCCCGCTTTCGCCCAATCCGCAAGCCAGCCGGTCTACGAAGGCCGCTCCTCGCTCGGGCCGGCAAACCGGACGGCTTGGCTGGAGCGTGTGGAACAGGCTCGCGTCCGTTACGAGACTTTCGCTGCGCAGGCCCGCCTTTCCCTCCGCGCGAAAATCATCGAGCCCGGCGTCGTACCACGCCGGACCAGCATTCTTGATGATCCGACGCTTCGGCGTGGTGACGTTGTCGTCACCTCGGAGGGGCTGATGGTCTTCCGCGGCTCGCGCCGTTTCCCTTATACCCAAGGTGATTTCGACCCCGTTGCGTCGCCTGCTGCAGTCCGGGCTCGCCACGGGCCGGAGCTGATCGAGCTTCAGCGGGCGCATCAGCAGGGGAAACGGTAGAGCGGAACCGCGGCTCGCCTGCCGAGTTTCGCCTCCACAGGAGGGAGGCCATTGCTGGACCGGGAAAGTGCGCGCGCTCTGGCGGAAGTCGGCTACATGCCGCTTGAGGAATATCTGCGCACGTTCGGGAACGAGCCCGGTGCGGAGGATGTACGGACGGCCGCGGGAGATTTTTCGTCTGAAGCCTATTCCGTCCGCCTGACCCGCCCCTGGCCGGGGACGGGAACTCACTTGTCGGGCAACTCGTCCTTCAGCCGCCGGCTGACCGGGCGCGCTTCCATCTCGCGCAAGGCTTCCTAGCCCACCCTGCTTTCGATCCGCGACGAACGGCTTAGCCCTGGCGCTGAGCGTTCATCCGCTCCTTGATGGTGCCGAGCAGGGCCCAGTCCGCGTCCTTGCCGAAATGGCGCTCCGCCACGCCCTGAACGGCCGTTGCGGCAGCGACCTCAACGTCCTCCGACATGCCGATAATCTGGTCGCCAAGTTCGGAGATCGTTAGTCCGGTCGCCGAGGCACTCAGCGAGCCCTGCAGGGCGAATCGTTCCTCGATCGAGATCGCGAGTTCCACGCCCATGAGCGAGTCGAGCCCGATTTCGGCGAGCGGCTTGGAGCGTGGCACATCCTCCTGCGGCAGCCGCAGGATTCGCGCGAGCTCCTCGACGATGGCGTCGCAGACCCGCCGCCGCGCGGCATCGCGTCCCTCGGCGGCAATGATGGTGCGAACATCGATCGTGCCGCGCTCGCTCGATTCCGCGGCATCCTGACCGCGGCAGAGATCTGCGAATGTCGGAGAACGCAGGCTCGGAAGGAAATCGCGTGCCTTGCCCCAGTTCATCGGCGCGATGAAGACGACCCCGTCTTCCAGCGCCGAAGACAGCCCCGCCAGAATCTCGCCCATCTGATCGAGCGCCGCGCGTGCCTTGATGGGCGTCACGCCGACGCGATTGGAGAGCGAGTCTTTCACATTATCCATGCGCGTGAGGATGCCGACATCCTCGATCGCGCCCCATCCGACGGCAAGGCCCGGCAGACCTTCCTTGCGCCGGCGTCGGGCTAGACCCTCCATATAGCCGTTCGCCGCGACGTACGCCGATTGCCCGGGATTGCCGACAAGCGTCGTCGCGGAGGAATAAAGCAGGAAGAAATCGAGCGGGTGATCGCGGGTCAGCCGATCAAGGTTTGCGGCCCCAAGCACTTTCGGTTGGAGCACACGTTCCAGCCGTTCGCGGCTGAAATTGGCGAGCACGAAATCATCGAGGACCATGGCGGCGTGGACGACCCCGCCAAGCCGCGGCATGTCACCGATGTCGCGCATCAGGCCGTGCAGCGCCCTCTCATCCGAGACGTCGCAAGAAGCGGCACGGACATTTACGCCGCGCGCCCGGAAATCCTTGAGCGCCTGCTGGGCCGTCTCGGTTGATGCGCCGCTGCGTCCAACGAGCACAAGGTGACGCGCCCCGCGATCCACCAACCAGCGCGCCGTCTCAAGACCAAATCCGCCGAGGCCGCCGGTAATGAGAATCGTCCTGTCGCTCGGCGCAACAAAACTGCGATCCGGAAGCTGCCTGATCTCACCTTTGCCTGGCGGCGCGATGATGATCTTGCCGATGTGACCGGCCTGCTGCATCAGCCGGAACGCATCGACGATCTCGTTTGCCCTGAACTTGCGGTAAGGCAGCGGCGACAACGATCCGTCCTCGAACAGGCGCATCACAGCACGGAAAAGCCGCCGGCCTTGTGCGCTGTCGTTGAGAATGAGCTGATCGAGATCGACGCCAAAATACGAGAGATTGCGGCGGAACGGACGTAGTCCAATATGCGTATTGGCGACGTAATCGCGCTTGCCGAGCTCGACGAAGCGGCCGAACGGCTCCAGGATGCTGATGCTCCGCTCCATCGCCTCGCCGGAGAGGCTGTTCAGGACGACCGCGACCCCCTTGTCCTTCGTGATCCGCAGCACGTCGTCTACAAAGGCGCCAGAGCGCGAATCGAGCACATGCTCGGCGCCGAGCGCGCGAACAAGATCGCGCTTTTCCGGTGAGCCGGCCGTCGCGATCACGCGGGCGCCGCGCCAAAGGGCGATGTCGAGAGCCGCGAGCCCGACGCCGCCGGCGCCGCCATGGATGAGCACCCATTCGCCGCGTCGCAAACGCGCCAGGCTGATCAACCCGTAATAGGCGGTGAGGAACGCAACCGGAATGGTCGCCGCCGTTTCCGTCGCGACACCTTCGGGAATGCGCGCGACAACGGAGGCCGGAACGCAGACATGTGTGGCGAACGCGGATCGTGCGAAGGCAAGCACCCGGTCGCCGGCCTGGAATTCATTCACGCCCGCACCGACGCGCAGCACGCGTCCGGCGCATTCCAGGCCGAGGGTGGCGCCGGCGAATCCATCCTCAAGGATTTCCTCAGGCAGCAGGCCAAGAGCCCACATCACATCACGGAAATTAAGGCCCGTCGCTTCGACCTCGATCTCAACCTCTCCCGAGGAAGGAGCCGCCCGTCGTGCCGGCGCCCACGAAAGGCGGTCAAACCCGGAGCCTTCACCGCGCTCCAGTCGCGCCGCGGGAGCCGCACTCCCATGCGCCTGCGCATCGAAGCGATCAATACGCAGAACCCGCGTGCAATCAGGCTCAATGGCGATTTCGGTTTCGTCGGTTCCCGAGAGCACAAGTGCACTCAACCGCTCGGCGATCGACTCGAATGGCAGGGCGGGATCAACATCGACGCGGCGTACTTTGAGATTTTGAATCTCGTTGGCAAGCGTGCGTGAAAACGACCAAAGCCCGGTTGCTGCGGGGCTGGCGCTTTGACCGTGCAGCGCGCCCGGACTGACGACCCATAGATTCGCTTTGGTGGCGCCAAGCGAATGCACGCAGCTCTCGATCCTTGCGCAGCGCTCGCCCAAGTCTTTTACCGGCGAGCCGTCCTTCGCGAAGGAGTCTGCCAGATGGACGACGTGGCTCAGCGCCTTCCGTGGCTCGCTCTTCGGGAGTTCGTCCCAGGCAACGAGCGAAGGCTCAGCTCCAGCGGATGCAAGTTGTTCTGCGATATGCTGGGCAAGGCCATTCGCTTCGTGCCCGGCATCCGTCACGATTAGCACTTGCGTGCCGCTGGCGGTCGCCGGCAGCGACTCGCGTCGTGCACGGCCGATGAGGAGGAGGCCGCCGCCGCGATCTGCGGCCAGTTTGTGCACCGAAGTATTTACCAGGCTTGCGGCATCGAGCGTGCGCTGCCAGCTCTCCGGGCTTTGCGCAGCAGATGCGGATGTTGACGCGAGGCCTGGGTCGAACCACGTCGGATTGAGCCCGAAAACAAGGTCCCGGAACAACGAAGCGGAAGGTTCTGCTGCGAGCAGAAGACCATCGAACGCGAGCTTCTCGTTGAGACTGGTCCAGAAGCCGCGCTCTCCACCGACGCGCGCCAGACTGTCGGCGGCGATTACAAGGTCGAAGGAGCGCGCCGGAACGGGTGCGAGTACGTCTACCAATTCGACGTCGGCGAAGCGCTCGAGTGCGAGCCGCGCCCGCTCCAGGCGGCGCCGATCCGGCTCGAATATCGTGAGCCGCGCGGCAAACTCCGATGTGATGGAGGCGGCGAGCTTTGAGAGAGGCCCATAGCCGACCTGCAGAATGCGCAGCGCGCGATCCTTTGGCCAAACATTTTTCGATTCACGCAGGAATGCGGCGATCGCTTCGGCCGAAGCGACAGGCGAGCCGCCGGCGAATTCGTAGGCCTCCTGAGCAGCGGAGGAGAGGCCGGTCACTTCATCATGATTGCCCGCTGCAAAGTTCTCGATTTGAGTCGCGGTTCTTGCCGCGAGCAGCAGTTCGGCGGCGCGCTCGGGATGATCCTCCGCATAGGTTGCGAGGATCATCTCCGGATCGGGCAGATTGGCATCGGATTTGACGATCCAGTCTTCACCGCTTTGCCGTGCGAGGCCGCTGTCTTCGAGCGCGCTCAGAATGTCGGCAAACCAGAGCTGGGCGACGGCAGGCAGCCGCCCGGATGTAACAAGGCGCGCGATGCTGATGCGCCCATTTTCGGTAAACTTGCGCGCCATCCCGAATGACACCGAGGTCGCCCAACCTTCGAGCAGGAGAAGATCGGCAGGGGTGGCCTGACGGCCTCTGGCAAGGTTCTGCATGGCACCGCTTGCCTTCAGCAATGTTGTCGGACTCGGCAACGGCGCGTGCACGAAAGCGGTCGGTTCGCTCGCTAAAGCGAGCCGTTGGATCAACGGAGCCTGATTCTCGTGGACAGCCGCTCGTGCACGCACGGCTTGATAACGGGCCTGTCGGAGATAGGCGACGAGCGCGCCGGTGTCGTCGAATAGCGAGATATTCGCGATAATCGTGCGTTCGTTACAACGCAGAACGTCGAGACCCGCGCGCGCAATCGACACGCCTGGTTTGAGTAGCCGCACCTCGCCGAAGCGGACCGGAAGGTAGGCTGCGGGCCGCGATTGCAGCGACAGTTCGGCGAAGAGCAGGATCAGCCCGTGAAAGCACGAATCGAGACGTGCGGGATCAAGCCCGTATGAGGATGCGTCGCCCCTGCGCAAGTCGACGACAATACGATTGTCGCGGGAAATCCCTGCGCGCGCGACGTTTTGGAAGGATGGGCCGAATTGCAGGCCGGCGGCGTTCGCGGCCAGATAAAGGTCCCTTCCCGAAATCTGACGGACGAAGTCGCGCGGCAGAGTGATGTCCGAATCCGAATGCGCGGCAGCCGCAATGATCTTCGCGGTTGCATGCGTCTGCCATGGCGTGTGCCCAAGCCGCGGCCGGCTTAGAATCTCTAAGAGACGCGTGTCCGGTGAGACACGGCACATGACCTCGCGCGACATATCGCCGACGAAAGGCATAGGCTGCTGGATATCGAGGTCGGCAATGGTTGCCTGATCGGTGTCAAGCCAGCTGCGTGCCACCGCGAGCGCCATTTCGACGAACGCGGAACCCGGAAGCAGCACGGTACCGTCGATTTTGTGATCGGCGAGGTCGGGCACGAGCTGCGGGTCGACTTGCGCGCTCCATTCGAGCCGATCCGCCATCGATCGTGCGCCGATCAGCGGATGCCAGGGACGCGGCGCCGTGAGACCACTCGTCTCGATCGTCTCGGCCATAGAGAAGGGCTTGCGCTGCCAGGCATAAAGCGGAAGATCGACAGCTCCAGACACGCGTCCGAAAGCAAGCTCCTCGTCTACGTTCGCACCGTTCGCCAAGGCGGTGGCGATAGCGCGCGAGATCGGCTCTCCCGCAACTTCCTTGCGATCGAGTACGGCGAAGGACTTGACCGAATTGTTCGATCCTTCAGCCACATCATTGACATGAGCAAGAAGCGTCGCGGTCGGCCCGATTTCGACGAACATCTCCACGCCGCTTTGAAGCGCCTGCTGTAAGGCTTCCATGAACAGCACCGGCTCGCGAACGTTTCGCCACCAATAGTCTGCATCGAGCGCCGAGCCGTTAAGTGTCGCGCCGGTAACGGTCGAAATGAATCTTCGCTCGCCATCTCTCGGCGCGATGCCCTCGAGATCGGCGAGAAGCGGCGCCTTGACAGGGTCCATCAGTGCGCTGTGGAAGGGATAAGACAGATCAAGTTTGCGCGTGCGTGCATTATGCGCACGCGCGACGTTCGGCAGGAGCTTCAATGCAGGCGCCGGACCTGAAACGGTGAATCCCCGCGGGCTGTTATGCGCGGCGACTGTAAGGTCCGGAATTTCAGCTGCAAGCGCATCTGCTGCCTCACGCGAGCCGAAGACGACGGCCATGGTGCCCGCGCCGCATGCAATCTCCTGATGCAAGCTGCGGAAGAAAATGACGCGCACCGCCGTTGCGAGATCGAGAATGCCGGCGGCCTCCGCTGCGGCAACTTCGCCGACGCTGTGACCGAGAGTGAAATCGGCAACCAATCCTTGCCGCTTCAGCGCGAAAGTTATCGCGCTCTGAATCCCGAAAATCAGCGGCTGAGCAACGCTCGTTTTCGGGAGTCGCTCGTCGAGATCATCCGCGAACATCTCCGCCTTGAGCGACCAGCCGGAGATTTTTTGAAAATGCGCATCGATTTCATCGAAGCGCTGGCGGAATGCTGCATTAGCTGCGTAGGCCGAGCATCCCATCCCGGGCCATTGGCTGCCGTTTCCGGAAAAGACGAAAGCGACGGACGCATTCTTTCCGATGCTTGTTCCGCGCACTCCCGCGCCTGAGTCGTCGGCCTGTTGTGCCGCGGCGCGGAGGCAATTGCGTAGCGTGTCAGCATCCGCGAGCGGAATGACCAGACGTTCTGAAAGACGCTCGCGGCGGTGACCGGCGGCCGCGGCGACGCGGCCGACATCACTGGACTCCGCATCCTCAAGGAGTTCTGAATATTGCGCCGAAAGAGCCGCAAGCGCCGCCTTCGTATGTGCGGAGATCATCAGGTAGGCGGGCTGATCGGTGATTACGCAGGAAGCCGCCTTCGGCGCATCAGCAAGAATGACATGCGCATTCGTGCCGCCGAAACCGAACGAACTCACGCCGGCAAAGCGCGCGCCGTTGCGCTTCTCGAGGGAGATCGCTTCGCCGGCGACCTGCAGATTCAAATCGCTGAACGGGATGTCGGGGTTGGGCTCATCGAAATGCAGTGAGGCCGGCAACAGATCGTGTTCCAGCGCCAGCATGGCCTTCAGCACGCCGGCAATACCGGCAGCGGTCTCGGTGTGCCCGATATTGGTCTTGATTGAACCGATCGGCAGAGGCTGCGAGCGCTTCGTTCCGAGAACGTCGCCTATCGCGCCTGCCTCGGCCGGGTCGCCCACGCGCGTGCCGGTGCCATGCGCTTCCACAAAGGCGAGGTCATCCGCGCTTATGCCACGGTGCGTGTAGAGGCGATCCAGCAGCGCTGCCTGATTGGCTCGGGAAGGAAGCGATATGCCGGTCGTTCGGCCATCCGAATTGACGTCGCTGGCGGCGACCAATGCGTGTATACGATTCTCCGCTCTGCGCGCAGCATCGAGCTTGCGCAGGATGAGAACGCCGCCGCCCTCAGCACGCACATAGCCGTCGGCTTTGGCGGAAAATGCTTGGCAACGACCGATGCGCGACAACATCGAAGCTTGTGAGAAGCTGATGAAGCCATAGGGGCTTGCGAGGATATTCACCCCCGCGACGACAGCGGTGTCGACGCGCCCGCTTTCGATCGCAAGCACAGCCTCGTTGAGCGCGACCAACGACGACGAGCATGCCGTGTCGACCGTGAAACTCGGTCCGCGTAAGTCGAAAATGTAGGAAATTCGATTCGATATAATCGATAGCGTATTGCCCGTGGCGAAATACGCGTCTCCGCCGGCAATATCGCCGATGCGCAGATTACCGTAATCGAGGGAACCGGCTCCCACATAAACGCCGGTCTCCGAACCGGCGATCTGCGAGGGCCTGATTCCCGCGTCTTCGAGAGCTTCCCAGGTAAGTTCGAGCAGGAGGCGCTGCTGGGGATCCATTGCCTCCGCTTCTCGCGGAGATATGCCGAATACGGCCGGATCGAAGCCCAGAATGTCGTCGAGGACGCCGGCCGCCCAGGTGTAGCTGCGTCCCCGCTCGTTGCCGCGGGGGTGATAGAAGCGCTCGCGCGACCACCGGTCGGATGGAACTTCGGTTACCGCGCCGCGGCCCTCCGAGAGCAGGGACCATAATTCGTCAATTGATTGCGCCCCGGGTAGCCGGCAGGCGCGGCCGATTACGGCAATCTGGGTCTGCTCACGCTTTGACAATTTCAATCTCGCCAGAATTCACGGAAGAAACGAAGGGAAGCAATATGCATGCACCCTTCCCGGTCGGCGGGCTCGGAGTGAACCCGAAGCAAATGGCGGCGCATACTAGCCGCGAGGATAAATCTCCTCAAGGCAAGCTAAGCCTTTCACCTTGTAGAGGATTTCGTGTTTTGTTGTGCGTGCGTCACAGTCTCGCGAAAACACCTGCGATGCGAGCATTGGCAACCCCCGTTCCGGATCTCTGATGTGGCGCACCGGGGGAAGGTTGGATGCAAGCCCGCCCCGAGCTCATGCCGGCCCCATCTTTAAAATGCGGATCATGGCATTTGATCGGCGAGTTGCGCTCTAGCTGCGAATTTTGCGATTTGAACGTTCTGAACGCGCTTGAACTGATCTTCCGGCGCTGACGAGCCACCGTTGCAGTCTCCGCGGGCGGCCGTAGGCGGCGAGCATAGCTCATTGACTGGTTTGCTCCCCGAGCGAAGACTGCCTAAAAGCCGACCTGTTCTGCCCATGAACCCGCTCCCCCCGCCCAACAACATCAATCTGAATAGCCCGCCTGCGGACACCCGCATTGTTGTGGCCATGTCCGGAGGTGTGGATTCCTCCGTTGTGGCAGCTTTGCTCAAGCAGCAGGGCTACAATGTCGTGGGCGTCACCATGCAGCTCTACGACTACGGCGCCACGGTGGCCCGCGGGAAGACCTGCTGCGCCGGCCGGGACGTGCACGACGCACGCGACGTTGCCGCACGGCTCGCCATCCCGCATTACGTGCTGGATTTCGAGAGCCGCTTCCGCGAGCGCGTCATCATCCCCTTCGCCGAGGCTTACGCCAGCGGCTCCACGCCGGTGCCTTGCATCGCCTGCAACCAGAATATCAAGTTCGCCGATCTCTTTGATATCGCACGCGATCTCGACGCCGATGCGCTGGCGACCGGCCATTACGTTCAGTCCCGCCGTGAGGCCGACGGCTCGCGCGGGCTCTACCGCGCCAGAGATGCCGGGCGCGACCAGAGTTATTTTCTCTTTACTACTACCGCCGCCCAGCTCGATTTCGTCCGCTTCCCGCTCGGCGGCTACACCAAGCAGGAGGTCCGTGGTCTCGCGCGGGACTTCGGTCTTCCCGTCGCGGAGAAGCACGACAGCCAAGACATCTGCTTCGTGCCGGAGGGCCATTACAGCGATGTCGTCTCCCGCCTGAGGCCGGAGGCGGCCATTCCCGGCAATGTCGTCGACCTCGACGGACGCATTCTCGGGCGCCATGCGGGCGTCATCCATTACACGATCGGGCAGCGCCGTGGGCTTGGCCTCGACGACCGCGCGCTGAAGGGCGAGCCGCGCTACGTGGTGCGCCTCGATGCGGCCCGGGCGGAGGTGATCGTCGGGCCGCGCGCGGCGCTCGCGACCAAGACCATCGCCCTTCGCGACGTGAACTGGGTCGGGCCCGGCAGCCTCGACGATCTGCCCAAGGCCGGGTTGCAGATCGCGGTGCGCGTGCGCTCGACCCGGCCGCCGGCACCGGCTCTGCTCGAATATGCGGCAGGTTGCGCGCGCGTCAGCTTCTCTGCCGAGGAGAGCGGCGTCGCCCCGGGCCAAGCCTGCGTCTTCTACGACTCGGTGGACCCGCGGGCACGCGTCCTCGGCGGGGGTTTTATCGTGCACGCCGAAGCGGCGAGTGCCAACCCGCCCGCTGCTGCCCGCGCCGCCGCGGCCGGCTAAGCCGTGCGCTCGGAACGGCAGGGTCTCGCGCGAATCGAAAATGCCCATGTCGAAGCCGCCTACGCGCGCTGGGCGCCGGTCTACGATTTCACCTTCGAGTTCGTCATGCGGCAGGGCCGCCGCGCCGCGGCTGCGGCAGCGTCGCGGCCGGGCGGCACCGTACTCGACGTCGGTGTCGGCACAGGCCTCGAACTGCCGATGTTCGACAAAGGCACCCGGCTTGTCGGCGTCGATCTCTCCGAGCCCATGCTGCGGCGCGCGACAACGCGGGTCCGCCGCGCGAAGCTAAGCAATGTAGACGGGCTGGCCGTCATGGACGCGATGCGCCTGGCCTTCCCCGACGCCTGCTTCGATGCCGCCGTCGCGCCGTATGTCCTCACTGTGGTGCCAGACCCCGCGGCTACGCTCGACGAGCTGTTGCGCGTGGTCCGACCCGGCGGTGAGATCGTTCTGGTCAATCATGTCAGCCCCGAAGGTGGTCCGGTCGCCGCCGTCGAAGCCTGGCTCGGGCGCCGCTCTGCGTCGCTCGGATGGCGGCCGCAATTTCCCTGGGCGATCATTGGCGACTGGATCACCGCTCAGACTCGCGTGCGCCTGGTCGAGCGCCGCGCCATCGCGCCGCTTGGCATGTTTACCCTGGCGCGAATCCTGCGCACCGCATGATCGGCTGAGTTGCCTCGAATTAGCTCTCCTGTTCGTGATGCAACGTTCTGCTTTCGCGGACGTTTTTGCCACGCTGAAGGTTCAGCTCTACGCGGAGGACTGCAGAATGAAAAAATTGATGATTGGCTTGGCTGCCGCGGGTTTCGGCGCGCTTCTCGCGATGGGCGGTGCGCAGGCCCAGGATACGAAGGCTGGGTCCGGAACGGGCGCCGATGCGGGAATGAAGAACGCCCCCACCTCCGCGGCGATGGGTAAAAAAGGTGGTGGCATGAAGATGATGAAGCGCCACAAGAAGCGCGCTCACAAAAAGACGATGTGAGAGCGGTTCGCGCGCCGAGGGCGTGAGTTCCGCGCCTTCGGCCCTCTGCCGTTACGGTAGTAAAAGCTTTTCGATTTCCGCGACGGCGCCGGCGACACCAGGTTCGCGCGCCATCTCGGCAGCAATTGCAGCCGCGCCGGTGCGGTATCGCTCGTTGCCAACTAGATCGTTCAGACGCGCCGCGAGTTGGGCTGCCGTTACTTTCTTCATCGGTAGAAGTGGTGGGCCCGCGCCGAGTTCTTCGATGCGGCGCGCCCAATCATATTGATCCATGAATTGCGGGAGGATGAGCGTCGGGCGCGCGTGACGAAGCCCCTCGGCCGTCGTGCCGGCGCCGCCGTGATGAACGACGGCGCTGACGCGCGGAAACAACAGCGCGTGGTGCACGGGTCCGGTAAACATGATGTTGTCAGGCAGATGGGCCGGCGGCTTTAGTCCACCCCAGCCGCTGGTGATGAGCGCGCGTCCGCTCCATTGCGACAGCGCGTTGAAAACGGCGTTCGCCGATTGCTCGCTGTGCCATTTCATCGAGCCGAAACCGATGTAGATCGCCGGACCGGCGGCGAGGAAATCCTCGATTTCCGGCGTGAGGGAATAATGCGGCTCGGCATCATAGAACCACGCGCCGGTGATTTTCGCCTCGACCGGCCAGTCGCCGGGATCGGGGCTGAGCGCGGAACTATAGGCCATCAGGTTCAATGATTCCGATGCGCCGAACGTCATCGGATTCGGCAGAACACCGAGATGCAGTTTACGCCCTGTCGCGGCTTTGAACCCGTGCGAGCCGCTCCACAGAATCGGAGATGCGATACGCGGAATTTCATAGGACAGTCTGTTTATAAGAGCACCGCGATCCGTGCTGCCGAAAAGTGCGGTCGAAATTCGCGACGTTGGCAAGATCGGCTGCAGCGCCACTCTCACCGATTTTATTCCGCGCATGCGGGCAAAGTCGGCGAGGAAGAATGTCGTTGGAATAAACACGACCAGATCGCTTCTTTCCGTCGCCTGCCAACATTCCGTGAGGAAGTCGACGAGCCCGCCGCGCGCTTCTTTGAAGAATGCGGGTAAGCCCACGAGCCGCTTCATGCCGCCGCGCACCAGCGCATTCATAGTGTCGCTGTCTTTCAGCCCGGCGAGGGCGGTTCCGATCGGTCTTAGTTTCAGGCCGAACGACTCGACAAAGGGCCTGTATGGCTCGGGAGCGCAGAGCTCGACGCCATAGCCCGCCTCAAGCAGCGCGCGGCCAAGCACGCAGAACGGCTGCGTGTCGCCGCGCGAGCCGAGCGTGAAGATGGAGATGCGGCGGGACAATTCTGTCTTTCAGAGACGCTAGTCGCGAGCGAGAGGGCAGCCACTACAGGATCGAATAGCGACCCGCAATAAATCGGCGCGTTAGCGGAATATCATGGGCGAGCGAGTGAGGCAGAATGGCGCGGTCGCTCGCTGTGCGGCAGGCCGGTTGTCATGCACCGGTACTGGCTTCAGGCTCAGTGAGACGCAATATGGGCAATGTCTCACTCAGCGTCATTGCGAGGAGCGTAGCGACGAAGCAATCCATGGCTTCGGGGGACTGGATTGCTTCGCTTCCCTCGCAATGACGAACGGCCATTAATCCCCGAACGACGCGATCAGCGCGCGCAGGTGCTCGTTCTCGCGCGCGACGCGCCGTTCTTCCTCCTCGACCTTGCGCGCGTAATGGGCGACATCGCGCTCGGCCTGGTCCAGCGCTTCGGCGAGATGCTTGCGTGCGGCGGTGCGCGACGGCTTCGGCGGATCGGGTTCCAGCGCCTCGTGCGCGAGAACCGTCTCGAGTTCCTCGCGCATGAAGTGCTTCAATTCGGCGAGGTCCGGCGTCGGCGGCTTCCAGGACTTGAGTTTCTTGAGCATCCCTTGCGTGCGCACGCGCCGCGCCTTGCGTTCGCGCGTCCATTCCGACCAGGCACTGTGCGCCTTGCCGTGCGTCTCGTGCGAATGAAGCTGCGCCTCTTCGGCCTTCATCGCTTTCAGCGAAGCAAGTCGGCTCTGCGCCTCCGCGAGCTTGCGCGCGTAATAAGGATTCGGCTGCTCTTCCGCGGAAACCACATTGTAATCGATCTCGACCTCGCCGTCGGACGAGCGCCATGCGCGCAGCGACAGCAGCGCATAATCGCGCAGTTCCGTGATCTCTCCGCTTCGCACTTTTGCAGAATGGCCGAGCGCCACTTTTCTCTCCTGCGCAGCTCCCCTGGATAGAATCCGCGAATCGGCCCCGCCGTTCCGTGGAGACATGTGAACTTCACTGGCGCATTGCTGAGAAGCAACGGGCGCCCCATGTCCCGGCATGCTATGTCGCCGCTATCCCCAGGCGGCCCGGGACAGCCTCATGTTCGATGCCCTCAAGAATTTCCTTGCCGAAATCGGCTCCGGCCCGGCGCCGGAGCGCACGTTCGATGAGGCCGACTACCGGCTCGCCGCTGCTGCGCTTCTCATCCACGTCGCCAATGCCGATGGGCACGTGGACGATTCCGAGCGCCTGCGGCTGCAGGCGATTGTCGAAGACCGGTTTGCGCTCGATCCGGCCTCGGCACGCCGGCTCATCGCCGCGGCGGAAGAGAGCGAGCGCGAAGCGGTCGACCTCTACCATTTCACCGCCACGCTGAAGCGGACGCTCGACGAAGCCGGCCGGCATCAGGTCGTCGAGCTGATGTGGGACATGGCTTACGCGGACGGCGAGGCACATGAGCTCGAAGAGAACATCGTTTGGCGTGTCGCCGAGCTTTTGGGCGTGCCCGCGCGCGACCGGATGCAGCTGAAGCACCGTGCCGAGCAGACCGGCGGCAAAGTGGCGGGCGTGGAATCGGGCCCCTGGTCAGTCGCGGGGAACAAGGCATGAGCGATCAAGCTTCGGGCGGACGCCGTGTCGCCATCATCACCGGCGCCTCGGACGGGATTGGCGCCGAACTGGCGCGGCTCATGGCGAAGAAGGGCCACGACCTCGCGCTCGTCGCCCGGCGGCGCGAGCGGCTCGAGGCGCTCGCGAGCGAGATCGCCGGCACTGGGCGCCCGCTTCCCCTGGTGATCCCGCTCGATCTCGCCGCGCCGGACGCCCCGGATGCCCTCGCGCAGGCGCTTGCGGGCGCTGAGCCGATGATCCTCGTCAACAATGCCGGGTTCGGCCTGCAGGGCCAGGTTGCGGACCTCGACGCCGCCGGGCAGTTGCGGATGGTCGACGTCAACGTCCGCGCGCTGACCGCGCTGACGTTGAAATTCCTGCCGGACCTCATCCGCAACCGCGGCCGGCTCCTCAATGTCGCATCGGTCGCCGCTTTCCTGCCAGGGCCGGGCATGGCGATCTATTACGCGACCAAGGCGTATGTGCTTTCGTTCAGCGAGGCGCTGTCGCAGGAACTCGCGGCAAAGGGCGTCTCGGTCACCGCGCTCTGCCCCGGCCCGGTGCCGACCGGCTTCCAGGCCGCCGCCGGCATGTCGCGCGATCTTTCCAAAGCGATGAGCTTTGTGCAGACGAGCCCGCAAGCCGTCGCCGAGGCCGCCTACCGCGGCATGATGTCCGGACGGCGCGTCGTCATGCCGAGCTTCGCCGACTGGATGAGCGCCAGCGCGGCGGCGCTGACGCCGCGCAGCCTGCTCCTGCCGGTGATCGGCCGCGTGCAAGGCACCCGCTAGGCTCTGTTCCGCCACGCGTTTGCCGCGCTTGTGGTGAGAATCGCGCTCGTTCATATTGCGTTGGCGCTTTAATTGCTAAGCTCCTCGCGCATTCCCTGAAGGTTCACTCGAAATCCCTTGGCCGATCCCTCCGCTCATAAATCGAACGGCAGCGCCCCGCGCGTCCTCATCATCCTGCATCAGGAACATTCGACCCCCGGCCGCGTCGGGCGTTTTCTTAGGAATCACGGCGCCGAGCTCGACATCCGGCGCCCTAGCCTTGGCGACCCCCTGCCGAAGACGATGCGCGATCACGCCGGCGCGATCATTTTCGGCGGCCCGATGAGCGCGAACGACGAGCACGACTGGCTCAAAGCCGAGATCGACTGGATTGGCGTGCCGCTGAAAGAGGAAAAGCCGTTCATGGGCCTCTGCCTCGGGGCGCAGATGTTGGCGCGTCATATGGGCGAGCGCGTCTACATGCATCCCGACGGCAAGGTCGAGATCGGCTACCATCCGATCATCCCGACCGAGGCCGGGCACAGGCTCTGCGGCTGCTCGTTTCCGGCGCGCGTCTACCAATGGCACCGAGAGGGCTTCGACCTTCCGCGCGGCGCCACGCTTCTTGCCGAGGGGGATGTGTTCGACGTGCAGGCGATCTGCGTCGGCGAGCAGGCCTTCGGCTTCCAATTCCACCCGGAAGTCACCTACGCGATGATGTGCCGCTGGACGGTGCGTGGCCACGACCGCATGACGCTGCCCGGCGCCTTCCCGCGACACCAGCATTTGCGCGATTGGTTCAGCTACGACCCCGCGGTTGCGCGCTGGCTCGACTGCTTCTTGACGAACTGGGTTGCGGGCAGGGCGGCGGCGGGCCCGAGACTCGCCTGCGAAATATCGGGCAAGCGACAGTCGCGAATCGAAGCCCGCGCTGCGTTGCCGGCGCAGGCGGACACGGTTCAGCAGGCCGACGCTTAGTAGCGCAGCGGTGGAGGCTCGGTCGCGTAAGGCACGTTGGGGTCGGGACCGTACTCGTTCGGCCCGTACGTCCCCTCGGTGCAGAGCAGCACGAGCAGCCAGATGCTGCCAATCACCGGAACCAGGCTGATCAAGAGCCACCAGCCGCTGCGATCGATGTCGTGAAGGCGCCGAATGAGCACCGCCAGTCCCGGGACGAAGTGAACGAGGTAAGCGATGAGCGTCAGCGGCGGGATGCCGGACGGCCCGATGCCGATGACGCTATAATCGATGGCGAAGCAGACGGCGTAAATGATGATAAAGACGAGCACGAAGAGCCAATATTCGGAGCGGCTGGCGCGCCCGGAGAAATCCGCGTAATGGCGCATGCAATAGGTGTAGGCGTTCATGCGGGAGCTTCCCCTAAGGCCCGACTCAGCGTCCGGTTATACGCTGTCCGCGTCAATGAGCCCTTACCGCTCCCTACGGGCTCCCTAGCCTCGCTCGCGCAGCTCGCGCCGGATCACCTTGCCGGTCGTCGTCAGCGGCAGGCTTTCGACGAAAGCGACTTCGCGCGGATATTCGTGCGCGGCAAGCCGGGTGCGCACGAAATGCTGGATGTCGGCGGCAAGCGCATCCGATGGCGCGTGTCCCGGCCGCAGCACGATGAAGGCTTTGACGATTTCGGTGCGCACCGGATCGGGCTTGCCGACCGCCGCGGCGATGGCGACGGCGGGGTGACGTAAGAGGCAATCCTCGATCTCGCCTGGTCCGATGCGATAGCCCGATGAGGTGATGACGTCGTCGTCGCGGCCGACAAAGCGGATATAGCCGTCGTCGTCGACCATGCCTTGGTCACCGGTCGTCATCCAGTCACCGATGAATTTATCGCGCGTCGCCTCGGGCTTCCCCCAATATTGCAGGAACATCACCGGGTCGGGGCGCCCCACCGCGATCTGCCCGAGTTCGTCGGGCGCGCAGGGCGTGCCGTCGTCGCGGACCACCGCAACCTTATGGCCGGGAACGGCGCGGCCGATCGCACCGGGCTTGCTGATGCCGATCGCCGCGCAGGAGCCGAGCACCAGATTGCACTCGGTCTGGCCGTAGAACTCGTTGATGGTGAGCCCGAGCTGCTCGCGGCCCCAGGCATAAGTCTCTGCGCCGAGCGACTCGCCGCCCGAGGCGAGTGTGCGCAGATTGAGATCAAAACGGCCGCGCGGATTGTCGACGGCGCGCAACATGCGAAGCGCTGTGGGCGGAATGAACGTATTGCGTACTTGCAAATTGGCCATCAAAGCGAACGCGGCTTCCGGATCGAATTTCTCGAACGAGCGCGCGACGATCGGAATGCCGAAATGCAGACACGGCAGAAGGCTGTTGAGCAAACCGCCGGCCCATGCCCAATCGGCGGGAGTCCAGAAGCGGTCGCCTTGTTGCGGAAAAAATTCGTGCGGGAATTCGACGCCGGGCAGATGGCCGAGCACCACGCGATGGCCGTGCAGCGCTCCCTTCGCCGGACCTGTCGTGCCTGACGTGTAGATCATCAGGCCGGGATCGTTCGGACTCGTATCGGCGCCGGTGAAATCCGCAGATGCGCCAGCAAGAGCGGCATTGTAGTCTTCGGCGCCGCCCGAAGCACCGTCCGTACAAAGCACGCATCGCAGTTCGGGAACCGCGCTGCGAATGCCCGCAACTTTCGCTGCACCGATGCCGTTCGTGACAAGCGCCCTCACGCCGGCATCGCGCAGGCGATATTCCAGCGCATCGACACCGAATAAAGCGGCAAGCGGCACGGCAATCGCGCCCATCTTATAAATCGCGATATGTGCGACCGCGGTCTGATGCATTTGCGGCAACAGAACCGCGACGCGATCGCCGCGCCTGATGCCGCGCGATGCCAGCGCGCTGGCGAGTCTATTGGATCGCTCGCGCAACTGCGCATATGTGATCGGCGTCACATCGCCGCGTGCATTCACTTCAAGAATGGCCGCCTGATCCGGCGCGCGTGCGGCCCAGCGATCGCAGACATCGACGCCGATATTGTAGCGCGCCGGAATCTGCCAGCGGAACTCCCTGATCAGTCGATCGTAATCGCGAATGTCGGGCAGCATCGGTTCCTCACCTGCGGCAGGGTTCGGGCCCCCTCGCAATTAAGCGAATTAGACAGCCGGATGGACCGGTGCGCAATACGCGGCTAGGAGTGAGCGGCAACTCCCTGGGAAACGCGTTTCATGGCCAATCTGAAGATTTACGGGACCAGCCGCTCGCGGGCGAATCGCGTGATCTGGATGGCCGAGGAGCTCGGCATTCGCTACGAGACGATCTCGATCGACCTCGCCGCGCCGCGTGATCCCGCGTTCCTGGCGGTCAATCCGAACGGAAGGTTACCGGCGATCGACGACGACGGTTTCCATCTCTTCGAGTCGATGGCGATCAATCTTTATCTCGCCAAGAAGCATGGCGGTCCGCTCGCGCCGCGCGACACACGCGAGGACGCCAAGATGATTCAATGGTCGTTCTGGGCCGTCACCGAGCTGGAAAAGCCGGGGCTGGATTATCTCACGCACACGATTTTCCTGCCGCCGGAGAAGCGCGATGCAAGTATTCCCGGCAAGGCGCTCGAGGCATTGAAGCGACCGATCGCGGTCTTGGACCAAGCCCTCGAAGCAAGCGGGTATCTTCTCGGCGACCGCTTTACCGCAGCCGATCTGAATGTCGGAAACTTTGTCGCCTATCTCGCGTCGGCGCGTGAATTTTTGGGGCAATA
>JAXDNH010000107.1:0-40301 GCA_034669525.1 Methylobacteriaceae bacterium | reverse complement strand
ATCTCACCGCGAGATAAAGTCATCAACGACTGCTCAATCTCCTATGTCACGCATTGCCGCGCTGGGCGGGCGTAGCGCGAGCTACGCCGTGTCACCCTGCGCCTCGCCATCCGCGGCCATGCGTGCTAACCGGCGCTCCGAGAAGGCCGGGTAAACGGCGCCTGAGAAATCCATGTCCGACATTTTCCGCGAAGTCGACGAAGAAGTTCGTCGCGATCAAGCCGCTCGGATTTGGGGGCGGTACCAGAGTTTATTCATCGGTCTCGCCGTGCTTGTCATCGCCGCGACGGCCGGCTGGCGCTTCTACGATCACTACCGCACGAAGCAGGCTGAGGAAGCCGGCGCGAAATACCAGGCGGCACTGGCGCTCGCCCGCGAAGGCAAAGCCGCGGAAGCGGAAGGCGCGCTCGAGCGGATCGCCAAAGGCGGCACAAAAGGATACGCGCTTCTCGCGCGATTACGCGAGGCGGCGGAACTCAGCGGCAGCGATCCCACAGCCGCGGTAAAGGCCTATGACGCGATCGCCGCCGATGGCACGATCGACCCGCTCTTCCAGAATCTCGCGCGGCTGCGCGCAGCGCTGCTGCGGCTCGACGAAGTCGACGGGAAGGAGATCGAAGGCCGGCTCGGGCCGATGACGGGAAACGACAATCCCTTCCGCTTCTCCGCCCGTGAGGCCCTCGCGCTGGCGGCGCTGAAGCATGACGACTTCGATGCGGCAGGCCGCCAGCTCGACACGATCGTTGTGGATCCGCAGGCCCCCGGCGCAATGCGCCAGCGCGCGGAGGCGCTGCTCGCTGTCGTGCGCGCAAGCAAGCGCGCGAAATAAGCTCGCGCGCCGCGGGCCCGGGACATGCCGTTCACGCTCACCATTGTCGGTCGTCCGAATGTCGGCAAGTCGACGCTGTTCAACCGGCTCGTCGGCAAGAAACTCGCACTCGTCGACGACCAGCCGGGCGTGACGCGCGACCGCCGCGAAGGCGAAGCGCAACTCGGCGATCTCACCTTCACGATCGTTGACACCGCGGGACTGGAAGCAGGCGCAGCGCAGTCGCTCACCGGCAGAATGCGGGCGCAGACGGAAGCAGCAATTGCCCACGCCGATGCGGTGCTCTTCCTGATCGATTCCCGCACCGGGCTCACGCCGGACGATCGCCATTTTGCGGCGCTGCTGCGCCGTGCCGACAAGCCGCTGATCCTCGTCGCCAACAAAGCCGAGGGGCGCGCCGGCGGAGCGGGTGCCCTCGAGGCTTACGATCTGGGTCTCGGCGAGCCGGTGCCGCTTTCGGCGGAACATGGCGAGGGTCTTGCAGACCTTTATGATGCGATTCGGGAGGCGCTGCCGGAGAAAACCGGGCCGGCCCAGGAAATTGAACGTGCGATCGCGCCGCTGCAGCTTGGCGAAGAAGAAGATGGGTCCGAGCTCGATCCGACAAAACCGCTGCGCGTCGCCGTCGTCGGACGCCCAAATTCCGGCAAGTCGACGCTGATCAATCGCATCCTTGGGGAAGAGCGGCTGCTGACAGGACCGGAGGCCGGCATCACGCGCGATTCGATCGGACTCGAATTCACGTGGCGCGACCGAGTGTTCAAATTGTTCGACACGGCGGGCTTACGCAAACGCGCGCGCGTCGCAGACAAACTCGAAAAGCTCGCGGCGGCGGATGCATTGCGCGCCGTGCGTTTTGCTGAAGTCGTGGTGCTACTTGTCGATGCGACAATCCCGTTCGAGAAGCAGGATTTGTCGATCGCCGACCTCGCCGCGAAAGAGGGCCGCGCGCTCGTCATCGCGCTATCCAAATGGGATTTGATCGAGGATCGCGGTTCGCGGCTCTCGCGCTTGCGCGAGGAGGCCGCGCGTCTGCTGCCGCAAGTGCGCGGGGCGCCGGTGATCGCGGTGTCGGGCGCGACCGGCGACGGCATCGATCGGCTGATGAGCGCGATCGTGCAGGTGCACGAAGTCTGGAATAGGCGGATTGCGACGGGAAAACTCAATCGCTGGCTGGCAGCAACAATCGCGGAGACACCGCCGCCCGCCGTCTCCGGACGGCGCATCAAGATACGCTACATGACGCAGCCGAAGGCACGACCCCCCCATTTCGTGCTGTTCGGCAATCAGCTCGACGAACTGCCGACGAGCTACGAGCGCTTTCTCGCGAATGGATTGCGGGAAGCCTTTGCGCTTCCCGGCGTGCCGATACGGATTTCGAAGCGGCAGGGGGACAATCCATATCGGAAGGGCTGAATGAGTGCGGCGCTTCACGCGCAGGCGGACTTGCGTAGCCGAGGCAGGATCTGCTCACCGCACGCCTCGATAAATTGGCGCTGGTTTGTCCCGACATTGTGTAGGTCGAGCGACTCTGCGCCGAGTTCCCTGCAAGCCAAGACATAATCGGCGATACGATCGAGATCGCTTGAGATGAGCATCAGGCCGCGCATGTCTTCGCGCCGCATATGCTGTGTTGCTGCTTCGAATTGTTCCGGAGTGCGAATTTCCCAGTTTATATCGCCGCTGAGCTTGTTGAATCGCCATTGGGAATGGGCCTGGTGCAGAGCCTCCTCTTCCGTCTCAGCCCAAGACAAATCCAGCTTGAGATGTACGGGCTTGCCGGCACCGCCATTCTCCCGAAAGGCATCGATGACGCGCCGGGCCTTCTCCAGACTGTCCACCGTGGTGAGAAGCCCATCCGACCAACCGCCGAGCCATTTAGCAGTCTCGATGCTGGTCGCTGCACCTACAAGCCTCGTTGCGGTCGTCGGCCTCGACCAGATCTTGGCATCTTCGACCGTCACCTGGCCGCAATAGGTCACCGTCTCGCCAGCGAGCAACTGCTTCATGATGTGTGCCGCTTCGTGGAGCCGCGTATTGCGTTGGCGCTTGGTCGGCCAATGCGCACCAACGATATGCTCGTTCAGCAACTGCCCGCTGCCAAGCGCCACCCATGGCAGACGCTCAGGAAACATGGCGCCGAGGGTGGCGATCGCTTGTGCCAGCACGGCCGGATTGTACCGCCATCCACCGGGCACGGTGATTGCGGAAAAGGTCAGGTGCTGGGTCGCCTGAAGGGCTGCACCGAGCCAGGACCACGCGAAACCGGAATGACCTTGCACCGGGGCCCAAGGATTGAAGTGATCTGAGGAGAACGCGGCGTCGAAGGCGGCCTGCTCCGCACGTTGTACAAGAACGAGAAGTTCTCCGGGTGAGAATTGTTCGTGCGAAACGTGGTAGCTAACCTTCATGGCGTTAGTGCCGGCCGGGCATTCGCGGCGTCTCTAACGCTTTGTCGTCGCTTCGCGAATTGATGCGACATTCAAATAAAAGCGGAATGGATTCTGCAAGTCTGTTGCGCATGGCCGTCGCCGCAATGCCGGCTTCTCCCATCGCGTGGCTGATTTGGTCGAGGCCGAGAACGACATCTCCTGCTGCGAAAAGGCCTGGGATGCTTGTGGATTGATGGCTGTCGACCCGGATGCAACCTTCATCGCTGCAATCTGCCCCGAGTGCCACTGCGAGATCGGAATGAACTTTCGAGCCGAGGGCCGGGTAGATCGTCTCGAACCAGCACCTGCCGGCAGCGCAAGTGAAGCCGATCATCTCATTCCCTACTTCAAAGTCTCGCGCGGGCCCGTCTATGAGGGCAATGCCGATCTTGTTCAGCCGGTCTCTCTCTATCCCTTCAAGCTCGTGCGGCCCATCAAGAGCTATTAGGCTGACTTGATCGGAATAAGAGCGCAGGAACTCAGCTTCCTTGGCGCCTCGGGACCCGGTACCAACGACAGCGATGCGCTGGCCAGAAGCTTCATATCCGTCACAGACCGGGCAATATCGCAATTGTCCGCGGCGCAATGCGGCATCGTGAATCTTGGCAGGCATGGGAGGGGCTATGTTAGTTATGCCCGTCGCCAGCAGCACACTGCGTGCGGTTACGGAACGTGATCCAGTATTCGCGATGAAGCCGCCTCGAATATTCTCTAACGTCTCGACATGATCGTGATGAAGCTCCGCACCAAAGCGGTGCGCCTGTTGCCGCATCCGGGCCAACAGTTCCCCGCCGCTGATGCCGCCCGGAAATCCCGCATGATTGTTGGTGCAAGGAATAAGCCCGGCACGACTTTTACCGACATCGATCACCAGCGTCCGCAGGCGGAAGCGGGCTAGGTAGATGGCGGCCGTGAGCCCGGCAGGTCCTCCGCCGATTACGAGGCAATCCGTCTGCAATTCCCCTACACCGTTCAAAAACCAAGCTTCAAATGACGTGCTCTAAAGATCGTTCCCGCGCTCCGTCGAAGGACGCGTAAAAAAAGCCGATCCATTCACATTTGCTAAGTACAAGCCCAGGTAGGGCGCGCCGGAGCTGCGCGCCTGAGTGCTACGATCTTTCGGACTTTGAAGAATGACGCCGAGAGAGTTTCGCGTCTTACGTGAGCTAACAGGCATTCTTCGCGTATGCGCTCGGAACGACGCTACGCCAGCCGGCAGCGATGCTTCGCGCGCGCGCGACCGAGGTGGGGCCGTTCACGACGCAGTAATATCCCGACCGAAAATTCGGGTATTCCGCGCTTGTCGTGTTTATCACATAACGATCATCGATTTGATTGCTCCATCCTTGCGCCTCGCCGCGCGTGCCGAAGCAGCCGAGAATCGCGTAAAAGCCACGGGCCTGAACCGGGCGGACCAAACCTTGGTTCGCGTCAGCGGGAATTGAGGAGCTGAATGGAGCCGCCGTTGTGACGACACACGAAAGCAGTAGGGCGAGCGTAGCGTCATCCGAAGTGTGGCAAAGCTTCCGCGCTGCGGCGCTGCTGGGGCTCATCAGCAGCACCTTCTCGACAATCGCGACGACGCTCGCGGCAGCGCGCATCGGGCAGCACCCGATCACCGACTGGATGGTAGTCGCGGCGTCCCCTTCCGCGATCCGATGCTGCAGGCGCAGCCTTCGGCCTGGATCATCGCAGCGGGAATCGCCTTCCAAAAATGGGGCGGATTTCTCCTGGGCAGTCGTCTTCTTCGGCGTATTCGGCCGCTGGACTGCGCGCCTCGCGCCATTCCCGATTCTGCTGATCGGCCTTGCCTGAGCGGCGCTGACATCGGCAATCGAATGGGCGTTCCTCGTGCCCGCTTTTCCCTTCTGGCAGCCGATCTTCACGCTGCGCCAGCCCTATTGGATTTGGCACGTGCGCCTTCCTCGGCGCGCACGGCGGGAGGTCGCCTGGCTCGGCCGCGATGGCGGCTACGACCAGAGCTACATGCGCATGATGATCGCCGGCCAGAACGGCGAGATTGCCATCCTCGCGCAGTGGTGGCGTTTGTGGTTTGCGGGCGAGCTGCCCGATGCGACGCCGGACGAGCATAGAACCATGCGGGGCATGATCGCGGCTGACGAGATCGCCAGGTTGCGAGCGGCTCCGCCCACCGACCTCGACCCGCTCTTCGTCTCGCTCATGTCAGCGCACCATCAAGGCGCGATCGACATGGCCTACGACGCGCTGAAGAACGCGAGCGACGCACGGCTCAGGATCATCTCCTGCTCGATCGGCTATGAGCAGCGCGGCGAGATCAACCTGATGCGCGGCACCGAGCCCGCCCTTGCGACGGTCGAAAAAGCGTTCGCGTCGCTCTGTTCGGCGGGAACACGCTGATCTTGGGCTTAGCGGGCCGCGGCGATGACCGAATGCGCACGGTACACGGCGGGGCCAGCGGCGGTGATATTGCCGATGATGGCGAAGGCGACGGCAAGCGCGACCAGCGCGAAGGTGAAGGTGTCGCGGTTACGGCCGGCTGGTTTATGCGCCGAGATTTGCGAAAGAGCCATTCCTGCACCCCGGAGTCCAAACGCCTGTTACTCCTTGAGCTGACGACATTCAGGATATCCCGCAGAGAGGTTGCGCAAACCTTACGTTAACGAATTCCTGGCGCGTTAATACTTAACCTTAGAGGAATCCATCTTGACGCTTTCGTCGAGGTAGCGGGTCGTGAAGGGGTCTTCACGTCGAACGGCTTCTCCATCCCGAGATACGTCTGGACGAGATCGTAATCGCTCTGCATCCGGACCGGATCGATCCAGCCAAGCGCTTTCGCCGTCGTGGAACTTGTCCGTCATCATGCTCTTGATACGCTCCACTGATTGAGCTGGGTCGCCTTTTCGAGGCCCGAGGTGGCCTGGAGCAGAGCGTCGAGGCAAGGCTTGACGTCGGCGACGCAGGCCGAAAAGCCTTCTGGCTGATCCTGACGAAGTCCTCGACGAGCTTCGGCCGCGATGTCGCACGGTGTTTCAGCAGGCGCTGTTGCTGACTGGCGCAACATCATCGATAACGTGCTTCTGCCGGCGGAGATCGTCGGCTTACCGATGAAGGCAGCGCGTGAACGCGCGGGCGATCTCCTGCGCATGGTCGGCCTTGGCGGATTCGAGACGAAATATCCGCGCGAATTATCGGGTGGGATGCAGCAGCGCGCGGCGATCGCGCGCGCCTTCATTCACGATCCGAAAACTCATCCTCATGGACGAGCCGTTCGGTGCGCGCGATGCGCTGACGCGCGAACAGATGAATTTGGAGATGCTGCGCATCTGGCAGCAAAGCGGCAAGACGATCATCTTCGTCACCCACGACATTCAGGAAGCGGTTTTTCTCGCCTCACACTGCGCGATATTACGGCGCGCCCGGCGCGCATGGCGAGATTCCTCCAGGTTGGGTTGCCGTATCCACGCGACCTCAAAATGAAAACGACAAGCATATTCGGCACTTACGTCCGTCAGATCTACGACCAGCTCGGGATTACGTCAGGCGGCGAGCGCGATGGACCCACGCTCATCTGAACGTGTGCCGGCAAGCAAAAGGCGGAGGCCGGGAGCCCCCGCCCCATTGCTCGGTCGGGCTGTTACCACCAGCGACGGCGATAGCCCCAGCCACCGCCCCAATAAGGACGCGGACGATAGAAGCCGTAGCCACCACCCCAGTACGGACCCGGGCGCCACCAGCAGCGGCCCCAGGGATTGCAGACCATGCGCACCTGCTCGGTCTGCGCGCCTTGCGCATTGGCGAGGCCGTGATCAAGCGCCGGCATGGCCGCGGCCTGTCCTGCACTGAATGCCATTGTCCCCGCCAGGAGCGCGCCTGCGATGGTTAAGCGGACTTTCGTTGCTCTTTCCATTTCCTTCCCTCGTCTTCTGGCCCCCTGAGTGACACTCTATCACCCGCTTTGAACAGGCGCTGAAGTGTCGATTCACACGACGTTCACCTGCAGGCGCCGTGAGCGCCAGGTCAGAAACAGGCCCGTCGCGAACCCGAAACCCGCAAGAACGTATAGAGTTGCGTCGTAACCGAAATGCGAGATGAGGAGGGTTTCCGGATATGGCGTCGCAAATAAACCGACGTTGAACGACGTGTTGAGAAGCGCCTGCGGGCCGGCGCGACGCGACGGCTCCAAGCCTTCGCTCATCCACGCCGAGAGCAGCGGATAGACCAGGCTGTAGCCGGTGCCGAACAGAATGCCGCCGGCAATGACGGGCCACCAGACGGCGTGGGCGAGCGCAATCGCGACAAAGCCGAGGCTCATCAGCGTGAGGCCGCCGGCGATGAGAACGCGCCGGTCAACATCCTCGACGTGGCGCAGCGCGAAGAACCGGCTGGCGAAGAGCGAAGCGGTCGACGCCACGAAGAAACTCGCGATGGGAATGGTGCGCGCCTCCAGCGCCGCCGCGAGATAGGCGAGCGTGAAGCCCGACATCGCGCCGCTGACGAAGACCGCCAAGATCGGCTCGGGGAAGTGCGGCCGCCACACCGAGAAGAGATGCAGGCCCGGCGATTGCGGCGGCCGCGGCAAGGGCCGCAATCCGAACGTGAGCGCAAGCCCGGCGATGGCGGGGATGGCGGCGACCGCAAACATCGCGCGCTCGCCATAGGCGCCGAGCACGTAGGCGCCGAGCGGCGGCCCGAGCGCTTGGCTCACCACCATCAAGGATGAGAACACCCCAAGCAGGTAGACGAAGCGGACCGGACTCAGCCGCCCCTGCGCATAGGTCAGGGCTGAACCGAGAAAGAGGCCCTGTCCCACGCCCTGAATGACGCGCGAGACCATGGCGGCCGCAAAGGATTGCCGCGTGAAATCGAAACTCAGGAAGCCGATCGTCAGCAACACCATTGCGAGGCGCGCTGTGTGAAGCGCGCCAAAGCGATCGGCGATCGCGCCCGAGACCAGGGCCGACAAAACGACCGGCAGCGCGAAGATCGACAGCAACAGGCCGATGTCGTGCAGGTCGTAGCCGCTGCGCGCAAAAACGATGGCAAGTAGCGCGGAATGCGCGTTCGTCACGGCGACGAGAAAACACGCCGCGCCGAGGCGCACATATTCGCCACGGGCCCGCTCGTCGATGAAGCCCGACGGCGTGTCCTGTTGCTGCTCGATCTCGGCTCTGGCGTCCATGCGTGGGTGACGCAGAACGCCGTTCACGGGATCGCGTCAAGTCGGAAAGTCGGTTCGCATCCGTTCGATCGATCCCGCGTCCATCGGCGCGGGTTATGTCCGCCGTGCCTCAATGCAGCGTTGCGACAGCCGGGGGTGGATAGGCGAAGCTCGCCGGATTGGGATAGTCCTCTCCCATCCGATTCCGCGCCACCAGCATGTCGAACGAGGTCGTCTCCTCGATCACCTTCATGCCTTCCTCGGAAAAGGCGTCGGGACCATAGACGTTCTCCGACACAAGCGGGTTCGTCAGAATCTGCGAGAATGCGTCGACCGCGACCATCACGCGAAGGAGCAAGGGCAGGATGATCTTCTCGGGCATATCCCGCTGCTGCGCAAAGAGCCCGACGAGCAGCTCCACGTCTCTGATCTCGCCGTTGTAGAGCTTGTACAATTTGGCTGCGAGTTCGGGGTCGCCTGTCAGCTCCTCGAAGCTGCCGACTGGCGTCAAGCCGAAGGCCGCCTGATATTCGACAAACGGGCGGACACGTTGGCTCCGCGCAAATTTATGGGCGGCCAGTTCAGCCTGATAGAGGAAAGGCGGATTGTTGCGTAATCCGATCTGTCCACCCGGCTGTCGCGACGCGGCTGCAATCAAAGCGGCCGCACCGTACTTCTCAAGCACCGCGTTGTTGAACCGATAGTCCGTGTGCTTGAGGATCTCGCCCTCTACCTCGACCATGTCAGGTACGAAGGAATGCCAGCGGTAGAGCAGGCTGAATTCGATGGCAATCCGATTTCCCCGGTACCACGGCTTCTTCTCGGCGAAAGACCGGTCCAGGCGCAGTTTGACCGGCGGGCGTGAAAGCTGATTGATATATTCGTTGATCGTGAGATTGAGCCCCATCACGACGTTGATGTTGCGTGCGGTCTCAAACAGCCGGTCGTCATCCCAGTCGGGATGCGCCGCGGCAAGTAGATCGCATAGCCGGTTATGCTCGCGGATGAAAATGCTGCTGATTGCGGTATAGAAGACGGTGGAATTGCCGCGCTCGAGACCCGTCGCATACAGGCCGCGTTGTCTGTCCAGAATCTCTTGTTGCTTTACCTCCTCTTGATCTTCCTTGCCGCCTTTGGCGAGACTCCAGAGGACGATGTCTTCGATCATCCTTCCCTGCAGATGCATCTGGATGTAAGGCAGGTCTCCGAAATCCGGCAGCACGATGCCGTGCGATCCGAAGAGTCTTGCCGGAAATCGTCCGTCCGGACTCGTTCGCAGCTTCCCGTTTTTCAGGGTGCGCAGCATTCGCGCCGTTTCGGCGTCGAGCCCGTAGATCTGGCAGAGATCGATCTCGTGGTTCGATGTGTTCAGGCGTTCATCGTACGGGTCTTTACGAAGAAAGCTGTCGGTGAACCATTGCGCAAAAAAGCAGAGCAGCGCGGAGCAGGTCGTCGAGGGAATGAACTCTTTGCGCTCATATAAAGCGAGGACTTTGTCAAGGTCGGGCAAGCGAGCGTTATAGCTCGCCGGGGCCGGCGGCAGATGCCGGCCTGTGAAGCGCCGGTTCACGAGTCCCGGCAGACTTATATAGTCCACCGGAGGCTCTGCCGGGATGAGGTTGATTGGGTGCGGTTCGATCGGTCGCGGCGTCCATAACGTATAAGCTTGCGGGCGCGCTACCGTCGCGGTCACGGCGCTGTGGATCAGCTGCTTGTTCATGAAGGTGTGTGAAGGTGGCCAGTTTTCGATGGCCTCAGCAATCCGCGGATGCTTGTGAAGAAAGTTGATAACCGACCTGCGGAACTTGCTGACAAAAAGTTTGATTCCAGTCGACATTGCTGCCCAATCCCCTCTTGCAACCGGGCGTCAGTAGAGCAGCGGGAAGCCGACAACGCAAGGAGGAGCGGCGTCAAAGCCGGGAGACTCTAAACGGCCTACCTGGCCGCGCGGTCCTACTACCCTACTCCGCCGGCACCCGTTTAGCTGTCAGCAAGCCCTCGGCGTCAGCTCTGAGAGTGGGCGCAACCTTGATCAAGATGTCGACGATTTTTGCAGCCTCCGTCCGACCTGCTGGACTGGAAGCAACGCGCGTAGCGACAATGCCCCAATAAACCGCGTTCAACGCAGGTTCCATTTCGAGAGGCCGCTCCGCCGCTGGAGCTGCACCTAAACTTGATTGCCGACCGCACAATAGGAGATTGCGACGCCTCTCCTTCCGGCAAGCGCATAAAACCCGGCCGAGTTCATATAGTCGCGACACGCCCATCGCCGTTAAAATAGCAATCGCCCAAAAGTTCTGTCGCCAGCGCGTCTCCGACCCTCGCCGCCTTGTCATACAAATCGCAGGCGCGCGCATGGTCCTTTTCCACGCCAGCCCCTGCCCAATACATCAAACCCAAAAATCGGCTCCCTGCTGGGCTGCCTGGTTCGTCCAGACCCACATAAATATCGACGGCAGCTGTGAAGTCTCTCTTCTTGTTTGCTGACGCAGCGCGGTTGAGAGCGTCAGCCTCGGATTCGGCTCTAGCAAAAGCAAGAGACATCGAGGCAATAATGATCGCGGCAACTGAAGAAAGAAAAGCTGTCCTGACCATGGTGATCGCCCTGAGTTCACACGAGGCTACCGCAACAAAGCACGTCTTGCACTTATTTAATGATCACCCCCGCTCCCTGAGCCGCGCCGCGTAACGAGCCATCAGATCGACCTCAATATTGAGGCCGTCGCCCTCGCGACGCTCGCCCCACGTCGTCACGTCGAGCGTGTGCGGGATGATGAGGAGCGTGAAACGGTCGCCCGAAACTTCATTGACTGTGAGAGACGTGCCGTCGAGCGTCACCGAACCTTTCGCCGCGATGAAATGCGAGATCTCATGCGGCGCTTCGATTTCGAGATGCGCCATCCCGTCAAAGTCGCGGCGCGAGACGACGGTCGCGACGCCGTCGATATGGCCGGTGACGATATGGCCGCCGAGTTCGTCGCCGATTCTCAGCGAGCGTTCAAGGTTTACGCGCGTTCCTTTGCGCCACGTTCGGGCTGTCGTGCGCTTCAGTGTTTCCGCGGCGATATCAACGTCAAAAGTCGTGCGGCCGCTCGCATACCCCACCTCGACAACAGTCAGACACGGGCCGGAACAGGCAATTGAGGCGCCGATCGCGATGCTTTTAGCGGCGTAAGAACAGGCGATACGAAAGCGGCGGATGTCGTTGCCATCCATGGCACCCACTACTTCGCCGACATCGCTGACGAGCCCGGTGAACATCTACAGGAGGCGCAAATAGCGGCGCAGGCGATCGGGACCGGCAAACGCATCCTCACTGAGCGTGTAATGCGCATTCTGCTCAAGTTTGCGGCGCGCCTCGGCTGCAAGCACCGGCACGCCCTTCGCGCCGAACGGTTTTGGCGCGGTGAAGATCACGACCTCATCGGCGAGCCCTGCCCCGATCAGCTCTCTGGCGACGCGCGGACCGCCTTCGCTGAAGACGCGGGTGATGCCACGCTGAGCAAGCACCGAGAGCGCGATCCGCAGTTCGAGCCGCGCGCTGTGGTGCGCCGGGATGCGCGCAACTTCGATTCCGGCCTCGGCAAGCGCGCGCCCGGCCTCGAGCGGCGCATCCTCCGCCGCGATGATCAGCGTCGGATAATCGCGCGCGGTCGCTGCAAGGCGCGAGCGCGGCGAGATTTCGAGCCGATAGTCGAGGACGACGCGCAGCGGCTTTACGTCCTCCATGCCGGGCAGCCGCACGGTCATCAGGGGATCGTCGGCGCGCGCGGTTCCGATGCCGACCATGATCGCATCGTGCATGGCGCGCATGACATGCACGCGCGCATTGGCGGCGGCGCCGGTGATGGCGAGGCGCCTGTCGTGCTCGCCGCCGGCGGCAAAACCGTCCGCGGTCTCGGCCAGTTTGAGTGTCACCATCGGCCGGCCTTCGGTGACGCGCAGGATGTGGCCGAGATTGGCGCGCCGCGCCCCCTCCGCGCCGACGCCGACCGTGACCTCGACGCCCGCTGCGCGGAGCCGCGCATGGCCGCGGCCGGCGACGCGCGGGTCGGGATCCTCGAGCGCCGAGACGACGCGCGAAATCCCCGCCGCGATGATCGCATCGGCGCAGGGTGGCGTCTTGCCATGATGGCTGCACGGCTCGAGGCCGACATAGAGGGTCGCGCCGGCGGTCGCTGCGCCGGCATCGTCGAGCGCCTCGGTCTCCGCATGCGGGCGTCCGCCGGGCTTCGTCCAGCCGCGCCCGACGACGACACCGTCGACGACGACAAGTGCGCCGACCGCGGGGTTCGGCGCCGCCCGCCCGAGTACGCGGCGGCCGAGGGCGAGGGCAGCCGCCATAAAGTCGTCGTCGTCGTCGGCATCGCCGATGATCGCGGCGGCAGCGGGCTCAGCGAGGCTCATATCTTCTCGCTCACCCGCGTCGGCGGCGGCAAAGGCTCGGGCTTCTCCGGCGCGTGCGCGAGCTCATCGATCAGCTGCCCGAAATCGCGTGCCTCGCGGAAATTGCGGTAGACCGAGGCAAAGCGCACATAGGCGACATCGTCGAGCGACTTCAGCCCCTGCATGACCAGCTCGCCGATCCGCTCGGCGGGAATCTCGGTCTCGCCCGAGCTTTCGAGCTGGCGCACGATGCCGTTGACCATGCGCTCGACGCGCTCGACCTCGACCGGGCGCTTGCGCAGCGCAATCTCCAGCGAGCGCATGATCTTCTCACGGTCGAACGGCACCCGCCGCGCCGAGCGCTTGACCACCACAAGATCGCGCAGCTGCACCCGCTCGAACGTCGTGAACCGCCCGCCGCAATCGGGGCAGACGCGCCGCCGCCTAATCGACGAGGCATCCTCGGTCGGGCGCGAGTCCTTCACCTGCGTGTCGAGTGAGCCGCAATAGGGGCAACGCATCGCTTGTTTCCCTCACCCTGAGGAGCCGCGACGCGGCGTCTCGAAGGGCGACGTAAGCACCCCTTTGCCATCCTTCGAGACGGTCACTTCGTGACCTCCTCAGGATGAGGGTGGGTGGTGCCCTCAGTAGATCGGGAACCGCGCCGTCAGCTCGGCGACCCGCGCCTTCACCGCGGCCTCGGCGGCATTCTGCCCCGAGTCGCCGGCCCGCACCAACCCGTCGAGCACCTCGACGATCATCTCGCCGATGCGCTTGAACTCGGCGACGCCAAAGCCGCGCGTCGTCCCGGCCGGCGTCCCCAAACGAATGCCGGACGTCACCATCGGCGAGGCCGTATCGAACGGCACGCCGTTCTTGTTCACAGTAATGCGCGCCCGGCCGAGCGCCGCCTCGGCGGCCTTCCCCGTCAGCTTCTTCGGCCGGAGATCGACCAGCATCAGGTGGTTGTCGGTGCCGCCTGAGACGATTGCCGTGCCGCCGGCCTGCAGCGTCGCGGCCAGCGCCTTGGCGTTCTCCACCACGGCGCGCGCATAGATCTTGAAGTCCGGCCGCAAAGCCTCGCCCAAAGCCACTGCTTTCGCTGCGATAACATGCATCAGCGGCCCGCCCTGCAGGCCCGGGAATACCGCCGAATCGATCTTCTTGGCGATCGCCTCGTCGTTGCAGAGGATCAGCCCGCCCCGCGGCCCGCGCAGCGACTTGTGCGTCGTCGTCGTCGTCGCATGCGCGTGCGGCACCGGCGAGGGATGCACGCCGGCCGCGACCAGCCCGGCGAAATGCGCCATGTCGACCATGAGATAGGCGCCGACCTCGTCGGCGATCTCGCGAAAGCGCGCAAAGTCCCAGAAGCGCGAATAGGCCGTGGCGCCGGCGATGATCAGCTTGGGCCGCACCTCGCGCGCCTGCGCCGCGACCGCGTCCATGTCGATCAGCTGGTCGTCCTTGCGCACGGTGTAGTGCGCCGCCTTGAACCATTTGCCTGATATGTTGACGGGCGAGCCGTGGGTGAGGTGGCCGCCGGCGGCGAGGTCGAGCCCCATGAAGGTATCCCCGGGCTTGAGCAGCGCCAGGAACACCGCCTGGTTCATCTGGCTGCCGGAACTCGGCTGGACATTGGCGAAGCGGCAGGAAAACAGCTTTTTCGCCCGCTCGATCGCCAGGGTCTCGGCGACGTCGACGAACTCGCAGCCGCCGTAATAGCGCCGGCCCGGATAGCCCTCGGCATATTTGTTGGTCATGACCGACCCCTGCGCCTCGAGGACGGCGCGGGAGACGATGTTTTCCGAGGCGATGAGCTCGATCTCGTCGCGCTGGCGGGCAAGCTCGTTGTCGATCGCCCGGGCGATGTCGGGATCGGCTTGCGCCAGGGTGGCGGTGAAGAAGGGGTCCGCGTGGGACGCGGTGGCGGCGGGCTGGGTCATGGGGTGCGGTCTAGCGGATTCTGCGGGGGCCAACAAGAAAGGCTCAGAATGAGTCGCCCCGCCCGGAGTCCCCTCCAGGTGATTGCCGGGTATGCGTCGTGGCATTAGCCCTGAGCACACGGATCAGTTGCAGAAGGCGTCCACGAACAGTAATACGACAATCATACTCGCTTACGTACGATGACTGCCGAAGAGTGATTTGATGCTGGATCACATAAACACCCCTGAGGAGATCCTTCATACCTACAAGGTGCCGGGTAGGCACCTGTACATCGTGGGCACATTTGCGAGTGGGGTAACGGTCTTAAGCCAACAGGTGAGGGCGCTCAATCTTGTTTATGCGCTCATTGAGGGGGGGTGCGTTAGCTGCCGAGAACCGAGCGAGTCCGCTGCACTTGAACGTCCCGCCGATGAAACCGCAGCGGATGTCCCGGAAACTTTGAAGAAGGTCGCGATCATAGGCGCAGGGTTCTCCGGGCTGACCCTCGCAGCCGGACTGATAAAAAAGGGCGCAAAGGTTGACCTCACCCTCTTCGAACAACGCGACACGCTGTTGCCCCTGCAGCAAGGAAGTGATTCCCGGTGGCTGCATCCACATATCTATGACTGGCCCGCGGAGGGCAGCGAGGCCAATGCCGCCATGCTGCCCGTGCTCAATTGGACGGCCGCAAGAGCTTCGGACGTTGTGGTCCAATTATTGGCTGGATGGAAGCACGAAATAGTGCCCGCGCAGCGTCAGAAGAAGCTTCGTCTCTATTGCAACACGCGACATCTCCAGGTTCACGAGGCGCGCGAAGGGTTGCAAGTCGAATGGGTGGGAGAAGCGCGCAATGAGGTTGACGGTACCGCTGCGCACAATGGTGGTGCAACAGGAGAATCTGACCGATTCGACATCGTGGTACTTACTGTCGGATTCGGGATAGAGCACGGTGAGACGACCTCATATTGGAGGAACGAAATTTTCGGCCAGCCGCATCTCGATGAGCCGCGGCGGACTTATCTCGTCGTTGGCCAGGGCGACGGCGCCATGATCGATCTCTTGAGATTGCGCATTTCCCAATATAGGCAGGACCGAATTCTCGGTGAGCTCTTCCAAAAAAAACCGGCTCTCAAAGACGCGATAAAGGAGCTTTACAAGGACTACGCTGAGGATCCTCATAAAATCGGCCTCTTCGATCGATTCGAAAAGCTTTCTGGTTCAGCCGTGTCAGCCGAATTAGACACGCTCAAGAAGGAGTTGAAGAGCCGCCTTCGCCGCGACACGGACGTTATCTTGCGAACGAGGGTCAGAAACTTCGCGGAGCTCTTCGAGCCTGCCAACACCCGCATATCCTTCCAGAACAAGGTCCTCGTTTATCTACTTTATAAATGCGGCGGCTTTTATCCGACACATCAGGACGAAGACAAGTTGATAAAGGACTATACCATTCCGCCAGGTCAGGTGGTCCGGCGATATGGCACGAAGCGCGAAGAGCATTTGGAAAGCATACTATCCGAAAAACTCTACGCCGCCGTAAAAACGCGCAGGGGCTGCGCCATTCCTGATCCCCTTTCACAATCTGAGAAACTCAGGTGGCAAGGTGGCTATTTTGGATTTTTCGGACCGGCGCGGAACGCTGAAAAGACCCAAAGCAACGAGGTTCGAAAGACTTGGCGAAGAGAATATTTGCCCGGTCCGACCGCCCTTGTTGCCGGTGGCTTTTGCGCCGGCTTGGCCGGTTCATTAAGGGCGAAGCATGGCCAGGACGCCCAGTTCCGGGTGACGTTTCACAGAGCCATTCTCATTGGCACAGACGAGCTGCTTCAGCAATGCTGCGACTATTTTCCTGCGATAGAAGAATCTACTGCCGCACGGACTTTTCCTGCCCGAAATGCAACGATCGGACTGGCGTATCGCTGCCGCACCATCGTCCGCTCTCTAAGGGGAGTTCCAGAGGACCTGTTATCAACAGCGATGACGTCTCAACACGTGGGAGAAGCCTCCCGTGCAGAGACTTGGACATTCGTCCTCGCCATTCCGATTCTGGAGCCGGAGAATTGCTTCACGAAGCCGAGCCCTGTGGCTGGAGTACTATATGTAGACAGCAATGCTGAGGGGTTTTTCATTGACGACGAAGAGCTCGGCCGAATTCGTACCATGACCCAAGAGTTCCTGGACGGTTTGGAGAATGCACAGAAGTTAGGCCTTGATCGGATCCGCAACATAGCTCTTACGGGGCTGAGCCGGGACGCGCCGGCCAGAGACGAGTTACCTGAGAAAGTGACTGGAGCGCTTGAGCTTGTGGCCGACCCTCCCGCTCCGACGACCCAACACGCCTTTCAATTCAACTTTGACTACTCAGATTTCGTTTTTTAGCGCTCGAAATGCCCTTCGCTTCGCCGAAATGACAGCGCGCTTTGCTTCCTGGATGCGCCCGACGTCGTGCATGGCGGCGAAGCTGACATTCTTTAAGTCTTTGCCTAAGGGCGACATGTACGGCCGTTTCCTCGCCTCGTGGGCGAGTGGTAAAGGTACAGGTCAGCGCGAAGCGCGGCCGGGATGCGGTGATCGCGATGCAGGCGATCACCTCTCCCTGCTTTGCTTGTGGGGAGAGGATCCGCATTCGCGCCTTGAAACACCATCACGACGACCGGCCCCGCCGGCGTCGCGATGAGGAGCGTCTCGACAAAGCCCGCCTTCGCGTATGCGCGGCGGGCGCGCAGGTTTGCCGCATCGGGATCGATCGCGACTAACGGCGCGCCCGCGGCGATAAGTTCAGTCGCGCGCTCGCGCAGGAACGCCGCGCCATGCCCCCGACCGATCATGCCGGGCACGCCGATAAACGCGTCGATGCCGCGCGCGCCTTCAGGCAGATGCGCGAAATGCGCCTGCGGCCAGGTGTGCACGTCGTAATCCTGGACATACGCGAAAGGCCGGCCGTCGCACGCGACGATGCGCATGACCATCAGCGGATTGGCCAAATCCTGTTCGAGCAGCGCGTATTGCTCGGCCGGATTGCCCCACCAGCGCACGACCTCGGGAGTCATAAGCCAGTTGCGTAGCATCGGCAGGTCGGCCCGCGTCGCGGGGCGGAAAGCGTAACCTGGCATGCCGCAAGTTTAGCGCGTCAAATGCCACCGAGCTAACGATCAGCTTTCGTCGATGCCTCGCGACCGGAAATAGGCGATCCCCTCTCCCCGCATGCGGGGAGAGGGGATGCTAACGGTCGGCATTCGAGTATGTCATTCCCGACGCGCACGCTGCCAAGTGTACGCAGGCTGCGTAAACTTGCCTGCGTTGCGCGATCGGGAATCCAGGGGCAAATGCAGCATTCCTCTGGATTCCCGCTTGCGCGGGAATGACAGCACCCTTCGTGGATGCCCCGGCAAAAGGCTTGTGCTCGGGCCGGCCAAAAGGCCAGACCCGTGTGCCGGGCATGACGCGCGGCGCCGATGCAGGCCGTCCCAATCCCCGGCGTGCCGGGAAGTTTGCACGGCAATGTCGGGACGAGCCGCTACTTTGTCGTTGTCTGAGCTGGAGGCGTCGGCACCTTGTCGAGCGCCTGCTTTCCTCCCACCGAGGCGGCAGCAATGCCAAGAAAAACTAGCGAGGCGACCAATGCAGCCAGAGCGGGCCCGGCCTTCGTCATCGCCTCGGCCAGTTTGGCAGCCGCCTCGAAAATCTGAGCTGGGTTCACCCCCGCCGCCAAAGCCGCCGATCGAGGAGGAGCTTGTCCCCTTGCTGCGAATTTCAGCACGATATCGACGATCGACAAAATCACAAAGGCAGCGAAGGACAGTTCCGACAGCGTTAATGCCGTGGAAGCAATCGAGGACAGATCCATTGCACATCACTCCTGATCACGCCTGCATAAAGCAGCAGCAACTCACGCGTGAGTCAACTCCCCGTTGTTAGCGCGCGGATCGGCACTCCTCGCGCGGCTCCTAGGTTTTCATAAAAGCGCTTCGACAAAGCGAAATCCCGCGCCGGCACGAAAGCCTTGCCTCTATTGTCGTCAAATTGCTCACGGGTTGAACTCCATGCTGAGGTTTATGCCCGGGCATGACCCGACGAAGCTTCACCGCCGATTGTTAAGGCGCCCGCTTAAAGTATGTGATAGGGTGAGCCCATCATCGGCCGACTGTCTCAGGCGCCGGTGGCTGAGAGACCCGTCCGCGCTCCCGCCTCCAAGCGAGCGCGCCATGTCTCACATTCTCAACCCACTCGTTCGCAAGCTCGAAAGCGTCGCCAGCCTTTCCGCTGAGGAAAAAGCAGCGGTTCTCGATCTTCCCATCACGGTCCGGCAAATGCGCGCCGATCATGACATCGTCCGCGAGAGGGATAGACCAACTCAATGCTGTCTTGTGCTCGATGGCTGGCTTTGCCGCTACAAGATCTTGGAGACCGGCGCGCGGCAGATATTCTCCTTCCACATTTCCGGCGACATCCCCGATCTGCAAAGCCTGCATCTCAGGGTGATGGATCACAATCTGGGTAGTCTAGGGCAGAGCACCGTCGCCTTCATTCAGCATGACAGCGTGAGAAGTCTCGCCAAAGACTTTCCCCACATCTGCAATGTCTTATGGCGCGACACTCTGATCGACGCGGCGATCTTCCGCGAATGGATGGTCGGAATGGGCCGGCGCGATGCGCCCTCCCGGATCGCGCACCTCATTTGCGAGCTGCTTACAAAGATGCGCTCCGTCGGGCTGACGCGGGGATACACCTGCGATTTCCCGATCACGCAATCCGTCATGGGCGACGCGCTCGGGCTCTCCACGGTGCATGTCAATCGCAGCCTGATGGAGCTGCGTGGCAAGGGTCTGATCAAACTGGAAAAGCAGGTGCTCACCATCCTCAACTGGGACGGGCTGCAGGAGGAAGGCGGCTTCGATCCGCTCTATCTTCATCTCGAAGTCCCGGCCGAAGCGGCGGCGTGAGTCTCGCCGCCTGCAGAGCGTATCAGCTCAACTCCGCGACGATCCGCCGGCGCGCCGCCTCATCGAGAAACGACCCCGCGCCCGCCGCAGCATTATCGCGCATGTGATCCGGGTTGGCGGTGCCGGGAATAACGCAGGTCACGGCGGAATGGCCGATGACGAACTTCAACAGCATCTGCGCCCAGCTGTTGCAGCCGATCTCACCGGCCCATTGCGGCAGCGGCTTTGACCGCAGCCGCCGCAACAATCCGCCGCCGCCAAAGGGCAGATTGATCAACACCGCCATGCCGCGCTCGGCGGCGAGTGGCAGAATGCGCTGCTCGGCGGCACGATCGTCGGCGGAATAGTTGACCTGAATGAAATCGAGCTCTTGCTCGCGCATGACCGCTTCGAGTTCGCGATAGGCGCTCGACGTATAATGCGTCACGCCGAGATAGCGGATGCGCCCCTTGCTCTTCAGATCGCGCAATGTTGCGAGATGAATGCGCCAGTCAAGAAGATTGTGCACCTGCAGGAGATCGAGCCTGTCGGTGCGCAGAAGCTGCATCGAGCGGTTGATCTGCTGCACGCCCGCTTCGCGCCCGCGAGTCCAGACTTTTGTGGCGAGAAATGCCTTCGGCCGCGCGTGCATGTCGGCGACGAGAGAACCGGCAACCTCCTCCGAAGTGCCATACATCGGTGAGGAATCGATCACCGATCCGCCGGCATCGAAGAGCGTGTCGAGCACCTGCGTGAGCTGTTTCCGCGCGCCGGCGTCTGCGCCGACATCGAATGTCTGCCAGGTGCCGACACCGATCACCGGCAGCTTCTCGCCGCTCGAAGGAATGATGCGGGTCTGCATCGTGGGCTTCGCTCCGGATTGCTGGCCGCGTGCTTTCGTGCCGACCAGGGAAGCGGCGGCGGCAGCGCCGGCAAGGCGCAGAACCTCCGCGCGCGTAAAGCCTGCACGATTCACGAGATCGTCGCCACTTTCGCGGCGCCAGGTGCGAGGGTGGCTGCCGCGGGCGCGTTTGCCGCCATCTCCTCCTGTCGCCGGCCCAGCCAGATCGCGTTGATCAACCAAATCGCGGAGATGGGGATTGCCAGCAGCGGCAGCGCGCTTCCGCCCCAATGCAAAAAGCCGACAAGCGTGTACGACCAGGCACCGGCCTGATCGCCGAGCCGGTAGACGACCGTATCGATGACGCTTTTCGATTTGTAGCGATCTTCCCTGGGCAAGACAGTGAACAAAACTTCGCGCGTCGGCCGCGCGATGCCGAAATTACCGGCACGCCGCAAAACTTGGAACGCGACGACTACCGCAACAGTCGGCGCATAGACGAGCACCGCAAAACCAAAAATGCTCAGGAGGGGCAATGACGCGAGCGCGAGGCCGACGCCAAAGAGGCGCACGACGCGTCCGGTGAGGAAGAGCTGGATCAAGAGCGTCAGCACATTGACGGCGAGATCGACGGTCGCGAAGAAAGCCGTCTGCGCGCCGCGATCGGGGAACGCCTTCGCGGCGACGCCGACCTGCTGGAAATACAGAAACGTGCTGGTGATCGAGAAGAGCAGCAAGAACAGGCTGACATTCAGCAGGTAAGTCGATTTCACGACATGAATTAGTCCTGCGAGCGTAGAGCCGCCGATCGCCTGCTCGCCGGATTGCGACAGGGGCTTCTGCGCGAGCTGATCGGAAACGCGCGAGAGCCTGCGCGCACTGAACACCGCCACTTCGAGAAGAGCCGCCGCCCCGACAAGCAGGCCCCATGTCGGAACGCTGCGCGCCAGAAGCGCCGTTGCCGCCGAGCCGACGATCGCGCCGATCGTCGCGCCGGCTGCGATAAAGCCGAACAGACGCTTCCCCTCCTTTGACGTGAATACGTCGACGATGGTCTGCCAGAAGATCGAGACGACGAAGAGATTGAAAACCGACAGCCAGACGAAAAAGAATCGTCCGATCCAGACCGCCTGCTCGCGATCGGCCAAATGGAGCGCCAGCGCAAACAGAAGAATGTTGGCGGTGAAGAAACGATAAGTGATCGGGATGAAACGCACCCGCGGCAATCGCTTCACGAGATAGCCGAAAGGCACGTTGAGAAGGATCATCGCAACGAGAGTCGCGGTGAAGAGCCACGGCAGGTTCTCGATGCCGCCCGATACGCCCATCTGCTCGCGGATCGGGCGCATCACGTAGTAGGAGGAGAGAATCGAAAAGATGTAGAGCCAGCACCAGCCGACGACGGGTAGCTCCTCCGGGCGTACCTGGAAGACGCGCTCGATCAACCCGGCATGCGCCGGGTTATCCTCATCACGCAATGCCGACGTGTCGTTCAATCGCGAGTCACTCAGTGAGCCCAAGCGTCTTTTTCAGCTCCGCTGCCGTGACCTGCTGACCGTAGCCCCGCGCTCCCATGGCGAAGTCGTCTGCGCGCCTGACGCCGCCGACCACTACCGGTTCGAAGCCTGCATCTCTGACCAGGTTCGATGCGACCGCGAGTGCGTCCTTGTCGTCGCCGGCGATCGGTATTGCCTGCAGCCCGCCGTCTTTATGCGCATTGCGAGCAAGGACCGTGTAGCCCAGCGTATTGAAGGCGCGCACGATGCGCGCTCCGGGAAAATATTTGGCCGAGGTGACGCCAATGCCGTTCTGCTTGGTCTCGTCGACCAGCTCCTGTCCATCGCGCGCCACCGTCGCATTGCCGGCATCAAGCACGACCTTTCCGGCAAGCGCCTTGGCGTAATCCTTTCCGACCTGCGGGTAGGCTTTGTACGGAATCGCCAGCAGAATCGCATCGCCGAATGTGGCCGCCTCCTCGGGTGTGCCGGCGCGCGCCGAAGGGCCGAGCCCGGCGACGAGCTCCTTCAGCTCCTCCGGATGGCGAGACGAGAATAAAACCTGATGCCCTGCTTTGACCCAGAGCGTCCCGACGGTGCTGCCGATTTTGCCCGAGCCGATGATGCCGATTTTTGCGGGCCTGGCATTTGTCTGGGCGTAGCCAGGGCCTGGCAATAGCAGCGATCCAGCGGCGAGCGAGCCGGTCTTCAGAACAAGGCGGCGGCTGGGATTTCGTGCAAGTGCATCATGGTTCATCGTTTATTCCTCCGGGAGCAGGCAGCCGATTGAGATCAAGGGTTCGACGCGGGTCCAACCCGGATATTCCGCTTCATTCGAGTATTAGGTCCCCCGCGCAGGTGGCGCAGTGTCGCTGCGGCCCTGGGGCGTCCCCGCCAAATAGCGCCGCCGCTCTCGCCTGCAACCGGCAGGGGAAGGTAGGCTGCCCGGCGTGAGCGCCGCCACATCGCGACGTCCGCCGCCTGTGCTAATGTGCCGCTCAAGCGGCGGGAGCCTGAGCGAGGCCTTTTTTGGCTTTGGGGAAATTTCCTGTCCTGGTTCGCTGTCCTGGGAAAGAAAGGGCCGAACATGTTCAAGCGCATTTGTGGTGTCGCCTCGATTCTGGCGTTAGGTGCCTTGTCCGCGGTTATTGCGGCCCCGACGCAGGCACAACCCATCCCCGGATGCCGCGTCACCGCACTCGCTGATCCGCCGCGCGAGGTGCTGCGCTGCGGCAGCGGGCTGACGATCGAAGCGGAAAAGGGCGCGCAGTACCGCGTGCTCGACCAAAATAAGCTCGAGGTGTCGAGCCGCGCGGTCCTCATCGATGTGGCGCCCGGCCGCCGCGGCGGCTTCCAGGTGCTGACGCCGCATGCGATCGCCTCGGTCCGCGGCACGCTCTACGTCGTCGACGTGAAGGAGGAGAAGACGGAGACCGACGTTTTCGTCTCACGCGGGCGCGTCGGCGTGCGCAACCGCAGCACCTCTGAGTCCGCAACGTTGGAGCCGAGCGAAGGCTCGGATGTCATCCCGGGCAAGCCGCTCGACGCGCATGTCTGGGCGGCGGAGCGCGTGCAAAAACTGATGGCGCGTTTCGGCCGTTGATGCCCGCGTGGCTGCGGTCATGGCGGACGGGGCTCGCTTTGGCGGTGGTGATAGTCGCGGGCGCGTGGGGCGGGTTTCTTGGCGTCTGGCATTTGCAAGGACGCAGTTCCGCGCTCGACCGCGTCGAAGCGGCGATGACGGATTGGCGGCTCCTGATCGCGGGAGAACGTCCGGCGCCTCGTGACATTGTCATCGTTGCAATCGATGACGAGACGGTGGGGCGCGTCGGCTCCTACCCCCTGCCCCGCGCCTTGCTCGCGCAACTGGTCAATTGGCTCGTCGAGTCCGGCGTCAAAGCGATCGCTGTCGACATGCTGTTCCTGGATCGCGGACCCGCCGAAGCCGATGCCCAACTCGCCGACGCGATCCGGCGTGCGCATGCGGTGATTGGCGCGGTGGCACTGTTTTCCCGCGGCGAGGCATTTTCCAACACCGATCTCGGCGCGGGATTATCGGTCGCACTGCCGATTGCCGACAAGCTCGTTCTGCCGGTTTCGCCGATTGCCGAAGCCGGCGACATCGGTGTGGTCAACATTTCCGCTGATCACGGCGGGACGCCGCGTTATGTCCCTTTGTTGATCCGCTACGGAACGGAGCTTCTGCCATGCTTTGCGCTTCGCGCGAGTGCGCTGGCCGCCGGCGCCGATCCGGAAATCGAACAGAATGCCATACGCGTCGGCGCTTCACGGAGCGCCGTTGACATCGGCTATCACCTGCCGCTGCGTTTCTATGGGCCCCGCGGCACGATCCATACAATTAGCGCGCAAACAATCCTCGACGGTGGCGGTGCCGACGCGGTGCGCGACCGCATTGTCCTTGTCGGTGCAACGGCGATCGGCACGGCGGACACGTTCGCGACCCCATTCGATCCGCTGTTCCCCGGCGTCGAGGTGGAGGCGACGGCAATCGCGCATCTCGTCACCGGCGGCGGCCTCATTCGCGATCTGACAACGCGCCGCGTCGACCTTGCCGCGAGTATCATTCTCCCGATCCTGACGGTGCTGGCATTGTCGTTGCGGCGCATCAGCCACGGCATTGCGTTTGCTTTAGCGCCGCTCCTCATCTGGCTTGCGGTGGCGGTTTCCGCGTTCACCTGGAACTATTGGCTCGCCATGGCGCTGCCGCTTGCCGCGACGCTCGCGACGGGCCTCACCTTCGGCTCGCTGCGGCTCTGGCTTGAACAGAGAAGCAAACAGCGCATGCGCGTGCAGCGTGAAGCGTTTCGCCGCTTTCAGTCGCCTGCCATCGCCGACACGCTCGCGAGGAACCCGAGCTTCTTGTTGGAGCCGGTGCAACAGAATGCGGCGATCCTGTTCGTCGATCTCTCCGGCTTCACGGGTTTAAGCGAGCGCCTCGGCGCGCAGCGCACGCGCGATTTTCTGAAAGAGTTCCACTCCATCATCGAAGATGAGGCGCTACGCTACAGCGGCTATGTCGAAAGTTTTATGGGCGACGGCGCGATGCTGGTCTTCGGTCTGCCGGCGCCGCGCCCCGATGATGCCCGGCGCGCGATTGACGCGGGCCTCAGTCTCGGAGGTGCACTGAAAGCCTGGATTGCCGAATTTAGCCTGCCCGACGGATACGTGCTTGGCATGCGCATCGGCGTCCATTATGGCGCGGTCGTGCTCTCGCGTTTGGGCGCAGAGACCCATCAGCACATCACGGCGACCGGAGATGTGGTCAATGTCGCGAGCAGGTTGCTCGAAGCCGGCAAGCAGAGCGGCGCCGAGATCGTGTTCAGCGGCGATGTGGTGGCGGCGGGTGGCTCTTCCGACGAGGATATGCTGCGATCGTTCACGGGTCCGCAGGAAGTCCAAATCCGCGGACGCACGAAGGCACTTGCAGTTTGGCTCGGAACGCTGGATCAGACGCGACTGTCTCAGGACATGACGGATGCGAATATCGAAAGAAGACGCGCAGACTCGGCGTGATCACGCGCGGCGCAGCGGCAGCGCCACTGAATACGACGCGCTGCATGGATTGGGTTCGTATGGACGCAGACCGGGCGCGGAATTGTGGGCACTTTGCGAGCGTTTGCTCCGGCCGTGGAAATCGAGCAAGCCGGCAACACGCGACAAAGGCACGCCTCACCCGTGGTGAGCCGCCCTACTCCGCCGCGTGCACCTCCGGCGTGCCGCGCGCGATGCGCTCGGCCTTCAGGAGGTCCGCGACCAGGAAAGCCACTTCGATCGCCTGCTCCGCGTTGAGCCGCGGATCGCAATAGGTGTGATAGCGGTCTTTGAGCTCACCTTCGGAAATGGCGCGCGCGCCGCCGGTGCATTCGGTGACGTTGTTGCCGGTCATCTCAAGATGGATGCCGCCGGCGTAAGTCCCCTCGCCCTGATGCACAGCGAAGAACGTGCGGATCTCGCTCATGATGCGCTCGAAGGGCCGCGTCTTATACGCGCCGGCCTTCACCGTATTGCCGTGCATCGGATCGCAGGACCACACGACGTGGCGCCCCTCGCGGCGGACCGCGCGGATCAGCGCCGGCAGATGATCCGCCGCCTTGTCCGAGCCGAAACGGCAGATCAGCGTCAGCCGTCCAGGCTCGTTCGCCGGATTGAGAATGTCGATCAATTTGAGCAGCGCGTCCGGCGCGAGCGACGGCCCGCATTTGAGCCCGATCGGATTCTTGATGCCGCGCGCATATTCGACATGCGCGTGGTCGGGCTGACGCGTGCGGTCGCCGATCCAGATCAGATGACCCGAGGTGGCGTAATGGTCGCCCGTCGTCGAATCGACGCGCGTCATCGCCTCCTCGTAGCCAAGCAGCAGCGCCTCGTGCGAGGTGTAGAAGTCGGTCTGCCTGAGCTCCGGATGCGCTTCGGGATCGAGACCGATCGCGCGCATGAAGCCGAGCGTCTCGGTGATGCGGTCGGCAAGTTCCCTGTAGGCGCTCGATTGCGGGCTGTCCTTGACGAAGCCCAGCATCCAGCGGTGCGCGTTTTCGAGATTGGCGTAGCCGCCGGTGGCAAAAGCCCGCAGGAGGTTCAATGTCGCCGCCGACTGCCGATAGGCATCGAGCTGGCGCTGCGGATCGGGCGCGCGGGCGGCGGGCGTAAATTCGATGTCGTTGATGATATCGCCCCGATAGCTCGGCAGCTCGACGCCGCCGATCTCCTCCATCGGTGCGGAGCGCGGTTTGGCGAACTGGCCGGCAATGCGCCCGACCTTCACCACCGGTGAGGCCGCGGCGAACGTCATCACCACCGCCATCTGCAGGAAGACGCGGAAGAAATCGCGGATATTATCGGCAGAGTGCTCGGCGAAGCTCTCGGCGCAGTCGCCGCCTTGGAGCAGGAAAGCCTCGCCAGCAGACACGCGGGCCAGCGCCTGCTTCAGCTTGCGCGCCTCACCTGCAAATACCAGCGGGGGAAAGCCAGCGAGCGTCCGCTCGACGGCTGCGAGAGCCGCGCGATCGGCATAATCCGGCATCTGCGCGACCGGCTTCTTCCTCCAGCCATCCGGCGACCAGCGGTCCATCGTCCTTAACTCCTGTCGCGAGCCGCCCTACCCCGGCGGCACGCGAATTGGTCGCCGCTATACACGAGGTGGGCGGGCATGGCGAGGTTGCATTGCGGCAACACGCCCACGGATTCCGCTCTCATATCCGCAGCTTGCCGCCAATCGGGCAGAGATTTGCCAGCATTCGCCCGTATAAAGCCAAGCTTCCGGCCGTGTGAGCATGCATCCAATTCAAACCACTCGCCAAGCCTCCAGCTTCATCGTTGTCGCCCGCTGGGTCGCGGCGTTCGCCGTGCTCATCGCGCATGCCGGCAATCTCTTCATCAGCCAGTCGGACATCATGAGCGCGCCGCATGGTCCGGGCGCGTATGTGTGGTGGTTCCTGACCGGCTTCCCCCATCAGGCGGTGATCGTTTTTTTCGTGATCAGCGGCTTTCTTGTCGGCGGCAATGTCATCGAGAAGTCGCGCGGGAGCGAGCCGTTTCTCGCCAAATATTTCACCGACCGGGTGGTGCGCATTTACCTCGTCCTTGTTCCGGTCATCCTGATTGGCTGGGGCATCGACACGGCCGGCCGGCATTTTTTCGCCGGTCTCGGGCTGTATGAATCCGCGATGTTCGCGCAGAGCTTCGACCTCAATCTGCTCTGGCCGAATTTGCTCAATCTGCAGGGCATCTTCTTCCCGGCGTTCGGAACCAACGGACCGCTTTGGTCGCTCGGCTGCGAATTCTGGTACTACATTGCCTGGGCGCCGTTGCTTCTGCCGCTGACGAAGTCGGCGCCTGTTATTCGCATTGTCGGCTTCGCGGTCGGCGCAGCGCTAGCCGTGAGTTTCTCCATCTCCGGCGTATTTTTCTTTGTCGGCGGCCTGATCTGGATCGCCGGCGCGCTCGTGCGCTTTATGCCGCGGCCGCTCCTTCGCTCGAAAGAGCTCGCCCTTTTTATCTTCCTGGCGGTGACGGTCGCTGTCCGGCTGATCGTGCACGGCAAAATCCCATCCGATCCGCTTTGGGCGGCGCTCGCCGACGCTGCGGTCGCTCTCAGCTTCTGCAATCTTCTGCTCTCGCTCAGGCACACGCAGTCGCCCGAATGGGCTGTCTGCCGCTGGCGGATACACAAGCCGCTCTCGGATTTTTCATTCTCGCTTTACGCCTGCCATCTGCCGATCATCGTATTCGCCGCGGCGGCGGCCGATTATGCTTTCGCCGTCGGCTGGCGCACGCAGTCCCCCACCGCCCTGCATTGGGGTGTCACATTCGCAGTGCTGGGACTGACGCTTTCCGCTGCGTGGCTTCTCTCGCGCGTGACGGAGGCGCGCACAGACGACGTGCGGCATCTCGCATATCGCGTTCTCGATCTCGCCCGCAGGCGTGAGGCCGACGCGGTCGGGTTTGCCGAAGAGGCGGCAATCCAACCGGAGTCGCTGCCCGCCGGCGCCGCCTCCTAGCTTACGCCCGCTCGGCCGCCGTGCGCTGGTAGCGCGCCGCGCGCGTGCGCATCGTGACAAGCTCTTCCGCTGCCGTCGGATGCAGCGCCATTGTCGCGTCGAAATCTGCCTTCTTGCAGCCCATGCGCACGGGAATTGCGACGAGCTGCGCCATCTCGCCAGCTTCGTGACCCAATATGTGGACGCCAAGCACCTGATCGGTCGCCCCGTCGACCACGACCTTCATCATAACCTTTTCTTCCCGGCCGGACAGGTTCGCTTTGAGCGGCCGGAAATGGGCGAGATAGATGTCGACGCAATCGAAAATCTTGCGCGCTTCCTGCTCGGACAGACCGACTGTGCCGATCTCCGGCGTGGTGAAGACGGCGGAGGGAACATTGATGTGACTGACTGCGGTCGGACGATCGCCGAAAAGCGTATCGGCGAAAGCATGACCCTCGCGCACCGCGACTGGCGTGAGATTGATTCGGTCGGTCACGTCGCCGACGGCATAGATGTTGTCCACGTTTGTTTTGGAATGGCTGTCGACGACCACCGCGCCTTTCTTGTTCAGTTCGACGCCGACTTTTTCCAACCCAAGATCCCTGGTATTCGGCCGCCGGCCCGTCGCGACGAGCACCTGATCGGCTTCGACGCACGAGCCATCGCTCAGATGCACGTCGAGGCCCTTGTTTGTCTTCTCGATCCGCTCCGGCAGAATGCCGGTACGGAGATCGACGCCGGCATCGCGCAGGGCAACCGCGAGATTGCTGCGCAGATCGTCGTCAAAACCACGCAAGACGTTTTCGCCGCGTAGAACCTGCGTGACTGTCCCCCCGAGCCGCGCAAAAATGCTGGCGAACTCGACCGCAATATAGCCGCCGCCTACGATCAGAAGACGCCGCGGAAAGACCGGCACATCGAAGATTTGATTTGACGTGATCGTATGTTCGACACCCGGAATTTTCGGCTCGAGCACCGGCCCGCCGCCGGTCGCAACTAAAATATAACGCGCATGCACACGCCGATCGTCTTTCAGAAGCCGTATCGTGTTCGCGTCTTCAATGACCGCGCGGCTCTCCACGATCTCAGCGCCGGCCCGCGTCATGTGCGTGCCGTAGATGGCGGACAGCCGGGTGATCTCCTTCTCCTTGCCGGCAACCAAAGTCGGCCAGTCGAAGGATGTTTTCTCGACATGCCAGCCGAAGCCTTCGGCATCCTCGAACTCGTCACGAAACCGGCTTGCATACACGAAAAGCTTTTTCGGAATACAGCCGCGAATGACGCAAGTACCGCCAACGCGGAATTCTTCCGCAACCATTACCCTGGCGCCGTAATCCGCGGCGATACGCGCCGCGCGCGTCCCGCCGGAACCCGCACCGATTACGAAAAGGTCAACCTCCGCATCCGCCATCTCAGCGCCCCTCGCGGATCAGATATCGTGACCTTTCTTCTTCATCTCGGCGCGAATGCGCGTTACCATGTCTTCCGAAATTTGTTTCTGCCAGGACTGCATTGCCGGGAAGAGATCGCTCATCAAGGCGGGCTGCACCTGGACATAGGCAACGCCCGCCGGGCTCTTGAAGAATGCGGCCGCGTCTTTGAGCTGCTGCTCGTTGAGGCGCGCCGCATAAATCCGCGCGGCGTTGTCGATCATCTCGTCGACACGCTTGTCGAACTCGGGCTTGACCTGCTCCATGACGACATTGAGGTCTTTGATGAGATCGGGCCGCGTCTGCGTCAGCCGCGTGCCAATCTGATCGAGATATTGCGGGACGACGATCTGGAACGAGCGCGCAATGCCCGAATAGAGAACGACATCGCGGGCAAGCGAAATCTGCTGCGGCGTGGCTGCCGCAGGCGCCGGCGAGGCCGGCTTGGCGAGGGGCGCAGTCGCGGGCTGTTGAGCCAAAGCCGGAGAGATCGCGGCAAGGCAAAGGCCGAGCAGAACGGCTCCAGCGGAGCGGGGGAAGAAATGAGGCACGGGATTGATCTCCTTGGAAGCTCGCTCAGCCGGGCTCGCCGAGAAGCCGGGCTTCCGTCGCATCGGCAACAATGATCGTCGAGGCGAGGCCGATGAAAAGCCCGTGCTCGATGACGCCGGGGATCGTTGCCAGCGAACGGGCGAGCGCCTCCGGATCCGGGATGGACCCGAAGGCGCAATCGAGGATGTAGTGGCCGCCATCGGTGACGAAAGCATGGCCTTGGGGCGTGCGGCGGAGCTTCACGTCCTTCGGCAGGCTCATGGCGCGGGCGAGATTGATTATGTGCCCGCGGGTGGATTCAAGGCCAAAAGAGTCGACTTCGACGGGCAGCGCAAAACGACCGAGCCGAGCGACCTCTTTGCTGGCATCGGCGATCACCACCATGCGAGCCGAGGCGGCAGCGACGATCTTCTCGCGGAGAAGCGCGCCCCCTCCGCCCTTGATCAGGCGAAGCTCAGGATCGAACTCGTCCGCCCCGTCCACCACGAGGTCAAGTTCCGGAAGCGAATCCAATGTGGTCAGCGGAATGCTCAAAGCCTCGGCGAGGTCCGCCGTCGCTTTGGAGGTGGCGACGCAGATGACTTTCAGGCCCTCACTGATGCGCGGGCCGAGCGCCCGCACGAATTCCGACGCGGTCGAGCCGGTCCCGAGCCCGAGCCGCATATTTGGCCGAACGAAATCAAGGGCGCGCTCAGCGGCCCGCCGCTTCGCGGCAGTCAGATTAATGGTATTCATCGCAGCGCCCGTAGCTTCGCAGCGCTTACAGGCTTCGGATACGCGGCGCAAACCAGCCACGGCCGCGCTGGAACCCGCTGAACGTGCTGGCATTGCCCCTTCGAGGCAGAAACATGGCCCAGCTCCGCAGACTTGTATTGGTTGTCGAAGACGAACTGCTGGTCCGAGAGGACGCGCTTGACCTCTTTCGAGGTGCCGGACTCGAGGCTCGCGGCTTCAGTTCTGCCACCGAGACGCTCGCCTTTCTGCGCGACCATGCGCAGGAAACCGCCGCAGTCTTCACCGACATGTGGCTGGAAAGCGCGACGGAAGGCCTCGATCTCGTCTCAACGATCAACGTCACATGGCCCTGGATCGCGCTGCTCGTGACCTCCGGCGCGACCGCGCGGCCGCCGACCGGGCTGCCACTGAAAGCGCACTATGTTGGCAAGCCGTGGCGGCCCGAACAGGTGCTGCGCTTCATCCAAAAACAGGTGCGGCCTGAGGGCAGGGCCGAGGCCGCCTGATCATTTCGCCTGCGGCGTGCAGACAACCGCGTCGTTGAGCACATAGCAAATCGACATCGTGCCGGTGCGCAGATCGACACGGAAAATGCCGCCTTCGCGCTCGTGCCGCGAAGCGACAAGTCCATATTCGCTCGGCTGCTGGGCGGTGGCGCCCTCCCCCGGGGGATAGCATAGGGTCACGCCAACCGAACTCTCCTTCAATCCGTATTGGCAGGCACCGATCTCGCCCGTTGCACGATCGAGCCGGTAGACGCGGTTGAGATCGGTCTCGGGAGCCGCAAGGAACTCGTAATTGGCCGCAACAAGACTGTTTGGGAGCACGGCGAGACCGGCGACGGCGAAACATCGCAGCAAAGCGGCGGGCGAAAGCATCACGCGAAGCTCCAGCGAATCGGGCTTAGATCAGTCTACACGCTGCCGCTTGCCGGCCCCAGCCGAGGCGAATATTCCCGAACAAATGAATTCTACGCCCCTCCTTGTCTTCGATCTCGACGGCACGCTGGTCGAGACGGCGGGCGATCTCGTCGGCACGCTCAACCACATCCTCGCGCAGGAGCACATTGCGCCAGTGCCCTTTGATGTGGCGCGGCCGATGGTCGGCGCCGGCGCGCGCGCGCTCATCGAGCGCGGATTGTCTGCGGCCGGGCGCAGCGTCTCCCCGGCGCGGCTCGAGGAGATGTTTCTCGCGTTTCTTGCCCGCTACGAGGCGCATATCGCCGACGAGAGCCGCGCGTTTCCCGGTGTTGAGGCCGCTTTGGACAGGTTCGAGGCAGCGGGCTGGAATTTCGCGATCTGCACCAACAAGTTCGAACATCCCTCGATTCACCTGCTAACGGAACTCGGCCTCGCCGCACGGTTCCGCGCCATCTGCGGCCAGAACACATTTCCATTCTGCAAGCCCGATCCGCGCGCGCTGCTCTCGACGATTGAACGCGCCGGCGGTGTTCCGCAGTGGGCGATCATGATCGGCGATTCGAAGACGGACATCGTCACTGCGCAGGCGGCAGGCGTGTCGGTCATCGCCGTCGACTTCGGCTATACAGACCGGCACGTCTCGGAATTCGCGCCGGATCGCGTCATCTCGCATTTCGACGAGCTGTGGGACGCGGTGCAATCGCTGGCGGTTGTTGCGCGTGAGCGCGTCTTGACGGGGCAACGGCGGAGACCCTAAACGAGGCCCACTCGGGCGCGTAGCTCAGCGGGAGAGCACTCCCTTCACACGGGAGGGGTCACAGGTTCAATCCCTGTCGCGCCCACCATGTTGGCTCGGTGCGACGGCCACCGCTCCAGCGCCACTCGCCCCGCCTGCGTAAGGCCGTAAATTCCACGCTCCTCGCGCGTAAACCAGCCATAGACGTTGCCCTGCAGGATCTTCGGCGCCTCCGGCACGGATTGCCTGAGATCGCGTACGCGTTGCGAGCCGCTCGCGAGCGCCGATGCACAGGCGAGCGCCTGCTGCCGGTAAGCCGTCATGATCGGCTGGCGCGAACCGCCGCCCGCCGTCGGATCGCCTTGACGCTTGCGATGCTCGTCGACGAGCCGTGATCGTCTGCGCTGGTCGCGCCGCGGCATCGGTGCCGCCGGGCTCACCATGATTTCGACGTCGCCCCGCGCGTCCACGACAAGCAGCCCGAAGCCGAGGCGGCGACAGAGTTTGCGCACACGCGGATCGCGTTCGCGCCCACGGCCGTTTGGCGTCAGGCGCACGGCGAGCCAGACTTCGTCGCACGCGGCGGCGCGGTCGACGCCCTGCAGCACGAGTTCGAGATTGAACGCGAGCTTCAGCTCACCGATGACAACGATGGGCGACGAATCCGGACTGAGCGCAACGAGATCGCAATTGCCGATCTCGCCTTTGACCAAGAAGCCGAGTTCCTCAAGGAAGCGCTTGACTGGCGGATAGAGATTCGTCTCCACGCCGACAGAATGCGCGCAGCGGAGCCGATTCGGCTAGCGCGTGTAAGCGCGCACGAAGAATGCCACCGTGATCGCGGCCGCACACACCAACGTGAGCGCGCGAATAACCTGCGCCGGCAGCACGCGGCCGAGACGCGCGCCGCCATAACCGCCGATAACGCCGGCAAGCAGCATGATCAGCGTCTGCGGCCAATGCACTGCGCCTGCAATGATGAAGGTTGCAACAGCTGCAACATTTGAAGCGCTGGCCAGCATGATGCGCGGTGGGTTCAGACTTTTCAGATCGGTCTCGCCCATCAGCGCCCACAGCGCCACCATCATTAAGCCGATCGCGCCGCCATAATAGCCGCCGTAGATTCCGAGAATGAATTGGCCGACGAGCATCAGCCCGCGCCCGAGGTGGAAATAACGGCGCAGAAGTAGGCCTGCTTGGCGTCCAAAGGCGAGAGCGAGGGTCGCGAGGAGCATGAGCCACGGTAGAATGAAGTCGAAGGCAGATGAGGGAGTCCACAAGAGCAGCAGACTTCCGAACAGCCCGCCGACGACGCTTACCGCGAGAAGATGCCGGCGCGGAACGCCGCAGACCGGCCGCATGCCGTCCCAATAGGTCCAGGCGCTGGTCACCTGCCCCGGAAATAGCGCCACCGTGCCCGACGCATTCGCCTGAACGGAGGGAACGCCCGCCGCGATCATTGCCGGCAGCGACACGAAACTGCCGCCGCCGGCCAGCGCATTCATCGCACCGGCGACCAAGCCGCCGAGCGCGAGAAGGAGAAAATGATCCATCGGGCAGAGGCTCTATTCGATTAGAGTCGGAAGACTCAAGCCAAAGGAGCACGCATGGACCTCGGCCTCTCCGGAAAGAATGCCCTCGTCACCGGCGGCAGCAAAGGCATTGGCTTCGCCTGAGCCGAGCAGCTAGCACAGGAAGGCTGCCGCGCCGGCATCACATCGCGAGACAAGACGAATCTCGATGCGGCGGCGAAGCGCATCGAAGGATGTTTTGCCCACGCCGCCGATCTCACCTCCGCCGATGAGACAGCGCGCATGATCGATGCGATGGAGCGCGAGATCGGCCCGATCGACATTCTCGTCAATTCCGCCGGGGCGGCGAAACGCACGCCGCCCGACGACCTCGATCCCGCAGCCTGGCGCGCGGCGATGGATGCGAAATTCTTCACCTACATCCACGCGATCGATCCGGTCATCAAACGCATGGCATCCCGCGGCAGCGGCGTTATCGTCAATGTCATCGGCAATGGCGGCAAAGTCGCGTCGCCGACCCACATTGCCGGCGGCGCGGCCAACGCGGCGCTGATGCTCACGACCGCAGGACTCGCCCACGCTTATGCGGGTCGCGGCATTCGCGTGGTCGGCATCAATCCCGGCCTGACCAACACCGATCGTGTCGCCGAAGGGCTTCGCGCCGAAGCGCGTCTGTCCGGCACATCCGCCGAAGAATCGCTGAAGCGGGCGCTAGCACGCATTCCGCTCGGCCGCATGGCGGAGCCCGAAGAGATCGCGCGCGTCGTCTGTTTCCTCGCCTCATCGCTGGCGAGCTACGTGTCTGGCATCACGATCACGATGGACGGCGTCGCGACACCGATCGTCGTGTAATCGAGGGCGCAAAACATGCGGCAGCAAGCCTGGCACAAGTTCGGCGCATGAAACTTCAGGCCTGCTCAGCTGAAGGCTTCTTCATGCATTCGCACTCGCGTTCGTCCTCCTCGATGCCCGTGATGGGTGAAGGCTTCAGGCGATCCTTTCCTGTCGAACACGATCTACCGCCGGCGATGAGCGCTCTCATTACAAGACTGGCCGCACTTGAATCGAAGCCGGAGGCCGCCGCGGTTGCATCCGGCAAAATCCGTTCCGCGGAAAATCACCCGGTGCGCAAGCCGCAGATGGCGTAGCACGGCACCTGCCATTGCCTTCACGTCACGCGCCGGAGACAATCAGCGCACCGCAAGCGGGGATTCGGGAATGATCGTCTCCACCACCAATGATATCGTTGGCTATCGCGTCGTCAGGCATCTTGGGTTGGTGCGCGGAATCACGGTGCGCTCGCGCAGCGTGCTCGGGAATTTTGCCGGCGCGGTCCAATCGGTGTTCGGCGGCAAGCTTTCGATCTACGTGAACCTTGCCGAGACGGCACGACAGGAAGCCTTCGATCACATGTGCGAACATGCGGCGCAGGGCGGCGCCAATGCAATCATCGGCATGCGCTACGATGCCAACGAAATCACCGACGGGATTACCGAAGTTCTGGCCTATGGCACCGCAGTCTGGGTCGAGCCTGCCTGAGCGCCCTGCCCTTGTTCGGCCGGAATGCGCAGGCTAAGAAGCTGCGCCGGCAACGGCTCCGCAGGAGTGTAGCTCAATTTGGTTAGAGCACCGGTCTCCAAAACCGGGGGTTGGGGGTTCGAGTCCCTCCACTCCTGCCAGTAATCCTCACAATTTGCATGCCTTTCCGTGATTAGGCTCATCCGCCTGATCCTCCTCCCCTTCGTCATCGTCCTTTCGACATTCGCCCCTGCACGCGCGCAAGAGGAAACCGTCGGCCAGGCGCTCTGCCGGCTGATCGAGGCCTCGGCGGCCAATCGCCATCTCCCCCTCGATCTATTCACCAGGCTGATCTGGCGCGAAAGCAGCTTTAAGACCGGCGTCGTCAGTCCAGCCGGCGCACAAGGCGTCGCGCAATTCATGCCGGGAACCGCGGCTGCGCGCGGCCTTGCCGATCCTTTCGATCCTGAGCAGGCGATCCCCGCCTCCGCCGCGCTTTTATCGGACCTGATCGTGCAGTTCGGCAACTTTGGACTCGCCGCCGCGGCCTATAATGGGGGACCCACGCGCCTCGCGAACTGGCTCAATGCGAAGGGCTCATTGCCGCAGGAGACGCGCGACTATGTCCGCTTCATCACCGGGCGCAGCGCCGAGGATTGGGCGCAGGACAAAGCCGGCGGGGAGGAGCAAGGCGCTCCGCCACCTCCTGCAGCGTCCAAATCCTGTCTCGAACTCGCCGCGAATCTTCGGAAGGTAGTGCCGGCGGAACGCGTCGAGGCGCTTGCTGCATTTGCACCTTGGGGCGTGCAGCTCGCCGGCAATTTCTCGAAGGAACTCGCGCTCGCGACTTATGCCCGAGCCCGGCAACGCTATGCCTCGATTATCGGCGAGCTGCAGCCGATGATCATCGGCACGAGGCTGCGAAGCCGGGGAACGCGTGCCTTCTACCGGATCCGGATTCCGGCGCAGAGCCGCGCTCGGGCCGACGCGCTCTGCAACCGAATACATGGCGTCGGCGGCGCCTGCATCGTGCTGCGAACCTGATCCCCTTGCTCATCTTTCCGGCGGCAGACAGGTCCGGATTTTGTGGATGTCGGCCATGACCTGATCGAGGTGGCTGCGGCTGCCTTCAGGCAGTTCGTGCTCCTCAAGACCTGCCATGGCGCCGAGATGCTGGCGCACCCGTGGAAGCGGCTCGGCCAGATGCGCCCGGGTCGGCAGGTGTTCGGCGAATAGATCCTCCAAGTCGCGAAGCAGGGCGCGGGCCTGGGCATACCCCTCGATACACTGGCCCTGCGCCTGATTCTGGCAGCGGTGCGCGAGGCCTTCCAGGGCGTCAAGGCGCTTGTTGATCGCGACGCGATGCTCATGCGCCAGTGCGGTCGCCGTCACCGCGGTCGCCTCCGGCCCATGATCTTTTCGTCGAACACCAGCGCGCCCAACGGAGTTCGCAGCTTAACTGGACCACGAGGTTAGAAGGAAGTGACCAACATGGCAACGACGGCTGCCGCCATCACCGCGGTAGCAATCCAGCCGAGCCACTTCAGTCCACCGCCTATCGCAAAGCGCCCCATAATGTCGGTTCGCGCGGCCATCAGCATCATTGTTGCCATCACCGGCACGGCAATGATGCCATTCAGCACGGCGCTCCAATAAAGCGCCTTGATCGCATCGATCCCGGAGAAATTCATCACCATGCCGACAAGCGTCGCAATCGCGACCGTGGCGTAAAAGGCTTTCGCCTCCTGCCAATTGCGCGAGAAACCGGTCGGCCAGCGGCGCGCCTCGCCGAGCGCATAGGCGCCCGAGCCGGCTAGCACGGGGACTGCGAGCAGGCCGGTCCCGACAATGCCGAGAGCAAACACCGCGAAGGCAAATTGTCCCGCGATCGGACGCAACGCTTCGGCGGCTTGTGCGGACGTCTGAATATCCGTCGTGCCCTTTACGTTGAGGGTCGCTGCTGTCGTCACCATGATCGCCAGCGCAACGAGATTGGAAAAGCCCATGCCAACCAGCGTATCGATTTCGATTCGTTTCAGTGCCGGCTCACCCTGTTCCGGTGCATCGACGAGGTCTTGGCGATGCGGAAATGTCTTGATGTCTTCGACTTCTTCCGCCGCCTGCCAGAAGAAGAGATATGGACTGATGGTCGTCCCGAAGACAGCGACGATCGTGGTGAGGTAGTCCTTCGTGCTACCAATTTTCGGTACGAACAATCCATGGCTGAACGCAGCCCAGTCTATCTCGATCGTCACCGCCGCGGCGAAATAGGCAAACAGAGCCAGGGTCAGCCATTTCAGGACCGCGACGTAGCGCGTATATTGCAGGAAGACCTGCATGTAGACGCATATCGCGGCGAAAAGCACGATGAACAGCCAGGCAGGTCCAGGCAGAAGCAGCCGCGATGCGTCTGCCATGGCTCCCAGATCGGCGCCGAGATTGATCGTATTGGCGATCAACAGGATCGTGACAAGCGATTGCAGGAGCCACGCGGGGTAATGAACGCGGAGATTGCCGGCGAGACCGCGCCCGGTCGTACGTCCGACACGCGCACTGATCATCTGCACCGCCGTCATCAGCGGATAGGTGAACAGCATCGTCCATGTCAGGCCGTAGCCGAACTGCGCGCCGGCCTGACTATAGGTGGCGATGCCGCTCGGATCGTCGTCGGACGCGCCGGTGATGAGACCTGGGCCGAGCACGTGGAGAAGGCGCGGCTTCGTGCTCCCGACGACGGGATCGGGCCGTTCCGGATCGTCGGGGACGGCTGGAATATCCGACGACGTCATCGAGCCCTCCCCAAGGCCGAGGCCCCCGGTGCGCAAAGCGGAGCCTCCGCTCCGGCGGCGGAGCATCGGCGCGAATCAGGGCATTAGCAAAACCCGCAATCACATTTCTTGTGGGCAGGAATAGAGCCCGATCAGCCGATCACGGCATCTGCCGCGTCGACCCGAGCATCGTAGGCGCCGCCCCTAGCATCGGTTTCGCGCGGGAGGGGGCGGTCATCGCCTCGATGCGCAGAAGGCTTTCGAGCTGCTCGCGCGTCAGCAGGTTTTCTTCAAGGACAATCTCGGAGACCTTGCGCTTCTCGGCGAGGGCGCGTTTGGCGACGCGCGAGGACGCTTCGTAACCGAGCGTCGGGCCAAGCGCGGTGACGAGGCCGATCGAGTTTTCAACCAATTCGCGGCACCGCTCACGATCCGCCTCAATACCGAGAACGCAGCGATTGGTCAGCGTCGTCACCGCAGCGGTGAGATGCCTAAGCGACGAGAGGATGCAGTAGCCGATCGTCGGCTCGAATGCGTTGAGCTGAAGTTGGCCGCCTTCGGCGCACATGGTCACGGTCAGATCGTGACCGACAACCATGAACGCGACCTGGTTCACCACTTCCGGAATAACGGGATTCACCTTGCCTGGCATGATCGATGATCCCGCCTGCACCGGGGGCAGCTTGATTTCGCCTAAGCCGGCGCGGGGGCCGCTCGAGAGCAGGCGCAGGTCGTTGCAGATTTTCGAAAGTTTGACAGCAACGCGCTTCAATACGCCAGAGAAGAAGACGAAGGCGCCCATATCCGACGTCGCTTCGATGAGATTTGTCGCTGGAACCAGCGATTCATGCGCCGCGCGCGCCAGTTCCTCGACCGCAAGAGCCGCATAACGCGGATCGGCATTGATGCCGGTGCCGATCGCAGTTGCGCCAAGATTAACCTCGCGGAACAGCCCCGCGGCTTCTTTCAGCCGTGCCTCATCTTCCTTGATTGTCGCAAAGAACGCATCGAATTCCTGGCCGAGCGTCATCGGCACGGCGTCCTGCAATTGCGTGCGGCCGATCTTCAGAACATCGCTGAATTCGACGGCCTTGGCTTTGAACGCAAAGGCCAGTTCATCTAAGGCTTCGATCAGCGGCGTGGCGGCGAAGATGATCGCCAGCCGCAGCGCCGTTGGATAGGCGTCGTTGGTCGATTGCGACATGTTGACATCGTCGTTCGGATGCAGCGCCGCGAAATCGCCCCGCTCGCGGCCGAGAATCTCGAGCGCGACATTCGCGACAACCTCGTTGGCATTCATGTTGGTGGACGTGCCGGCGCCGCCTTGCACCGCATCGACGACAAACTGGTCGTGATAGCGCCCCTCGCGCGCAATGAGATCGCAGGCGCGCACGATCGCGTCGGCCTTCTGCGCGGGCAGATGGCCGAGTCTCTTGTTGGCGCGCGCGGCCGCCTGTTTTACGAGCGCCAGCGCGCGGACAAATTCCGGGAAATGGCCGACCGGCACGCCGGTGATCGGAAAATTCTCCACCGCCCGCAGCGTGTGAATGCCCCAATAGGCATCGGCCGGTACGTCGCGCTCGCCGAGAAGATCGTGCTCGCGCCGAGTGGCTACCTTGGCAAGCTCGACGGTGCGGGTCGTTG
>JAXDNH010000106.1:0-47164 GCA_034669525.1 Methylobacteriaceae bacterium | reverse complement strand
CCGGCTTGAAGCGATATTCAGCTGGCGGATTGCGGTACTTGGGCGATCTAGTCTCTCCCTTCGCCTGCTCATTCCGCTCGGCCATCGCATCCACCTCTTGACGGGATCTAGGAGCAGTTGTCCCTGTTCGGTGCGGTAAGTCAACCCTGTTTAGGTCAAAAATCAACCCTGTTTTAAGACCACATCTCCCCTGATCCTGGAGGCTTGGCGCCAATTACGGCGATCGCGCAACGACCCGCCCTCTCGCAATTCGGCGTGGACCGGACTCGACGAAACTGCGTACGTAAATGTTATCAGGGTAGATTAGGCGGAGCAGGGTAAAAGAGACTGGTTCGTTAGGACTGCGTCCTCCGCCAAGACGCTCGCAAGCCTCGGACCGCTCGTGGCCAGCTGAAACCCAGCTCCACGATGCGCAGAGCGCGTCTAAGCCCGCTCCGGTGATTTGCTGACTTTTCTGCGCGTGGAAATCGGCGTCTACTGCATGCGCGCTGATTGGGAGGTTCGATGAGCGTCGTGACACTGGAGCAAAGGGCGCCGATCGGCGCGCGCTTCGACCCGCTCGATGAAGCCTATCTCGATGATCCCTACCCTTATCTCAGGGAGGCGCGCGAGGCCGCACCGATATTCTATGCGGACTCGATCGATCATTGGATCGTCACCCGCCATCGCGACATCAAACAGATTTTCCGCGATCCGCCGACATTTTCCGCCGCCAACGCGAACGCGCCGCTGCGCCCGCCCTGTCCGATCGCGTCGAAGGCACTCCAGGAGGGCGGCTGGGGGGCGGTGCCGACGCTCGCCAACGTCGACCCGCCTGCCCATACCCGGGTGCGGCGGATCGCCAACATCGCCTTCACGCCGAAGCGCGTCGCCGAGATGGAAGCCTTCGTGCGCGAGCTCACGGTACGCTTCTGCAGCGAGCGTCTGCGCGAGGGCCGCGCCGATCTCGTCGCTAATCTCGCCTGGGAATTGCCGGTCCTCGTGCTGTTCCGCATCCTCGGCGTCGACAATAGTGAAGTGACGCGCGTCAAGGAGGGTTCGTGGAACCGCATCCTGTTCATCTACGGCCGTCCCTCGGAAAGCGAACAGGTGAAGGCGGCGCAAGGCATGGCGCGATTTTGGTCGCTTGCCGAGCAGCTCGTAGCCGCCCGGGCAGCCGAACCGCGCGACGACTTCGTCTCGACGCTGGTTCACACGCCGGATGTCGAAGGCCGGACGCTCACGCGTGAACAGGCTGCAACGGTCGTTCTCAATCTGCTGTTTGCCGGGCATGAGACCACGACCGGGCTGCTCGGCAACATGTTCAATCGGTTGCTTGCTGATCGGCAGGCTTGGAGCAACATCATCGCCGATCCTGGTCTGATCCCCAATGCCGTCGAGGAAATCCTGCGTCTAGATTCCTCCGTCATCGCATGGCGCCGCCGCACCACGCGCGCGGCGGAGGTGGGCGGCGTCGCCGTTCCCGCCGGCGCGAACTTGCTCATGATGCTTGGCGCGGCCAATCGCGACCCGGAGGTTTTCGCCGATCCCGATCGCCTCGATATCCGGCGCGCCAATGCGCGGGACCACCTGTCGTTCGGAAACGGGGCGCATCTCTGCCTGGGCGCGCCATTGGCCCGACTTCAGGCACGTGTCGTCTTGGAAGAAGTCTCGTCTCGACTTCCGAGTCTACGCCATGCAAAAGGAACGAAGCTTTCTTTCGCGCCGAATGTCTCGTTCCGGGGACCACTATCGCTGCCTGTTGTATGGGATGCATAGAAATAGCGCCGCGCAAATCAAGACTAACGGGGAAGGAACAATGACAAGAAGCTTCGCGATCGCCGCTCTGATGACGGCCTTCACTGTGCTCTCCGCACAGGGGCAGCCGGGTAAGATCAAGATCGGTTATGTCAATACGTTCAGCGGCCCAAACGCTTTCATCGGCAACGACGAGAAGGACGGGTTCGAACTCGCTCTCGATCATCTCGGCCGCAAGATGGGCAACCTCGATGTGCAGATGATCTACGAGGACGATCAGATCAAGCCGGAAGTCGGCCGGCAGGTCACCGAAAAGCTGTTGCAGTCGGACAAAGTCGACGTCGTGACCGGCTACAACTGGTCGAACGTGCTTCTGGCGTCTGTCAAGCCGGCGATCGACGCGAAGACCTTCATCATCAGCGGCAATGCAGGCCCGTCGCAGCTCGCGGGCGAAGCGTGCTCGCCGTGGTTCTTCTCGGCATCGTGGCAAAACGACCAAACGCCCATGGCTCTCGGCGAATTGTTAAATCAGCGCAATGTGAAGAAGCTGTTCGTGCTCGCGCCGAACTATGCTGCCGGCAAGGACATGGCCGCCGGCGTGAAGAAAACTTTTAAAGGTGAGGTTGTCGGCGAGGAATATACGCGCTGGCCGGGTCAGGTCGATTTTTCGACCGAGCTTTCGAAGGTTCGCTCCGTCAAACCTGACGCAGTGTGGGTGTTCTATCCCGGTCAAGCGGGAGCGCAGTTTGTTCAGCAATATTCGCAGGCAGGACTGCTCGGGCAGATTCCGATCTACAGTTCTTTCACGGTTGACGCGCTGACGCTGCCACAGCTCAAGGAGCTGGCGCTCGGCCATGTCAGCACGCAGGAATGGGTGCAGGACTTGGACAATCCGGCCAACAAGAAATTTGTCGCCGATTTCCGGAAGAAGTATGGACGGTATCCCTCCTATTATTCCGCGCAGAACTACGATGCCGCTATGCTTATTGCTAGCGCGGTTGTGGCGACCGGCGGCAAGCTCGATGACAAGGACGCCTTCCGCGCCGCTTTGGAGAAGGCGAACTTCCAGTCCGTGCGTGGGAAGTTCCGCTACAACACAAATCACTTCCCGATCCAGGATTTTTACGCCCAGGAAGTCGTCAAGGACGCGCAGGGAGAATTTACGATGAAGACGCTAAGCACCGTTTTCACCGACATGAAAGATGTCTTCTACGAGAAATGCCAGATGAAGTGAGTGCGACGGCGCGCAGCCCGCTCTCATTCCGATGTCGCTTCTGATCGACCAGACGCTCAATGGCGTGCAGCTCGCGCTGCTGCTATTCCTGGTGGCGGCGGGGCTGACGCTTGTCTTCGGCATCATGGATTTCATGAATCTGAGCCACGGCTCGCTGTTCATGATGGGCGCCTATTTCGCCGCCACTTTTGTCGCGTTGACAGGAAGCTTTGTCCTTGGCGGGCTTTTGGCAATTCTCTGCACCACGCTTCTTGGCCTCGCCATCGAGGCAATTTGGCTGCGGCCGTTGTTCGGGCGCGGTCATCTCGATCAGGTGCTCGGCACCTTCGGGCTTGTGCTCTTCTTCAATGATTTCGTCAGGCTGGTCTGGGGCCCGGCGGGCCGCACGCTCGCCGTGCCGCAGGCTTTGGCGGGCCAGGTCTCTTTGGGCCCAACTTTCAGTTATCCCGTCTACCGTCTTGTGCTTATCGGCGTCGGCCTTCTTGTCGCGGCCGGTCTATATCTGCTCGTGCAGCGCACGAAGACCGGCATGATCATCCGCGCCGCAGCGTCCGACCGCGATATGGCGGGCGCGATCGGCGCAGATGTGACGCTCGTGTCGACCTTTGTTTTCGGCCTAGGCGCCGCGCTCGCGGGCCTCGCCGGACTATTCGCTGCGCCGCTCCTCACCGTGCAGATCGGCATGGGCGACAATATTTTGATCCTTGCGCTGGTTATTATCGTTATCGGAGGTCTCGGCTCCGTGCGCGGCGCGTTTCTGGCCGCCTTGATCGTCGGCCTGATCGATGCGCTCGGGCGCGCCTATCTGCCCGAGCTTCTGCGTCTCGTGCTCTCGCCGGTCGCCGCGTCAACGGCGGCCGGCGCGTTATCCTCCGTCGCGATCTACATCCTGCTTGCCCTCGTCCTTCTCGTGAGGCCTCAGGGCCTGTTTCCCGCCAGAGGCGCGCGTTGAGGCAACCCTCGCCGCGATTCCTGCTGACATGTGCGCTCCTTCTCCTGCTCGCGCTTGCGCCATTGTCCGCAACATTCGTCGGAAACGATTATCCCCTGATCGTCCTCACCCGCGTGGTCATTCTTGCAATGGCCGCGGTCAGCCTTGATCTCATCCTCGGATATGGCGGCATGGTCAGCCTTGGGCACGCCGCTTTTCTCGGCATAGGCGCCTACGCGGTCGGGATCATGACCGCGCAGGACGTGACCTCCGGTTTCCTGCAATGGCCGCTCGCCATTCTCGCCGCGGCGGTCGCGGCTCTCGTCATCGGTGCGCTCAGTCTGCGCACCCGCGGCGTTTATTTCATCCTGGTCACGCTGGCTTTCGCGCAGATGGTTTATTTCCTGAGCGTCGGCCTCGACGCCTATGGCGGAGAAGATGGCCTCGTCATTCCGACGCGGAGCCAATTTGGTCTGCTCAATCTGACAAACCGCACGACATTTTATTTTCTCTGCCTCGCTCTCCTCGTTGCGACGATCGCGCTGGTCGCGCATCTCGCCCGCACGCGCTTCGGCATGGTTCTGCGTGGCGCCGCGATGAACGAGCGCCGCATGCGTGCACTCGGCTTTCCCGTTTACCGATACCGTCTTGCCGCTTTTGTGATCGCGGGCGCGCTCTGCGGCCTCGCCGGAATTCTGCTCGCCAACCACAGCGAGTTTGTCAGCCCGAGCGTCATGAACTGGGGCCGCTCGGCCGATCTCATCATCATGGTCGTTCTCGGCGGCATGGGCAGCGCAGTCGGGCCGCTGCTTGGCGCCATGGTCTTCATGCTTGCCGAAGAGACCCTGTCGCATGTGACCACGTACTGGCAGCTCGTGTTCGGCCCGTTGATTCTCATCTTCGTCCGCTTTGCACGATCGGGCCTTGTCGGCCTTTTTCCCGAGCGGGCAGGCGATGGCTGATGTGACGCTTCTCAGCGTGAGGAAGCTCGTGAAGCGCTTCGGCGGCCTGCTCGCGACCGATCATGTCGATCTCGACGTGCGAGCGAGCGAAACGCATGCGCTGATTGGGCCAAACGGCGCCGGCAAGACCACCTTTATCGCCCAGATCCAGGGCGAGCTTTCGCCTGATGAAGGCGAGATTATTTTCGGCGGCCGCAACATCGCGCGCGATGCCGCCTGGCGGCGCGCTGTTCAAGGTTTGGCACGATCTTTCCAGATCACGTCGATCTTTCCGCAATTCACCGCCTTGACCAACGCCGTTCTCGCTGTGCAGGCGCAGGCGGGACACAGCTTCCGTTTCGGCCGTCCGGCCCTCGACGACGCTGCGCTGACGGAGCCGGCTCATGCCGCACTTTCCGCGATCGGCCTCGACCACCGCGCGCATGTTCGTGCGGTTGCGCTCTCTCACGGCGAGCAGCGGCAGCTCGAACTTGCCATGGCGCTCGCGATGCGCCCGAAACTGTTGCTGCTTGACGAGCCGATGGCCGGCATGGGCCGGCAGGATACCGCGCGGATGACCGAGATTCTGCGCAAACTCAAAACGCAATATTCGATGCTGCTCGTCGAGCACGACATGTCGGCAGTGGAGGCGCTCGCCGATCGCGTCAGCGTTCTCGTCGCCGGCCGCGTCGTTGCCAGTGGCTCGTTTGCGCACATCCGTGCCGATGCGCAGGTTCGCGCTGCCTATCTCGGCGAGAAGCATCGGTGACGCGCCTTCTCGAAGTCGAGGCCGTGCACGCCGCTTATGGACCGAGTGAGGTGCTGTTCGGCGTCTCGCTGCAAATCGGCGAGGGTGAGGTCGTTACCCTGCTCGGGCGCAATGGCATGGGCAAGACGACGAGCGTGCGCACGATCATGGGACTCATGCGCTGTTCGGCCGGCCGTATCCTTTGGCGAGGCGAGTCGATCGCCAGCCGGCCGTCGCATGTCATCGCGCGACGCGGGCTTGGTTACGTACCGGAAGGACGGCGCATTTTCCCAAACCTCAGCGTGCGCGAGAATCTGCTGGTTGCCGGGCGCGAGCGCGATAGTGCCTCGGCCTGGAACCTGGAGCGGGTGCTACACTTGTTTCCCCGCCTGGGCGAACGGCTGGACAATGGCGGCGCCGAGCTTTCCGGCGGCGAGCAGCAGATGCTCGCGATCGGCCGCGCGCTGATGACCAATCCCTCGCTTCTCGTTCTCGATGAAGCGACCGAGGGCCTCGCACCCATCGTGCGCGAGGAGATTTGGCGCCGTCTGCACGAGCTGAAGCACACCGGGCTGTCGATGCTGATCATCGACAAGGAGCTTGACGAGCTTTGCGCGCTGGCCGACCGGCACTATGTGATCGAAAAGGGCGAGATCGTCTGGAGCGGCGACACGGCGGCGTTACAGGCGGATGCCACGGTCCAGGCGATGTATCTCGCGGTTTAATCCGATGCCTAGCGCGACTTACCAGCTCTTTGAAGAGGCAATGTTCGAGCGGAAGCAAATCACGTGCATATATGAGGGTCATTCCCGGGAAGTCTGTTCGCACATTCTCGGCCACTCGGAGGGACAGGAGAAGGCGCTCACTTATCAGTTCGGCGGCGCGAGCAGGTCCGGCTTACCACAGGGCGGTGAGTGGCGCTGTCTGTTTTTATCGAAGGTGCGCAACGTTCAGCTTCGAGAGGGACCATGGTACAGTGGAGGGAGCCATAGCCAGCAACAGGGTTGCGTCGACATTGTCGATATCGACGTCAATCCATCGAGTCCCTATGACCCGAAGCGTCCGATGAAGCCACGATCGTGAAGACGCGCTCGAGCCGCGACGCCTGGATTCGCGCGCTTCAGGCGACGTCCAGGATAGCCGCGAACCCAACGCGCTTACTCGCAGACCATCTTCAGGAGCAAGCAATCGCCCATGGCAGCGCACCGACGCTGCTCTGTGATGCTCAATCGCTCACCTATGCCGAGCTTGCCAAGCGAGGCAATCGCTATAGCCGTTGGGCACTCGAGCATCTCGCAAAGGGCGATGTTGTTTGCCTCCTCATGCCGAACCAGCCGCAATACGTTGCGATCTGGCTGGGCATCACACGCGTCGGAGGTATCGTCGCGCTGATCAACACAAGTCTCGTGGGGACCTCGCTCGCCCACGTCATTGAATCCGTCGCGCCGAAGCATGTGATCGTCGCCTCGGAACTGCATCAACAGCTACGCGAAGCGGTTCCCGACTCGGATTTGTTTCAGACCTGGCTGGATAAAGATTTCGCAACCCGATTGGCCGAATATTCCGGTGCACCCCTGTCTGCTTCTGAGCGGCCGCCGGTCACCATCCGCGACACCGCGCTTCTGATCTACACGTCCGGAACGACGGGGCTGCCGAAGGCGGCCAAGGTCACGCATCATCGCATCCTGCAATGGTCGCTCTGGTTCGCCGGACTCGCTGACTTCAAGGCGAGCGACCGCATGTACAATTGCCTACCGCTCTACCACAGCGTCGGAGGCATCGTTGCAGTTGGCTCTGTACTCGTCGCCGGCGGCTCCGTGGTCATCGCAGAGAAATTCTCTGCAAGCCGCTTCTGGGCAGACGTCGTACGTTGGGACTGCACGCTGTTCCAATATATTGGCGAACTCTGCCGCTACCTGGTGAATGCGCCTCCTTCTCCCGAAGAACGCGGCCATCACTTGCGCCTGGCCTGCGGCAACGGATTACGCGCGGACATGTGGACAAAATTCGAAGAGCGTTTCGCCATCCCGCAGATCATCGAGTTCTACGCGGCGAGCGAGGGCACGTTCTCCCTGTTCAATATCGAGAATGAGCCCGGCGCGATCGGCCACGTGCCGGCATTTCTCGCGCCGCGATTTCCCGCGGTGATCGTGCGTTATGACGCGGAGCGGGAGCAGCCCTATCGCGATCAGAACGGACGCTGCGTGCGGTGCGCCGCGAACGAAACCGGCGAGGCGCTCGGCAGGATCAGCGGCAATGCCGATAATGCCGAGACACGCTTCGATGGCTACGTGAATGCCACCGAAACCGAACGGAAGATTCTTCGCGATGTGTTTGAAGACGGAGACGCATGGTATCGCACCGGCGATCTCATGCGCATGGACGAGCGCGGCTTCATCTATTTCGTCGACCGGATCGGCGATACGTTCCGCTGGAAAGGCGAAAACGTCTCCACGCTGGAGGTGGCCGCGGCGCTGTCCTCCTGTCCCGGAGTTCTCGATGTGGTCGTCTACGGGGTAGCCGTGCCCGGCGCTGACGGTCGTGCAGGAATGGCTGCCATAACAGCAGACGCCACTTTCGACCTTGCAACCTTTCATTGCGTAGCCAAGGAGCGCTTGCCTCCCTATGCACGGCCGCTGTTTGTGCGGCTTTGCAGCGTGATTGACGTGACCGAGACCTTTAAGCCCAAAAAACAGGCTTTGGTCACCGAAAGCTTCAATCCGCAGGCCGCAAGTGATCCGATCTATGTGGAAGATCGAGCCACAGATGCTTATGTGCCGCTCAACGAGGCAATCTACCGCAGGATCGAGAGCGGCGAGTTCCGCTTCTGATACCTTGCGCCGCTCCCATTCACCATGATTCCGCCGAAACGTTGTGGCCAATCCGGCGGCGGGTTAGGTCCGTTGCAGAAGAGTCCAACATGTCCACACGCTCCCGAATAGTGCAGGCAATCGAGGACATCGCCGCGGCGCAGAAGAAGACGCTGGCGCCACTGACTGATGATCTCGCTTTAACGAATTCCGGACTGGATTCGCTCTGCTTCGCGCTGCTCGTCGCCCGGCTCGAAGACGAGACGGGACGCGATCCGTTCAGCGAATCCGATGAGGTGAGCTTTCCGGTGACGCTCGGCGACCTCATCGCGCTCTACGAACATGCGCCGGCCTGAGGTCACGCTCCGCGGCTTTCTTGCGCAAGCTGGCGACATCTCCGCAAGCATGCTCCACGGAGCGAGCGGGTCGGTTCTGCTGGAGAGAGCGGCACGCTGCACCGGCTTTGAAAATCGTGAGGGTTTGAACGGCCGCTCGGTTCTGATCGCGACCGAAGATCAACTAACGACATCGCTTGTCCTGATCGAACTCGACGGCATCGCGCGGCGGATGGTTCTCTGTCCGCCGGGGCTCGATGAGGAACACCTCGCCGGGATTGTCCGGCAGGCGGAGGTCGACACCATCGTGTGCGACGCGGATCAGTCCTCTTTCCGCAATTTCGGTCCGCCTGTGATTCCGTATAGCGCGCCATCGTTGCCTGACGCCTCAGATTCCAAAGCGGTGCACGAAACCGAATGGGTGCTCACAACATCGGGTACCACAGGCGCGCCGAAACTCGTCGCGCACAGCTTACGCGGGCTCGTCGGAGCAATCGGACCGGCAAAGCCCCACGCGCAGCCGACCGTCTGGGCAACATTCTATGACATTCGCCGCTATGGCGGTTTGCAGATTTTTCTGCGGGCTATTGTTGGCGGCGCTTCGATGATCTTCTCGCACGCGGATGAACCGCTCGATCAGCACCTGCGGCGGCTGGCGCGATGCGGCGTCACTCACATTTCCGGGACACCGTCGCACTGGCGCCGTGTTCTCATGTCGCCTGAGCGTTCGTTGATCACGCCGGATTATGTGCGCCTTTCGGGTGAGATTGCGGACCAGCCTCTTCTCGATGCCTTAAAGAAGGCGTTCGCACCGGCTTCGGTGTCGCATGCTTATGCTTCGACCGAGGCCGGCGTCACGTTCAATGTGGTGGATGGACTTGAGGGCTTTCCGGTAAGCTTCGTGTCGCAATCGGACGGCAGCGCCGTCGAGATGAAGATTGTCGAGGGATCTCTGCGCATCCGTTCGGACCGCACCGCGCGCGCATATCTTGGTACAGCCGAACAGCTTCATGATGGCGACGGCTTCGTCGACACCAGCGACATGGTCGAACGGCGCGGCGACCGGTTCTACTTCGTCGGCCGACGTGGCGGCATCATCAATGTCGGCGGCCTGAAGGTACATCCCGAGGAAGTCGAGTCCGTCATCAACAAACATCCCGCGGTGCGGATGTCGCGTGTCAGCGCACGCAAGAACCCGATCACCGGGGCGCTCGTGCAGGCGGAAATCGTCGCGAATGATCGAGCGGCCGAGGGCGGACTCGCAAACGAGATCTCCGCGCTCTGCCGGGCAAATCTCCCGCGGCATAAAGTTCCATCCCGCATCATGGTGGTCGACCAGCTCGCGGTGACGTCCGGCGGAAAGCTCGCGCGCACCAATGGCTAACGTGATCGTCACCGGCGGCAGCCGCGGCATCGGCCTTGCCATCGTGCAGGCATTGGCCGCGAGCGATTACACCGTGATTGCGATTGCCCGGCGGGAAACACAGGAGCTTGCAGCGGCAAAGGAGAGAATTCCGGATTCGATATATTTCGTGCCATTCGACCTCAGCGAAACTGGCAAGCTCCACCAGCTCGTGCGGACTTTGCGTGAGCGCTTCGGTCCGCTCTATGGATTGGTCAACAATGCCGGGCTCGGAACGGAAGGCATTCTGGCCACCATGCCGGAGGCAAGCATCGAAAAGCTCGTGCAGCTCAACACGCTGGCGCCGATCGTTCTCACCAAATACGTCGTGCGCAGCATGATGAACGAAGGCGTTGGACGGATCGTCAATATTTCCTCAATCATGGCCAGTACCGGCTATAGCGGGCTCTCGGTCTATGGTGCGACCAAGGCCTCGATGATCGGTTTCACGAAATCGCTCGCGCGCGAAGTCGGCCGGCTTGGGATTACCGTCAACGCGGTTGCGCCAGGCTTTATCGGGACCGAACTCACGGCCGCGATGAGCGACGAGCAGCGCCAGCAGATCGCGCGCCGCAGCGCCCTGCAGCGGCTGCCGGAGGTGAGGGATGTCGCCGAGGCTGTCGCCTTTTTGCTGAGCGACAAAGCACGCAACATCACGGGAACCGTGCTCACCGTCGATGCCGGGAGCACCGCTTGAGGCCGTGCGTCAAGTCGCAAACCTGAAGTGCATCACGTCGCCGTCGGCGACGACATAATCGCGGCCCTCAAGCCGGAACTTTCCGGCTTCGCGCGCGCCGGCCTCGCCACCAAGCGCAACGTAGTCGTCGTAGGCGATCGTCTCGGCGCGGATGAAGCCTTTTTCGAAGTCGCTGTGGATGACGCCGGCGGCCTGCGGCGCGCGCGTGCCCTTCTCGACCGTCCAGGCCCGCGCTTCCTTCGGGCCGGCGGTGAAAAAGGTGACGAGATGCAGGAGATCATAGCCGGCGCGGATGACGCGGTTCAGCCCGGGCTCCGACAACCCGACGGCCTCGAGATAGTCCGTCTGTTCGTCGGCCGATAAAGTCGCGATTTCGCTTTCGATCTGCGCCGAGACGACAACCGCGACGGCGCCCTCTTCCATTGCGCGCTTTTCGACCTGCGCTGAGAATGCATTGGCTTTGGCGGCGGATGCCTCCTCGACGTTGCAGACGTAGAGCACCGGCTTTGAGGACAAGAGCCCGAGCTGGTTGAACGCGCGCCGCTCCTCCGCCGCAATATCGGCGGCGCGCGCCGGATGCCCCGCGCGCAAAAGCTCGAGGCAGCGTCTCATCAGCGCGAATTGCTCCTTCGCCTCCTTGTCGCCGCCCTTTGCCTTCTTCTCGACCGCGACGATGCGCTTCTCCAGGCTGTCGAGGTCCGCAAGCATCAGCTCGGTCTCGATCGTCTCGATATCGCGGATCGGTTCAATGCCGCCTTCAACATGCGTGACGTCGCTGTCCTCGAAACAGCGCACCACATGGGCGATGGCGTCGCACTCGCGGATGTTTGCGAGAAACTGATTGCCGAGCCCCTCCCCTTTGGAGGCGCCGCGCACGAGTCCGGCGATGTCGACGAAGGTGAGGCGCGTCGGAATGATCTCTTTCGACAGCGCTATACGCGCCAGCGCGTCAAGCCGCGGATCGGGGACGGCAACGTCGCCGACATTCGGCTCGATCGTGCAAAAGGGGTAATTGGCCGCCTGCGCCGCCGCGGTTTGCGTCAGCGCATTGAAGAGCGTCGACTTGCCGACATTGGGCAAGCCGACAATGCCGCATTTGAAACCCATGAGGGCCTATCGTCCGGTTGCTTTGGACAGGCGCTGAGGCCTGAGGGCGGGCGGCTTTCCGGGTTTTACCGCGCCCTGTCAAGCCGGGGTCCGCGCCTTGCTTGCGCAGCCCCGATAGTATAGTGCCCGCGCTTTCCCGCCGCACTGGCCGGACACCCGGCACGGACCAGCGGAATCCGGAGGGGTGGCCGAGTGGTTGAAGGCGCACGCCTGGAAAGTGTGTATACCGGAAACGGTATCGCGGGTTCGAATCCCGCTCCCTCCGCCAAACTACAGTTCACCGGTCTTCGCGAAGGGGCATTTCACTCATTTGTGCAAAAGGCTTTTAAGCGTTCACCTGCCTTACTCTGTTCGCGCTGTTCGCTATAATCCCGCGTCCGATGTTGGGGTCTTTGTTGGGGTGAGACATGGCTCGCCGGGTTAAGCTGCAAAGAAGCCGGTATAGACAGGAGCCGCCACCGGGCATCGCGGCCTCAAATGCCGGGCTGTAAAGCGTGCTTCCGGCCTTCCTCTCCGACCATACTGATTTAACCTGTATCTTCCGGCTCCCGCATTTCGAGCAAACGAAACGGCGGAAGCGCGGGATATTAATTACCGGCATTTCGTCCGGCACGGCCAATCATCAAAGCTGAAAACTTGGAGTGCGGGCATACGAGTCCGGCCGCGCAATAGACCCGCATAGCCGTAATCCCATGGCCGCGATCAAGCGCGACTTCGGCAGCTTCATACCGGGCGAGCAGTAGGCTTCGGCCTCTTCCATGTCTTGGAGAATAGGGCGGCTGCACGTTTCGAGCTGCCTAACCCGATCGGGTCGCAACTCGCTCACCTGATCCATGTGAACGACAGTCGACTCAGTCCGGCCATTGAAGGCACGAGCCTGAGCATGATCGGCCAGCATGGAAGGCACCGCGTCTCAGATGAAGCGGGGACGAGCGCGGCGCCTTCCGAACGCCAAGAATGTGCAGATACGCAGCACACCCCGCCACAGTATTCGAGCCAGGCGCGTCAGCCATTAACGGATGTGAATCGGGATGCATATTCATGCCGAGGGAATAAAAGCGCGCGGCTAATCTAGGTTAAAGCATATGCACAGCTTTTGGTCTCTACCCGGGTCACCCCTGAATCAGGTGAACTCGATGCCGCGCTACTTCTTCAATGTTCACGATGGCAAAGACTTGCCGGACGATGAGGGGATTGAGCTTCCGGGACGCAATGAGGCTCATCGGCAGGCGATCATCACGGCCGGCGAGATGCTGAGGGAAAGCGATCGACAATTCCTCGCGGGCGACCTTTGGGAAATGCATGTGACCGATGCTCGGGGCGCGACAGTCTGCCGGCTAAGGTTTTCGGCCGAGGACTGCGATTGATTCAGGCGCTATTCTCGCCGGGCGTGCTGCCGTCAAAGGCAGCGGTGCTGATGCTGTCCAATCGAGGTGCCGGGTAGGCGGTACATCATTAATGTACGTCTGGATCAGAAGGTCAGCTTATAGCCGATCCATATTCCCGCCGCTCCCCCGAGCCCGCTCCAGATTACCGAGCCGACAGACAGCATTCCCGATCCCCACAATTCTGGAATGAAGCTGCCAGCCACTGATCCGATGAGCATGCCGATCCAGATGAGCGGGAACCTGGCCATGCTGGCCTCCGAAGCTGCGAAATTGATCCTGCCGGTCCGCAGGGAAAAGTGCGACAAGCTGACTCGTTGGCCGCTGACGTTCACGGAAAACCGCTACGGTTCGCGGCTTGTTAGGGCGAATGTTGGGGTGAGGGCGTGCTGCCGAGTCGGAATGCACGTGAATTCAGTGACTTATAAGAGAAGTATTGCGGACGCTCCCTCCGCCAGGCCTGTGCAATCAACATTCTCCGGGCTTGCTGAGACGCTAGAAAAGGCCGCGGAATTCGAATCTTCGACCCGATTTTCGCGACGCTCTATGCTGCGGGCTGTGCTCATCTCAATCCATGCCGTGCTGACGTTTTGCCGCTTCCGCTTCGGGCGAGGTCAGATATGCGATCAGAGCTCCCGCCTGCTTGACTTGTGAAGACGAGCTGCTGACGCCAGCCGCGAACATAGTCATTGCCTGAATTTCAGGAGGCAAAGGGCCGACTATGCCGATGCCGGGTACGTGAAGCAGTTCGCTCAGCTGCTGAAACCCGACATCGGCTTCACCGTTCGCGATCATCGTGCCCACCGCTACCCCTGCAGGCGCCTGAACAATGCGTTGTGAAATCGCATCGGAAATGCCCCATCGCTGCCATAGCCGCCTTAAGTGGTCGCCGCTTGGTCCAGTCGAGTAGCAGATCTTTCGAGCCTGCAACGTCAGCTGCTTCACAGATTGCTCATCTTCGACGCTGGGCCGCCGCGCACCCGAGGGAACCGCGATCGCAATACCTGATCGAGCAAAATTCGCGCGGCTCCCGGAAACGATATGACCTTCAGCTTCGAGCTGCTCCGTCACGTTTGACGCGAGGATGATGACGTCAGTCGGCTCCCCCGCTCGAATCCGTCGCGCTGCATCCACTCCGCCCATTGACTGGATTCCAACGCGGCATCCGATCCGCTGCTCGTATAGCCCGACGAGATCGGCCAGGATGTGTCGAGTCGCCATCGACGAGATGCCGGTGATGTGAAAACTCATTCAGCACCCCCGGCCGCAAGACAGCGAACTCACTCGTCAACGTACCTCAATCCGAGTTTCTTCAGGGGTTCACGCATTTCGTAGAGGTCTAGACCAATCACACCGGACTGAAGTTTGGCGCGCTTGCCTCCTTCATTCGCGTCGCGGCTAGTGGCAGCCTCCAGCGTCCTCTGCACGTAAGCGGATGGCACAACGACCACGCCGTCGTCATCTGCCACGACCGCATCCCCGGGCTGCACAGCCACACCCGCGCAGACGATCGGGATATTGACCGAGCCGAGCGTCGCTTTCACCGTACCCTTTGCTGAAATGCACTTGCTCCAGACAGGGAAGCCCATCTCGGTCAGCGTCTTAACATCGCGCACCCCGGCATCGATGATGAGCCCTCTTGCCCCCCGCGCCTTAAAGCTTGTCGCGAGAAGATCGCCAAAATATCCGTCGCAGCATTCGGCACTGATCGCCGCCACGACGATATCCCCGGGCTCGATCTGCTCGGCGACGACATGCAGCATCCAATTATCGCCGGGATGCATGAGCACCGTCACTGCCGTGCCCGAGATCTGCGCGCCTGTGTAGATCGGGCGCATATAAGGCTTCATCAATCCGAGCCGCCCGAAAGCCTCGTGCACGGTCGCGACACCAAATCGCGCGAGCTGGTCGACAAGGGCGCGATCTGCGCGGTTAATTTTACGTCGTACGATTCCGAGTTCGCTCATGACGTTTTCCCTTATCGTCCCCGCGCCTTCAACGCGGCATCAAGACCTGGGTAGACGCGACGCGGGTTGGCTTCGAAAATCTTGTGGCGATCTTCGGGGCTTAGGTTCTGCGTCGCGTCGATATAGCGCTTCGTGTCATCGAAGTTGTGCCCTGTCTCGGGATCAATCCCGCGCACCGCGCCAACCATCTCGCTGGCGAACAGGACATTGTCGACAGGGATGACCCTTGTCAGCAGATCGATACCGGGCTGGTGATAGACGCAGGTATCGAAGAAGACATTCCTGAGGAGATGTTCACGCAGTAGCGGCTTTTCTAGCGCTTGCGCAAGCCCGCGGTAGCGGCCCCAGTGATAGGGCGCAGCCCCACCACCGTGCGGGATCACGAAGCGCAGCGTCGGAAAATCCTTGAACAGATCGCCCTCGATGAGCTGCATGACGGCAGTCGTATCAGCATTGATGTAATGCGCGCCGGTCGTGTGGAAGCAGGGATTGCAGCTCGTCGAGACGTGGATCATGGCGGGAATGTCGAATTCCACCATCTTCTCGTAAATGGGATACCAGTGCCGGTTAGTAAGTGGCGGGCTTGTCCAATGGCCGCCGGAGGGATCGGGATTGAGATTGATGCCGACGAAGCCATACTCCTTCACGCATTTCTCGAGCTCGGGGATGCAGGTCTTTGGATCGACCCCTGGGCTCTGCGGCAGCATGGCCGCGCCGATGAAATTGTCTGGAAAGAGCTTCGAGACCCGATAACATAGCTCGTTGCAGATGGAGGCCCATTCCGACGAGACGGAGAAGTCGCCGATGTGATGGGCCATGAAACTTGCGCGGGGGCTGAAGATAACCAGGTCTAGGCCGCGCTCTTTCATGAGCCGGAGCTGATTGCTCTCGATCGATTCGCGCAATTCATCGTCGCCGATCTTCAGCTCGGAGACCCGAGGCTTCATCGACGGGTCGCGAATTCCTGCGATCTGACGGTTACGCCAGTCCTCTAGTGCCTTCGGCGCCGTCGTGTAATGGCCGTGACAGTCGATGATCATAGCGTTGGCTCTCAAGCGAGGCAATTCAGGGGAACGTACGCTCAGTTCCTGGGATGAAGGCGGCCGATCAAACATGATCTTGGACCAGCCAACAACCTCCCCCGTTCCCTCGCGTCGCCGCGCCCCGCGGAATAGCATCAATTGTTACAAGGGCACTTTGTCGCGCTTGCTGCTTTCAATCGAACTAAAACTGTCTTTCAATGTTTTGTTTCCTTTGCGAAAGGACAGAAACGTGCAGGTGAAAGTAACAAACGATATCCGCCCCCCGAGCAAGCTCTTGCTGGCGCTCGAGGGCGGTCGCGCTTTGCTCGAATATTACGCGACCTTGGCGGCGCTGCCGATCCTGCGTTCGGCGCCGCGCGGCGACGGCCACTCCGTCCTGATCTTCCCCGGACTGACGGCCTCGGATGCCTCGACACTCACGTTGCGTGAGTTCCTACGGGCGCAAGGCTACAAGGCGCACGAATGGGGCCTCGGCTTGAACTTGGGACCGCGTGAAGGCGTCTTGGACGCATGCCTTAAACGGGTGAAGAAGTTGCGAGCTGAGTCCGGACGCAAGGTGTCGTTGATTGGTTGGAGCCTCGGCGGCATCTACGCGCGCGAAATGGCCAAACTGGCGGCGGAAGATGTTCGCTGCGTGATCACGCTCGGAACACCCTTCAAGGGAAGCCCGCGCGCGACGAACGCTTGGCGGGTCTACGAGCTCGCAAGCGGTGAACGCATCGACCGCATGGATAGCAGCCAGTTTGCGTCGCCTCCGCCGATTCCGACCACCTCGATTTTCAGCCGCACGGACGGCGTTGTCGCATGGCAATGCAGCGTCGAGCGCGAGACCTCGAAGGTGGAGAACATCGAGGTCGAGGCAAGCCATATCGGCCTCGGTGCGCATCCAGCGGTCATTTACGCAATCGCTGACCGGCTCGCGCAGCCGGAAGGGGCTTGGAAGAAGTTCGATCGTGAACGCGGGCTGCGGAGCCTGTTTTACAAGGACGAGAAGCGAGAAGAGCTTCGAAACGAGCCGGCTAGGACAGCTGTCCTGCAGGCCGCCTAAGAACTGCGACGGCACCCAGCGCAACCGGTGAACCCGCCGCGAGTCAGTCTCGCAGCGGAGCCCGCCGTTCATCTTGAAGTCATGTCAACTCCTACAAGGAGGGTCCCGCAGCGAGGAAGGCATGGTCTTTGCTGCTTTGGCGGCAAGTTCCACGTTCACGAGACCGGTATAGTCCAGGATGACACGACACGTTGACCCGAAATGCCTCTTCGACGCTTCAGAACGGCCCGACCCTCATCAAAACGGCAACTCGCCGCTGTCGGCCGGTGAGTGGCCTCTGACTTGCGCGGATGGGTCGCTGATCATCAATGCGGATGGCAGTGTCAGCAGGGCGACACCGGAGCAGCAGCGGATTGCCCTAACTGCCAGGGCAGCGAGAGCGGCAATCGGTTACAGCGACGACTAGGGATGTCCGTTGCCCCTTGCAGCAAACGTGGCTAAATTCACCCGCACAGGCCGCTGAACGCACGCGGTCAACGCCTGGCGGAGGCTTTCTCCGCCCGAGCCTGCACCCGCACGGCCTCACGCGAGATGACATCCCAACGCGAGTTTGATGTTGTTGTTTATGGCGCGACCGGCTTCACCGGCCGGCTCGTTGCCGAGTATCTCACGACCCTCTCCGCCCGCACCGACGCGCCGCGCTGGGCTATGGCTGGTCGTAGTCTGGTCAAGCTTGAGGAAATACGATCGTCCGTCGCTGCGCCGACCGACACGCCGCTCCTCGTCGCAGATGCCGCGGATTCCACCGCTCTCCGTTTTATGGCCGAGCGCACGCACGTCGTGATTTCAACGGTCGGACCTTATCAGCTCTACGGCTCGCCGCTCATCGAGGCGTGTGTCGCCACCGGGACCGGCTATGTCGACCTCTGTGGTGAGCCCGGCTGGATGCGTGAGATGATCGACGCGCATGAGGCGGCTGCGCGCAGAAGCGGCGCGCGCATTGTTTTCTCGTGCGGCTTCGATTCCATTCCCTTCGATTGCGGCGTGCAACAGCTGCAGAAACGCTGTCGCGAAGCGTGGGGCAGGCCCGCCCCTCGCATCAAAGCGCGCGTGCGCGCCATGCGCGGCACATTTTCCGGAGGCACGGCTGCGAGCCTCAAAGCGACGCTCGCCGCAGCCGCGAGGCGGCCGGCCTTGTTCAAGCTGCTCGCCGATCCCTTTGCGCTGACGCCGGGATTTTCCGGACCGTCGCAACCGAATACGCTCCTGCCCCATTGGGATGCGACGGTCGGTGCATGGGTCGCGCCCTTCATCATGGCGCCGATTAACACGAAGAATGTGCACCGCACGAACTTTTTGCTCGGTCATTCCTACGGCACGGATTTTCTCTACGACGAGATGATCGTGGCGGGATTGGGAGACATCGGCAAAGCGGCGGCCGAGGTGATCGCCAAATTCAATCCGCTCTCAAGTGAAAAGGGCCCCAAACCAGGTGAGGGCCCGAGCCGCGAGGAGAGGGAAAGCGGCTTCTACGACATCCTGTTTGTCGCCGAAGCGGAGGGCAAAGAGGCGCTCCGCCTCGCTGTGAAAGGCGATCGCGACCCCGGATATGGCTCGACGTCGAAGATGATCTCTGAAGCCGCTCTTTGTCTGGCGAGGCAAGCGCCGGAACAGGGAGGTTTCTGGACGCCGGGCGCACTTATGGGAGACGCCCTTGTCAGTCGGCTCACGGAAGATGCTGGCCTCACCTTTGCCCTGGAACCTGCGTCCACCGCAGCGGCGTAGCTTCTCGCGCTATTCAGAGGCGCGGTCGTCGATGCCCTCCAACAGGGCTTTGTGAAACGCATCCGGATCCTGGATTTGCGGGGCGTGGCCGAGCGACGGGAACTCGATAAGACGCGCGTTCCTGATCGCCGCGGCGGTTGCCTTCCCGAGTTCCGGATAATTTCCGAGCTTCGCGCCCACGTCGGACGGCGCGATATCTTTGCCGATTGCAGTCGTATCCTTCTGCCCGATAAGAAGCAGCACCGGCACCTTTAATAGCGCGAACTCATAGACGACCGGCTGGGTGTAGATCATGTCGTCGATAAGCGCGGTGTTGCGCGCCACGATCTCGCGTCCGGGCCCGGTAAATTGGCCGGCATACATGTTCACCCATTTGTCGAACTCGGGGCGCCACTCTCCGGCGTAGTAAGTCGACTGCTCATAGGCGCGGATTCGCTCCGGATTGGTCTTTAGCTCGCCCTCATATTGCTGGTCTACGCTGAGCGCGGGGACCCCGAGCGCCTTCCAGTCCTCAAGCCCGATCGGATTGACCATCGTCAAGCGCTCGACCGCGTCGGGATACATAAGCGCGTAGCGCGTGCCGAGCATGCCGCCGGTCGAATGACCGAGGATGATGACGCGCTCGAGGCCGAGCGCGGCCAGCAAAGCGTGCGTATTCGCCGCAAGCTGCTGAAAGCTGTATTGATAGCGTTCCGGTTTGGTCGACTTGCAGAACCCGATCTGATCGGGCGCGATAACGCGATAGCCGTTCTGCGAGAGCGCCTGGATGGTGGCTTCCCATGTCGCGGCGCAGAAATTCTTGCCGTGCAGAAGCACGACAGTGTGGCCGTTCGCCTTCTCCGGCTTCACGTCCATATAGGCCATTTTCACCGGGACGCCCTGTGAGGTGAACGCGTATTCGCTGATCGGATAGGGGTAACTGAAGCCCGGCAGCTCGGCGTATTCCGATTGCGCCATCGCGGTCGCGGCCATTGCAATCGGTATGATTGCGGACAGTACCTTCAGAACGATCGCCCTTCTGAAAACCTTCATTTGGCCGTCCCCGTGCTCGCGGTGCGTACCGGCGAGATAGGGCAAAACCCTCAAGCGACCGCCCCCTCGTCGCGAAGCCGCCTGATCGCTTCGAGGCCGTATCCAGCCTCGCGCAAAATGTCGTCGCTGTGCTCACCGACATTGGGGGGCCGTCGCGGTTTGACTTTCTCCTGGCCGGCGAGGAACAGCGGACTGGTGATCGTCAATACGCTTTCGCCCTCAAATGGAACCAAGATTTCGTTTGCCATCAATTGTTCATCGTTCGGAATATCTTGTGCTGAGGCGATCACGTCGAAAACGATGCCGCCGGCGCTGAGAATGTCTCGCCATTCCGCGCGGTCCTTGGTCGCGAAGGCTTCATCGAAAATCGCAGTGAGTTCGACTGCGTGGGCGAGCCGGTCGCGCTTCGTGAGAAAACGCGTTTCGGCGAGCAACTCCTCCCGGCCGAGAGACTTTGCCATGACTGGCCAGTGCCGTTCCTCGTTAAGAATGGTGAGGATCAGCCAGCGCCCATCACGACAACGATAATAGTTTGTGAAAGCGTTCAACGCCTGCTCGCGCGCCGGCCGGTCGATGAAGCGCGCACCGCACAAGGCGGCTTGCGCCATGACCCCATTCGACCAGATGCCGTTGGCAATCAACGACGTGCCGACCTGTGCGCCTTTGCCTGTGATCTGACGCTGATAGAGCGCCATGACGATAGCGGCATAAAGTGAAATGCCGGAAGGATGGTCCCCCATCCCGGTGAGCGGTCGCGCCGGCGGTGCTTTCGCGTCGCTGCGTACGCCGTCCATCAATCCCGATCGCGCCCACCATGCCGTGATGTCGAAGCCAGGTTTGTTGGCCTCGGCGCCGCGCTCGCCATAACCAGTGAACGATGCATAGATCAACCGCTCGTTAAGGGCCGCGAGATCCTCATAAGTGAGAGCAAACTTCTTGCGCACACTGGCGGGAAAGTTGGTAATGAAAACATCGGCTGCGCCTACGAGACGGCGCATGACGTCTCGTGCCCCCGGCTTGGCGAGATCAAGCGCGAGCCCCCGCTTATTACGCGAGGCGAGCATCCATGCATAATTCTCGTCGCTTTGCGGGCTCGTCGGCAGCTTCGGTACCGCGCGGTAAGGATCGCCCGCACCCGGCGGCTCGATCTTGATTACGTCGGCCCCGAAGTCTGACAAAATGGTAGCAGCAGCAGGAGCCGCGATGAAGCTGCCGCAGTCCAGCACCTTGAGGCCCTCGAAAATCGCTCGTGCCATTCAGGTTCCTCTTTTGCTGCGTCAGAATTTCGTATCAGCGGCTAATCTCGCCACGTACGACGATCGCTCTTACTAGGCTAAACCTTTTTCTCTTACGGAGGCGAGCGCCCGCAGGATCGCCAGCTGCTTTGCATCCCGTTCCGTTTCGAGTGTCTCAGGCGGATTTGCCGCAAACGAGGCTTCAGCTTGCGCGATGATCATGTTCTGCGATTTTTCATCCAGCGTAACCGGCGCCTGACTTCTCCACGCCGCTTCCATCCCAGGGGCAAACTGCTTGAAGAAAGCGGGGAAGCCGCCGGGTCCCCCGCCAAGATGGAACGAGCGGAAGGGTCCGTCGGCGGCCCAACGTAGGCCGATCGAGCTGGTGACGATGTCGTCCAGCTCGTCGACAGTGACCACACCTTCGAGCACGAGATGACAGCACTCGCGGAAAATCGCGCGCTGCAACCGGTTGGCGACGAAGCCCTGAATTTCCTTGCGAAGCACACGCGGCACTTTGCCCAACGCTGTGTAGAACGCGACAGCGTCCTCGACCGCGCGCGGATCGGTGCGCTCTCCGGGAACCACCTCGACCAGTGGAATCAGGTGCGGTGGATTGAAGGGGTGGCCGATCAGAAGACGGGTGGCATTTTGCATCTTCAGCGATTGCTCTGTTGCCGTCTTCGCCGAGCTCGAAGAGAGGAGAAGCGCGTGTGAGGGAACAACGCGGCCGATACGAGCCCACAAATCCTGCTTGAATTCGATACGTTCGGGACCGTTCTCCTGGAGGACGTCAACGTCGGCGACCGCACGTTCGAGATCGGCTTCGAAACGCAGCTTCTTGTCGAGATTTTCTGTCGGCAGACCGAGCGCCTTTAGAGTCGGGCCGGCTTTGCGGATGTAGTCGGCGACAACGCGTTCGACGTCGTCGCGCGGATCGTTGACGACCACTGCGAGGCCGTGCGCCAGAAACACCGCGGTCCAGGATGCGCCGATGACTCCCGCGCCGATGACCGCCACCCTAGAATAGCGGCTCAGTATATCCGAGGCGGCGTTGTCGCTCATGCCAAATCCAGTCACGCTGTTTTGTTGGAAGCCTCTCCTCGATCGGCGAGATAGTCGTGGACCAGCACCGCCGGTGAGAGCGTCAGATCCGTAAGAATATGGCTGGCCGACACGATCTCGCGCACAGGCAAATCTGCAAACGGCGCCAATGCGTGCTCGAACAGCTGCAGGCGCGCCGGCCCGCGCCACGCGCCTTTGACCGTCACGTTGCTGATCTGCGTGCGGACGAGCTCACAGATCCGCGGCTTGCCGGTGTATCCAGGCATGATCTTGATCATGAATGTCGGCACGGTGACTTCCTGCCGCGCCACTTCGATATCGAGCGGCTTATGCTTGTAGCCCATCGTCGCAGTCGCGACGCGCAACGATCCGTAATCCAGCGTGCCGACCAGAGTATCGGAATCGATGCAAAGGCGCGCTGACCCAAGCTTCTTTGGAAAGGCGCTGATCTCGCGGCCGGCGGCGATCGCCGGCAGATTGTCGAGATACATGCCGATGAGGTATTCGCCGCGCTCCTCGCCATAGCGCACGACAGCGGCCTGGCCACATTCCACATAGGCGCCGTAGCCCGTCGTATCCGGCATCTTCATGACTTCGAAACGGACCAGAGGTTCCTCGACCTCAAGCGGCTCGGGCACCACCTTCACGAGCGCATTCCGGTCCGTTCGATACGTGATGTTCAGATATTCGCGGTCGGTGAAGCGATGCGGTCCGGGGACGAAAGCGGGCGCTCCGACCGGGGTCGTGTACTGCGCTAGCACGTCTTCTTTTTTCATCGGGCGCTCGCTCGCTCGGAAAACACTGCTGCGTGGGTTTGGTTTCCGGACGCCGAAATGCGCCAAGCTATGGGTGACACTAGACTGTTCCTGGCGAGAACGAGGCTCCAGGTTCGAGGCGGAACCTGCGACGAAAGCTGCAGCGTAAGCTCGCGTCCGCGCGCCTCCCCACGCGCATCGAAAAGACATAGACTGCCGCTAGCCCGATGGCCTTGCTTCGGCCGGCTCCTGCGTGCGCGATATCCTGACCATAATCGCTGGCATCGTCATCGTGTTACTCACGGTGGCGCTCGGCGTGCCGTATCTCATCAACTGGTCGGATCATCGCGCCGAGATCGAGGCGCGGCTCACGCAGGCGCTGGGTGTGCCGATCGAAATCGCCGGGCCGATCGACATCAGGCTCCTGCCAACACCGACTTTGGCGATCCAGCGCTTTGCCGCTGGCGGCGCCGAGCTTCGGCTCAGCGGCGACGCCGCGCGTTTCGAACTGTCCCTGGTGCCGCTCCTGCAGGGTGAATTCCAGATCCTGGAAGCCGGTCTCGACCACCCGACTCTCACAACGAACGCCGGTCCAAGCGGCGCGATCGCCCTGCCCGCTCTGCCAGTGGGCAAGCCGGGGAAGGTGCAGCTGAACAGCCTCGTCATCCGCGGCGGTACGATCGTGCTCAGTGAGCCCACGCGTCCCCCCACTGTGGCGATCTCCGATATCTCCTTCTCCGGCAGCGCCGACAGCCTTGTCGGTCCGCTCAAAGGGCAAGGCGAGTTCCAGCGCGACGGGCAGCTCGTCACCTACCGGTTCTCGACCGGCGCGGCGGAAACCGATCGGCTGCGGCTGAAGCTCGTTCTCGACATGCCGGGCGATATAAGCCGCGCGGAGATCGACGGTGCGCTGATCGCCAAGCCCGCCGATGCCCGCTGGCGGATCGGCTTCGAGGGATCGGCCGCTTTCAGCGGTCGCCTCGGCGATGGGCGCCTGCCCTGGCGCGCCACGGCGAGCGGCAAAGCCGACGCGCGGGGCCTGCACGCGTCGGCGTTGGACGTGCGCCTCGGCGACGATGACGCCGCCTTGACCGCAAGCGGAGAAGCGGACGCGCGGTTCGACGACTCCCCCAATGCACATATCGACCTTGCGTCGCGGCAGCTCGATCTTGACCGCTTTCAGGCGAAATTCGATCTCGCCGGCCTGCTTCGTGCCGCGAGCCAATCGCGCGCATCGCCGCGCTTGGCGATGTCGATCGATTGGCACACGGACACGATCACACTCGGGGGCGACACCGCCACAGAATTCTTCGCGGGTTTGCGGCTCGATCCGAAAAACCCGCCAACGCTGGCCGCAGCAGCGACACTGCCGGCGCGCAGCCGTGTCTCGGCGAACGGGACATTCGAAGGCGGTGCGGCACCAGACTTCAACGGCAAAATCGAATTCGCGAGCCGCGACCCCAAGCGCTTTGCCGCCTGGCTCTCGCCGATGCTGCCCGACGTCGCGGAGAACCTGAAGGCACTTCCCTTCAGGAATCTCGAGCTTGCGGGGCAGGCGGGTCTCTCCGCCGCTGGTTTCTTCGTCCGCGACCTCAACGCAAAACTCGATCGCTCGGCCTTCGCGGGCACGATCTCGTACATCCGCGCGCTGGGCGCAGAGCGCGCGCGGCTTTTCGCCGATCTCACGTCTCCGGCGCTGGACATTGAAAAACTTCCGGACATGACCGGCGCGGCGAAAGGCGCCGCGAGTCTCGACATTTCGATGGCGATCGATGCGAAGGCGGTGAAGCTCGGCGGTCTCGCCGCAACGCCCGTCGATGCGGGCCGCATCCGGGCGAAATTCTCGCGCGACGCTATGGAAACGCGGCTCGAGCGGCTCTCGATCGCCGACCTCGGCGGCGCCAATATCGAGGCGAGTGGGCGCTGGCGCGAGGGTACCGCGCAGATCGAAGGCAAGCTCGACGCGGCGCAACTTGGCGACCTCTCGAACCTCATGGCGCGTCTTGCCCCGGGCCGCGCCGCCGCGCTGCTGCAATCACGTGCCGCCGCATTATCGCCGGCCCATGTGAGCCTGCGAGGCGAGAGCGATCCCGGCCGCCCCGGCCTGTTCGGTCTCAATGTGCTGACCGCAGACGGCAGCTTCGCTGCGACGCGCGCCTCCATGCGTCTCGCACAGGCGTCCGATGACCCGCAAAGCTCGGAGGCAACGATCCTCCTCGAGTCTTCCGAAGCGGCAACGTTGGCGCGCCAAATCGGATTGTCGGTCCTGCCGTTGCGAGGCATCGGCAAGGGGCGCATCGCCGGCACTGCGCGGGGCCGGCTCGGCGCACCGTGGAGCGGGCTCCTGGGTGTGGCGTTCGCCGGCACGACCGCCAATCTGGACGGCGCGCTCGCACTCGACAGCATATTGGCTGGCGAGCCGGACCGCCCTGCTCTTTCGGGCAATCTCAAAGTCACAAGCGGAGATGCGATGCCTCTCCTGCAGCTTCTGGCGCTGACGCCCCCGGATATGACGATGCGGCTCCCCGTCGATCTCGCCGGGCGGCTGGATTGGAGCCCGACGGCCTGGCGTATCGACCCGCTCGCCGGGACGATAAACGGGGCCGTGATTTCCGGTCAGCTCTCGCGTCCGGCAAATGCAGCCGCAATCCAGGGCAGCCTCGCCGCAGACCGGCTGCCGATGGCGATGCTTGTGCGGACAATTCTTGGGCCCGAACAGCCGCTGCGCGCGGGAGCTAGCTGGTCGACGACCTCATTCGGTCAGCCGCTGGCGGACCCGCCGCGCATGGAACTCGATCTCAAGGGCGCTCGACTCGACGTGAGCGACACGCTGTCCGGCAGCGACGCGTCCCTGCATCTCACCCTGGCGCCCGGTGGGCTCGGCATCGACCGGCTCTCGATGCGCCTCGCCAATGGCCGCGTGGACGGCAGCGTCGCGCTGCGGCGCGAAGAGGACAACGTCGCGCTCTCTGGCCGTCTCGCCTTCGATCACGTCATGATCGACAAGCCGGCTTTCGCCGGCGCCGTCACGGGCAGCATCGAATTTGCCTCGAGCGGCAAGAGCGAAGCTTTGCTCGCGGCCGGTCTCGCCGGTGCGGGCGAGATCGGACTCGGCAATGTTCGGATAAACAATCTCGATCCCACTGCTCTGCCGCGTGTGGCCGCACTTGCGGAAGACGAGAAGATCAGCGTCGAGCCAAAGGAAATCGAGACAGCGCTTTCGCGTGAGCTCGATCGCGCACCGTTTCAGAACGCCAGCGAGCTTTATTATGATGCCGCACTCGCCGGCGGCGTTCTGCGATTGTCGCCGCGCTCGGCTTATTCCAGTGGTCCGACGCTCACCAGCATGCAAGCTGCCTTCGACATCCGGAATTACGGGCTGAACCTGCAGGCGGATATCTCGCTGACTTCGCTCCCGCGCGGCTGGACGGGTCCCGCGCCGCAGATTTCGGTGGCAGCGACCCGGCTTTTGTCGCAGCCGACGCGCCGCGTTGATTCAAGTTCGCTTGTCGCGGCACTTGCCGCGCGCGCCGCACAGCGGGAGACCGAGCGCATTCAGTCGCTCGAATTCGATATCAAGGAGCGCGCCTTCTTCAATCGCCGGTTCAAATGGGATCGCGCCCGGCAGGACGAACGCGACCGCGAAGCGGCAGAACAAGTGCGCGCCGAACACGAGCGCATCGAACGGGAGCGCCGGGCCGAGCAGGAGCGTATCGATCAGGAACGCCGCGCCGCGGCGGAAGCCGAGGCGGCAAGACGGCGCGCGGCAGCCGAAGCCGCACAGCGGCGCGCTGCAGCGGAAGTAGAGGCGGCACGCCGACGCGCCGAGAGCGCGCCGATGGCGCCCGCCGGGACGGACAACCCCTTCCTGCGGCCGCAGCCCCTGCCCGTCCCGGGCACGATTGCGCCAAACTTCCGCGCGCCCGCCTTCAACCAGGACCCGTCGGCGGCCGGGCGCTACTGAGGGCGGCCGACCGCGAGTCGCCTCCGATCCCGAAGCGGGTATGATCCTCCCGAGCAAAGGCGAGCGCAGAAATCGCCCACGGGGAGGATCGCCGATTGACAGAGGAGGGGGACGCGCGCTCGAACGTGCCGATCCTTCGCGTCGAAGCCATTTCGCTCGCCTTCGGCGGCCTTAAAGCGCTGCGCAATGTGTCGCTGGACGTGGCGCCCGGCTCGATCACTGCGCTCGTCGGTCCGAACGGTGCCGGCAAGACCTCGCTGTTTAATGCGATTTCCGGCTTCTACCGGCCGCAAACAGGCCGCGTGTTTTTCGAAGGACGCGACATAACGGCAATCTCGGCTCCGGCCCGCGCAAGGATCGGACTTGCCCGCACGTTTCAGAATATCGCGCTGTTTCGCGGACTGACCGTTCTCGACAACATAAAACTTGGCCGGCATGCGCATCTGAGAACATCGCTTGTCGAAGCGCTGTTCTATTATGGGCGGCCGCAGCGCGAGGAGATGGAATTGCGCGCCGAGATCGAGGAGCGCATCATCGACTTCCTCGAAATCGATCATATCAGGCACGCGCCGGTCGGCGCCCTGCCCTATGGATTGCAGAAGCGTGTCGAATTGGCGCGCGCACTTGCCATGAAGCCGCGCCTGCTGATGCTCGACGAGCCCGTCGCCGGCATGAACCGCGAGGAAACGGAAGACATGGCGCGCTTCATCCTCGATGTGCGCGAGGAATGGGGTGTGACGATTCTCATGGTCGAACATGACATGCGGCTAGTCATGGATATTTCCGACCGCGTGATCGTGCTCAATTTCGGCGAGGTGATCGCTCGCGGATTGCCCGCGGACGTGCAGCGCAATGAGGAGGTCGCGAAAGCGTATCTCGGTAGCGGCGAAATCGGCATCGAAGTGCGCGAGGCGGTGGCGGAGATCACCGCGTCATGAATCCGGCAATCCTCGACTTCATTGAATTCAGTCTCGCCGGCCTTTGCGTCGGCGCGCTTTATGCGCTGACCGGCATCGGCTTTGTCGTCGTCTACAAAGCGACGCGGATCATCAATTTCGCCATCGGCGAGTTCATGATGATCGGCGCCTATTTCTTTTTTGGCCTCGCCGCGCAGGCGGCGCTGCCGAATTGGGCGGCGATCGTGCTTGCGTTGATTGCCGCGGGCACGGTCGGCGGATTTCTCGAGCGCTTCATCTTCCGGCGGCTGATCGGCGAGAGCGCCATTGCCGTCTTTATGGTGACGATCGGTCTTGCCAGCATCATGGTCGGCCTCGTCGAAATCGCATGGACCGCCGACCCACGCTCGCTGCCGACATTCCTGCCCGACCAACCGTTCTTCGTGCCGCTCGGCAGCTCAGAGGCCTTCCTCGCATCAAAGAACGGCTGGAGTTTCAACATCGTTGCGGCCATCATGGCGGCGTTCATTACCGTGTTTCGCTTCTGGCGCGGCGGCATTGCGCTGCGCGCCACAGCGGCCGATCAGCAGGCGGCCTACAGCGTCGGCATCAACGTGCCGGGCGTCTTCTCCTTCGCCTGGATTCTCGGCGCGATCACTGCCGCGGCAGCCGGCATTCTCGTCGGATCGATCTCCGGCATCTCGTCGGCGATGGGTGCGATCGGCCTGTCGGTCATTGTCGTCGTCATCGTCGGGGGCCTCGACAGTCTTGCCGGCGCGCTTGTCGGCGGCCTGCTGATCGGCTGGCTCGAATCGATGGCGAGCCTTTACATCGGCGGCGAATACAAGCAGGTCGCAACATTCGTCATTCTGCTGCTGGTGCTGGTCGTGAAGCCCTATGGCCTCTTCGGCACGCACGATATCGAGCGGCTCTGACAGATGCGGATCGGCTCAGCCAAACAGACTTATGGCGCCGACGAGGCGATCTTCAAAACAAACGTACAGCGCCTGTGGTTCGGCGCGCTCCTGCTCATATTGGTCCTGTTTCCGTTCGTATCGTCGGATTATTGGCAGCTTCTCGCCTGCCTGATTGCGGTCAATCTTATCGCCGCCATGGGCCTCATGATCCTGACCGGCTTTACCGGACTGGTCAGTCTTGGCCACGCAGCCTTTATGGGTGTTGGCGCCTACACCGCCGCTTATCTCTCCAATCGCCTCGCACTGCCGTTCTGGCTGACGATCCCTGCGGGTGGCCTTGCCGCGGCGGCCGTCGGCGCAGTCTTCGGTATTCCGAGCCTGCGCGTGAAAGGCCTCTATCTCGCGCTGACCACCATCGCCGCTTCCTTCATTCTGCAATCGATCTTCTTCAACTGGACTGCCGTCACCGGCGGCGCGCGCGGGCTGACGATTGAACCCGCCAGCATCTTCGGCCATGCGCTGGTCACGCCCGGCGCGATCTACTGGATCGCAATGCCGATCGCCGCCCTGTCGGTTTGGTGGGCGCGCAATCTCTTACGTACGCGCGTCGGGCGCGCCTTTATCGCGATCCGCGATCGCGACATATCGGCGGAGCTCTTGGGCATAGACCTCCTGCGCTACAAACTGATGAGCTTTGCGCTCGCGTCGTTCTATGCCGGCATGGCCGGCGCGGTTTGGGTCTATCTCTTCCGGGTGATCACGCCGGAAAGTTTCCGGCTGCTCGAGTCCATCTTTTTCGTTGCCGCGATCATCGTCGGCGGGCTCGGCTCCGTCCGCGGCGCGATTTTCGGCGCCGTCTTCATGACCCTGGTGCCCGAGCTTTTAAAAATCGGCGCTTCCGATCTCGCGCCATACTGGCCGGACGCGGTGAAACTGCTGTCGCCGGTCCGCACCATCGTCTTCGGCGCGCTAATCGTCGGTTTTCTCATGTTTGAGCCGTTAGGCCTTAACGAAATCTGGCAGCGCACCCGGCAACGCTTCGCTCTCTGGCCTTTCCGAACCTGAGAAATCGTGGCCTAATGCACGCAATCAGATAGGGAGGAATAGATGCGATCGGACCGAAGAAAAATCCTGGCCGGGCTTGGTGCGGGTGCGGTGGCCTCGACATTTCCGGCGCCGTGGGTGCGCGGACTTCGCGCTCAGGAGGCGAGCGAAATTCCGGTCGCCATCGCCTCGCCGATGACCGGCGTGTTCGCCTTCGCCGGCATCGAAGGTACCGACGGCGCCAACCACTTCGCGCAATACCTGAATGAGCGCGGCGGCATCGCCGGACGCAAGCTCAGGCTGATTGTGGAGGATACGGGCTATCAGGTTCCGCAGGCGGTTGCGGTGTTCAATCGGCTCGTCGCCGAATACAAGGTACCGCTGTTTTTGGGCGACTCCACCGGTTTCCAGAAAACGATCAATGAGGAAGTCAATCGCCGCGGTTTGTTGCTCGCCGGTGCATCGTTCGCGTCCGAGATCGACGATCCCAAGAAATATCCGCTGCAATATATGCCGGGGCCGAGCTATTCGGCGCAGGTCGGCATGCTCCTGAAGCACATCGCCGCGACGAAGAAAGGCGCGCGCATCGCCTTCGTCCATTCCGACACGGAGTTTGGCCGAGATCCGATCGCCAAGAGCGAAGCCTACGCGAAGACGCTCGGACTGGAGCAGGTCGAGAAGATCGTCACGCCGCCGGGCAGCTTCGACGTTTCATCCGAGGTTCTGAAACTCCGGCGCGCGAAGCCCGAGTTTACGATTTTTCACGGTTACGTGATGGCGCCGATCCCCGAATTCATGAAGCAGATGAAGGAAGCGCGCGTCGAGACCCAATTCATGGGCACGTTCTACAGTTCGGATCTCGGAATCCTGCAGAAGATGGGCGACATCGCCGACGGCTATCTCGGCGTCAATGCATATAATTATGTGAACCAGGAAGGCGTGAGCGGTCCCGCAATGGACTTCATCAAGAAAGCCAATGGCGGGAAATACCGGACGAATTCGTATCTGCAGCCGTGGACTAATCTGACTCTGGGCACGGAGGCGATGCGCCGCTGCCTCGAAGCCGGCAAGGAGATGACCGGGGCCAATCTCAAGGCGGCGCTCAACACGATCAAGGATTATGATATGGGCGGCGTCATCGGTGTGCCGATCAGCATTCCCGGCAATTCGCTCGGCGTCGGGCGCATCTTCCGCGCCAATCTCAAGGCCGGCAAGATGGAGCCGGTCTCCGAGTGGATCAAAGCTGAGGCGTGATGCTCGCGTGAGCGGCGTGACCGGCGAGACGATACTCGACATCAACAATATCGAGGTCGTTTATAATCACACGATCCAGGTGCTGCGCGGCCTCTCGCTATCGGTGAAGACGGGGCAGATCGTCGCGCTGCTTGGATCGAACGGCGCCGGCAAGACGACCACGCTGAAAGCGGTGTCAAACATGCTCGGCCTCGAACGCGGCGCGATTACCGCCGGCACGATCCGCTTCGAGGGCAACGACATCAGGGCGAGCGCGCCGCATGCGCTCGTGCGCGGCGGTCTCTTCCATGTGATGGAAGGGCGCCGCATCTTCCCCGATCTGACGGTCGACGAGAACCTGACAGCGGCGACTTATGCGCTCGCAGGCAGAGACAAGACGCAAACCGATTTCGACGCGGTGTTTGAATACTTCCCGCGATTGCGTGACCGCCGCAGCGGTGTCGCCGGCTATCTCTCCGGCGGCGAGCAGCAGATGCTCGCGCTCGGACGCGCGCTGATCGCGCGGCCGAAGCTCATCCTCATGGACGAGCCGTCGCTCGGATTGTCGCCGGTGCTGGTCGAGGAAATCTTCCGCATCATCCGGCGCATCAACACGGAGCGCGGCGTCTCGATCCTGCTCGTCGAGCAGAACGCCGCCGTTGCGCTTTCCGTCGCAAGCTACGGATACATCATGGAACAGGGCAAGATCGTCATCGACGGAACGGTTGAGAAGCTTGCAGGCGACCGCGATGTGCGCGAGTTTTATCTCGGTGCGGGCGTGGGCGCCGGGGGCTTCAAGAGCTTCCGCGACGTGAAACATTACAAGCGCCGGAAACGCTGGCTCAGTTGAACGGAGCGCATGTCATGGCTGCCGATCCCGCTACAAATCCGCAGACGCTGCCGCAATGGCTGCGCCATCATGCGCATGTGCGGCCGAAGGCGGTCGCTCTTCGCCAGAAGCGTTTCGGCATCTGGCAGCCGACGAACTGGGCGCAGTATTGGCGGCGTGCTCGCGCGATCGGCATGGGGCTGCGCGCGCTCGGCGTAAAAACCGGCGCACATATCGGCATCATTTCGGAAAACCGGATCGAGTGGGTGCTGGCACAGCTCGGCACCGGCGCGATCGGCGCGGTCACAGTGGGTGTCTATGCGACGAGCCCGGCGCCGGAAGTCGCTTACGTCCTGGGGCACGGCGATTGCGAAATCGCCTTCTGCGAAGATCAGGAGCAGGCCGACAAGGTTCTGGAGACGTGGCGCGAACTGCCGAAGCTCACCCGCATCATCGTGATGGAGACCAAAGGTTTCCGTGCTTATGATGCAAGCAGGGTGATGTCGTTCGATGCACTCGAGGAACTCGGCGCAAAGGCGGATGCGGAAGAACTGGATTGTGTCGACGCGCTTGTCGATGGACAGCGGCCGGACGACATCGGGATCATCATCTACACCTCCGGTTCGACGGGCAAGCCGAAAGGCGCGATGATCTCCTACGCGAATATCGCCGCCGCGGTCCCCGGCTATGCCGAACGCCTCAAGCTCGATGCAACCTCCACCACGCTCTCCTACCTGCCGCTCTGCCATGTCGCCGAGCAGGCGCTGACCACGTTCGCGCCGCTGCAATACGGCATGATGGTGAACTTCGGCGAGTCGCTGCGTACCGTGCAGGAGGATTTGCGTGAAGTCGCACCAAGCCTGTTCCTCGGCGTGCCGCGTATCTGGGAGAAGATGCATTCGGCGATCCACATCAAGACGCTCGACGGCGGCAGGTTGAACCGGATGCTGGTCGAGCGCGCGTTCCGCGCATGCGAACCGTTTGCGCTGACAGGCCCGCGCACGCTGCGCGAGAAACTCACGTTTCTATCCTGGTACGCGCTTGTCTTCCGCCCATTGCAGAATTTCGCCGGCCTGCGGCGCACGCGCATGTGCGTGACAGGTGCGGCGCCGATCCCGCCAAAAGTGTTCATGTTCTTCCGCACGATGGGCCTGCCGCTGATCGAAGTTTACGGCCAGACGGAATCCTCGGGCGGCGTCACCGGACAGCTCGCCAATGACGTGAAACTCGGCACTGTAGGTCCGGCCGTTGAGGGCGCCGAAGTTCGCATCGCGGAGGACGGCGAAGTGCTGGTGCGCGGCGGCATGGTGTTTGCCGGCTATTACAAGGATCCCGAACTGACGAGCAGGACCATTGTCGACGGATGGCTGCATACCGGGGACATCGCTGAATGGCACGATGGGCATCTCACAATCGTCGACCGCAAGAAGGACGTGATCATCACGTCGGGCGGCAAAAATCTTAGTCCCTCCCTCATCGAGAATGCGATGAAGGCAAGTCCCTTCATCAAGGAATGCATCGTCATTGGCGATGCACGCCGTTACGTCACCGCCTTGATCCAGATCGATTTCGATAACGTCGGTAAATGGGCGGAGCAGAAGGGTCTCGCCTTCACCACCTTCCGCTCACTGGCGGACCACCCGGCCGTCTTCCGCCTGATTTCGCAGGAGGTCGAAAACGCCAATGACGACCTCGCGCCCGTCGAGCAGGTCAAACGGTTCCGTCTCCTGACCAAAGAACTTGATCACGATGATGGCGAAGTCACCGCGACCATGAAGGTGCGCCGCGCCAGCATCTACGCGAAATTCGCCGCCGAAATCGAAGGATTATACGGGCCGCAGAGCACGGCGGCCTGATCGGCCGAGTCGTGGCGCGGTCAGCCTAGCTACGACCGAGGAGTTCGGCTGTTATAATCGAAGACAATGGGAGGAAACGATGTCGGATACAAAACTCAGCCGCCGTTCGGTGCTTGCCGGCACCGCACTCGCTGCAACCGGGCTCAATTGGCCTGCGCGCGCCGAGCCGCAATGGAAAAAGTTCGCCGGCACGACGATCGAGGCCAATCTGATCAAAGGTCCCCGCGGCGAACTTCTGCAGCGCCATGCCGCCGAGTTCACCGAGCTTACCGGGATCAAGATCAATTCCGAAGTCATCCCGGAGCAGCAGCAGCGCCAGAAACTCGTCATCGAGCTGACCTCGGGCCGGCCGAGCTTCGACGTCGCGCATATCTCTTATCACGTGCAGAAGCGCCAGTTCGACAAGGCCGGATGGCTTGCCGATCTCTCCGGTTTCATGAAGGACCCGAACCTAACCGCGCCCGATCTCACTGAAAGCGATTTCTCCGCGGCCGGACTGCAATATGCGAAGACCGACAAGGGCGAGACGCGCTCGCTGCCTTGGTCGGTCGATTATTTCATCCTCTACTGGAACAAGGAACTGTTCCAGAAGAAGGGCGTCGCGTTTCCGCAGACGCTCGAGGAAATGGCGCAAGCGGCGGATACACTCACCGATGCAAAAGCCGGAATCTTTGGCTTTGTCGGGCGCGGCCTACGCAACGCTAACATGGCGCTCTGGCCGAGCTTCTATTTCAATTACGGCGGCGAGTTCCTCGATGCCAAAGGCAACCTTCTCACCGACAGTCCGGAAGCGATCGAGGCGACCAAATACTACCAGCGGCTTCTGACCAAGGATGCGCCGCCCGGTGTCGCCGGATTCAACTGGATGGAATCGATGGCCGCCTTCTCGCAAGGGCGCGCCGCGATGTGGCTCGACGGCGTCGGCTGGGCGCCGCCGCTCGAAGATCCCAACGCTTCGCGCGTCGTCGGCAAGGTCGGCTACGCCGTCGTGCCGAAAGGGCCCAAAGGCGCCTATTCCGCGACGTTCGGCGACGGGATCGGCGTTGCGGAAGGCAGCAAGAACAAGGAAGCCGCGTATCTCTATTGCCAATGGGCGGTATCGAAAGTCATGGGCGCGCGGCTCCTGCAGATCGGCGGCGGCGTGCCGTTCCGAAACTCGATCCTCAATGACGAGAGCGTCCGCAAAGGCGTTAAAATGCCGCCGGAATGGCTCGACTCCGTGATCGGCTCGGCGAAGATCAGCAAGCTTGGATTGCCGGTGGTCATTCCCGTTGCCGAATTCCGCGACATCATCGGGTCCGCCCTCACGGCGACGCTATCGGGTGCCGATCCCGCAACCGAGATGAAGAAAGCGACGGATCAATATCGTCCGATCCTGGAGCGCAGCGAGAAGGCGTGAGCGGGGTCGCTGAGAGGGCGGCCGGTGTAAGCAAAGGACCCGCCGCGCCGGCGCGCGCGTGGCGGCGCCCTTCCTACTGGCCGTTCATCGTGCCGGCGCTGGTGATCGTCGTCGGCGTGATCGTCTTTCCCTGGGCGTTCACCATCTGGATGAGCCTCAACGAGTGGAAAGTCGGCGCGCCGACGACATTCGTCGGCCTCGCCAATTATTTGCGCCTGCCCGGCGACCCGCGCTTTGTCGAGGCGGTGTGGCACACGCTCGTCTACACCGCGCTCTCCGTCATTCTGCCGCTGATCTTCGGCACGTTTGCAGCCTGCGTCTTCCACGCGCGCTTCCCCCTGCGCGGTTTCCTGCGGGGTCTCTTCATCATGCCGATGATGGCGACGCCGGTTGCGATCGCGCTTGTCTGGACGATGATGTTCCATCCCCAGCTTGGCGTGCTCAACTATCTGCTTTCGCTGATCGGATTGCCGCCGCAGCTGTGGATCTTCCATCCGGCGAGCGCGATTCCGTCGCTCGTTCTGGTCGAGACGTGGCAGTGGACGCCGCTTGTCATGCTGATCGTTCTCGGCGGGCTCGCAGCGATTCCCGCTGAGCCTTATGAGAGCGCGCAGATCGACGGCGCGACTGGCTGGCAAGTCTTCCGTTTCATCACCCTGCCCTTGATCATGCCGTTCCTGTTCATCGCCGCGATGGTGCGCACGATCGATGCGGTAAAGAGCTTCGACATCATCTTCGCGATGACGCAGGGCGGGCCGGGCACGGCGTCCGAGACGATCAATCTTTACCTCTATAGTGTGGCCTTCATCTATTATGATGTCGGCTATGCCTCGGCGATGGCCTGCGTGTTCTTCATTCTGATTATCGCGCTCACGGCCGCATTGCTGTATGTCCGCCATCGCACGCAGTGGACGCAGCTTGGAATGCAAGCGCAGGAAGAGGCCGCAGCGTGAGCGCGCGGCGGCTTCTCGACAAAGTCGGGCTCGCTCTCGCGGTATTCATCATCGTCTCCCCGGCGGTGCTCTTCTTCCTCTGGATGCTGTCGCTCTCCGTCAAGTTCGAGATCGACAATTCGGCCTATCCGCCGGTCTTCATTCCCGACCGCTTCGCCTGGAAGAATTATTCCGACGTGCTCGCCTCCACGCGCTTTTCGACCTACTTCGTCAACAGCCTGCTCGTCACCGGCACGGCGACCCTGCTTGCGCTTCTCGCCGGTGTGCCGGCGGGCTACGGCATCGCGCGCACGCGCGCGACGAAGGCGGCAATCGTCATCCTGATCGCGCGCATCACGCCCGGCCTCTCCTATCTCATTCCGCTGTTCCTGCTGTTCCAGTGGCTCGGACTGCTCGGCACGCTGTGGCCGCAGATCATCATTCATCTCGTGGTGACCGTCCCCATCGTGATCTGGATCATGATCGGCTATTTCGAGACGACGCCGATGGAACTCGAGGAAGCCGCTATGATCGACGGCGCGACGAGCTGGCAGGTGTTCCGTCATGTGGCGCTGCCGATCGCGCGGCCCGGCATTGCGGTTGCCGGCATTCTCGCGGTGATCTTCTCGTGGAACAATTTCGTCTTCGGCATCGTGCTCGCCGGACGCGAGACGCGCACGTTGCCGGTCGCCGTCTACAACATGATCTCGTTCGATCAGCTGAGTTGGGGGCCGCTGGCGGCCGCTGCCCTCATCGTCACCTTACCCGTGCTTGTGCTGACGATTGTCGCGCAGCGCCAGATCATCGTCGGTCTGACCGCCGGAAGCGTGAAGGGCGGCTGAAGCGCCTCTAGCCCGCCTCCGATGTCGCCAGAGCCGGCTTCGGCGAAAGTGTGCGCGCCCCATAACGCCAGCCGAGCAGCGCGACGAGAAGACTGGCAAGCAGCATGGGAATCGAGGCCGCGTAGAACAGGCTTGCGGGGCTGAGTTGCCAGCCCAGAAGCAGGCCGATCAGCAATGGGCCGCCTATTCCGCCGACCCGCCCGATGCCGAGCGCCCAACCGACGCCGGTCGATCGGATCGGCGCGGGATAGAACACGGCCGAGAGGGCGATGACGCTCTTCTGCCCGCCGCTAACGCAACAGCCGGCGAAGAACGTCGCGCACATGAGCACCCATTCGGGCTGCGACAGCGCCACGCCCATTAGCGCGACAAAGGCGACGCCGAGCAGATAAAGCACGGCGAGCGACCGGTACGGACCGAGCTTGTCCATCGCGGGGCCGATCACCACCGCGATGACGATGCCGCCGACCGTCGTCAGCGTGGTCGCGAGCGCGACGCTGGTCAGCGGGTAGTGCAGATTTGTGAGAATGGTCGGAAGCCAGCTCTGCAAGGCATAGAACTCGGCGAGGTTGAGGAAGAAGATGATCCAGAGAACGATCGTGCCGAGTGCGCGCCCGGAGGTGAAGAGACTGCCGACTGCGCTTCCGACTTCCTTCTCTTCCGTCGTGAAGGAGTTTGGCGCGGCCTCCGGCAGCGCCGGATCGACACGCCGCAGAATGCGCCAGATCCGGCGGCCTTCGGCCTTGGTGCGGACCAGGAAGTCGAGCGACTCGTGCAAGAAAAAGAAAAGGAATACCGACAGGACGAGCGGCGCGATCGCGCCGACCCACAGCAGCGAGCGCCAGCCATAGAGCGGCAGCATCCAGGCCGCGAGCGCACCCGCTGCGACGAAGCCGAGCGAGAAGCCGCAATAGATTGCCAGCACGAAGGTTGCGCGGAAGCGCTTCGGGCTATACTCGCCCGTCAGCGCCACCGCGCTCGGGATGGCGGAGCCAAGAAACAGCCCGGTGATAAAGCGCAGCGCAATCAGCTCCGTGACGTTCGTTGCGAAAGCGGTGATCAGCGTCGCCAGCCCGAACGCAATCGTGCTGACGAGCATCATGCGGCGGTGACCGAAACGGTCCGACAGCGGCGACAGAAACAGATAACCGGCCATGAGGCCCGTCAGAGCGGAGGAAAAGATCGGACCGAGCACCTCGCGCGAAAGGCCCCACTCCTTGGCGATCAGCGGCGCCATGTAGCTGATCGACTGCGTATCGAAGCCGTCGAGAAACATGACCAGCCCGCAAAGCAAAGTGATGAGATATTGCGAGGCGCCGATCGGCTTCTCATTGATGAAACCGGGGACGTGAAAGCTGTCCTGTTGCAGAGACATTTTGAAATCCTCCCCTATTGTTGTTTGTTGCCCGATTCGCCTCACGTGCCGGTCAATACGAACGGCTCAGCAAAGAACTGGTCTTCCGGCAATCCGCCTTCCCCCGTGAAATCGGCGCGCGCTTTGCGGATCATCAGCGGATTGCCGCAGGCGTAGACCTGGTACTTTGAGAGGTCCGGCACATCTTTGAGGACGGCGCGATGAACGAGGCCCTTGCGGCCGCTCCACGACGGATCGGGCGCGGTGAGAACCGGCGTGAACTCGAACCACGAGAATTTGCGCGCCCATTTCTCCGGAAGCTCGCGCATGTAGAGGTCGTTCAGCTGACGTCCGCTCCAATAAACTTTCACCGGCCGCGTGCTGTCGTGCTGGATCATATGTTCGACGATCGATTTCACCGGCGCAAAGCCCGCTCCCGTCGCGAGGCATATGATCGGCCGCTCCGTATCCTCGCGCAGGAAAAAATCGCCGAACGGTATTTCGATCTGCACCTTATCGCCGAGCTTCAGGTGCTCGAGCACGGCTTCCGAGAAGCGCCCACCCTCGATATGGCGGATATGCAGATGCGCGCCATCGCTTTCCTGCGGCGGGTTCGCCATCGAAAAATTGCGCGCGGTGCCGTCGGGCGATAGCACGCGTAAATATTGCCCTGCCTTGAACTTCGCGCGCACACTGACGGGAAAGCGCAGAAGCAGCGTCGCGACCTCGTCCGTCGGCCAGTTCAGCCGGAACACCCAGGCGTCGATCACCTTCGTTCCGGAGACATCGCGCCGCTCGATCCGGCGCGGATGCACGACGATGTGGGACAAAGGCTTGGCGCGGCAAAGCAGAATTGCGGGGGCCGGCCCCTCGATCGATCGCGGGCCGATCTCGACGGTTCCGGCGCGCAATCGCGCCTCGCAGGTGCTGCAGACGCCCTTGCGGCACGAATAGGGTAGCGCATAGCCGGCGCGCTCGGCTGCGTCGAGAACGGTCTCGCCGGATTCGGCGGGAAAGACGATGTCACTGTGCCCGATCGCGACTTGATAAGTCATGCCGCACCGGCATGTCGATCGAGAACCGCATTGCCGCTGACGAGTTCGATAGACCGAATCAACCCAGTCGGATCGGCAATGTCCTTGCCGGCAATATCGAAGGCGCTGCCGTGCCCAACGCTCGAGAAAATAAATCCAGCGCCGATCGACATTGCCGCGGAATTGCGTCCGGCAAGAAGCTTGATCGGAATGTGCCCCTGATCGTGATACATCGCAACGAATGCATCGATGTCGCGCCGGCCCAGCATCAGATCGGCGCCGAGCGGGCCGTCGACGTCGAACCCCGCACGGCGAAGCGCCCCTGCCGCAGGAATAGTGATGCGGGCGTCATCATCGCCGAAGAGCCCGCCTTCTCCCGCATGCGGATTGATGCCGAAGAGCCCGATCTTCGGCCGGGCAATCCCTTGCGTGCGTAACGCATCTCTAGCGGCGCTCGCTGCCTTGCAGATGAGTTCGGGCGTGATGCGCGCAAGCGCGCTTTGCAACCGCTCATGCAGCGTCACATGCACGATCCGCAGGCCGCCGCCGACCAGCATCAGGAATACTTCGCTCTCCGGAACATCCATGAGCCTGGCGACAAGGCCGGGATAGCCGGAGAAGGGAATGCCGGCCGCATTCACAGCATTCTCCGAATGCGGGCACGCTACCACCGCCGCGGCACGGCCGTCCTTCACAAGGCGCACGGCCGCCGCAACATACTCGACGGTGGCGCGGCCACTGTCCGCGCTCCCCTGCCCCGGCGCGAATGCGTTGCGCGGCAGGGACTCGACCGCCACGAGTTTCAGCACTCGTGCCGACGGAGATGCGCCGTCAAAAGCCTGGATCGGCACATCGTGCGCAAAACGCGGCGCGTAGAAGCGGACGACGTGCTCGTCGCCGACAAGCACAATCGCAACCCGCGGATCGCCTACGAATTCGCCCGCGGCCTTGACGGCGATCTCGGGACCGATTCCGTTGGGGTCACCGATCGCAAGCGCAATCGTCTTTCGTGCCTGGTCGCTCAAAGCGGCAGCGCGAGCAGCGTGTCGATGCGGGAAGAGTCGCAGACGACAATCCGCTCCTGCAGTTTGGCGCGGCTGTCCTCGATCCTGTAGAGGTCGAGATAGCGCCCGGTCGCAAAAAGATCGGTATCGCCGTCCTGCAGGATGCGGGCGACGAGGAACGGGGTCTCCGTCCGCACTTCCGCGCCGCTCTCCGACAAGATCGCGGGTGGCCCTAGAATGTGCCGGTAGGATTGCCGCTCGTAAATATTGGCGTCGCGCAGCGCCGAGACGCGATCCTGCAGCATGCCGCGCGAATTGGCAAAGATAATGCCGGCCTCCAGGCCCTCGCGGTAATTCGCCGCGCTGGTCACGACGTATTTGCAGTTCCCATGAAAATGATCCGGCCATTCCTCGAGCCGGTCATCGTCGATGCAGCGGATATAATCGGATTGCGCTTGCACGATCAGGCGGTACGCATCCATCGCCGGCGAAACCTCAGATGCCCATATGCGTGCGGTACGCCTTCCAGAAGCCGCGCACGGAGGCTTCGGTCACCCGGCTCTCGCTGCTCTCGGCGAGGGCGCCGCCCATTTCGAGCACGGCTTCTTCATTGGAAGCGCCGGCGATGCCGCGCTGCACGAAACCGCCGACACAGCCATCCTCCATCGAGATGTAACCAGCCGGGCCGACGAGATTGGCCTGTTTCAGCCGCACCATCCGCTGTTCCGGCGTATCGTCGGCGAAAGCGAGATAGGTCCAGTTGAGATCGGTGCGCGCGACGCCCCGCGGCACGATCTGGCGGACCGCGATCGCGTTCTGGATCTGCTGCAGAACGAAGGTCGGGAAAACCGACAATATCTGCAGCGTGACGCCGTCGCCGTAATCATCAAAACCCTGCAACAGCGACGGATCGGCGAGCTTGTATTCGCTTTCCGAGCGCAATTGCTGCTTGGCATATTCCTCGCTCTTGCCCGCGTCCGGATCGATCTGCGAATAGCTCACGTGGTGGCCGCCGCTCGCATCGACGATGATCGCGCCTTTCTGCGACAGCCGGTTCAGCTCGAACGTCGTGAAGAACAGATGCAGGATGCTCGCGTGGTATGAATCCTTGACGTTCTCCATGTAGAGCTTCCAGTTATTGGGAAGCACCTGCGTGTAGCGCCCGATGATCACCGGTTTGCGCCGGCCAAGCACGCGCTCGATGCGCGAAAGAATTTCATCGCCAAGATATTCCTCGATCGGCGGCACTTCTTCGGAGAACGACCCGAACACGAGGCCGTTTATCGTGGCGACGCGGAGCTTGCGCGGATTGTGATCCTCCATCTTGAACGTCTCGGGCATGCCGCCCTTGCCCTTCACGCCGTCCTTGAACGCGACGCCGATGAGGTTGCCTTTCGTGTCGTAGGTCCAAGCGTGGTAGACGCAGCTGAAATCCTTGCGTCCCTTGCCGTGCGTATCCAGGCAGATCAGCGCGCCGCGATGCGCGCAGCGATTCTCGAAGGCGTAAATCTCGCCGTCATGATCGCGCGAAACGACGACGGGCGCGTCGCCGACTTTCGTCGTGCGAAAATCGCCCCCAACGGGGATCTCGATTTCCATGCAGAGGTAGTGCCAGAGCGGTCCCTGAAAAATCCGCCCCTGCTCCTTCTCGTATGTCTCATCCTTCTGGAAGACGCGATAGGGAACGCGCGTCAGGCCGGGTGAGGGCCAAGCCTGCCGAGGGTCACTATTGTGAGCGGTGGTTTGTGCGGAGCTTTGGTCCAAGCGCGTTGTCCTCAGAGAGCCCGTACGTCGGCTTGGATTATTCGAGGGATAATCAAGGCAACGAGTCAAGCTCGACAACAGTTCCGGCTGGCCGCGCCTCGGCGCTGCGCGTCTTTCAGGTTGCATTCGCATGGAGTGCGTCAAAATATGCGATCCTTCTCGTCGCCGAGTCCCGCGCACTCGCGCATGCGCCAAAAGCGTGATTGAGTGCAGCTTTGCCGAATGACAGGTGTCAATGAGCGGTCCTCAACCTTTTGCCGGAGATCATCCCGAGATACGCGAGGAAGTGCGCAAGCTCTGCTCGAAATATCCCGGCGCTTACTGGCGCGATCTCGATGCGCGGCGCGCCTACCCGACGGAGTTCGTGGCCGAGCTCACCAGCTCCGGCTTCCTTTCGGTTCTCATTCCCGAGGAATTCGGCGGTTCCGGGCTTGGCCTCTCGGCCGCGGCGGCAATCCTCGAGACGATCCAGGCAAGCGGCTGCAACGGCGCCGCATGCCATGCCCAGCTTTACACGATGGGCACGGTCCTGCGGCATGGCTCGCCGGCACAAAAGGCATCTTACCTGCCGAAGATCGCGACCGGAGAACTTCGCCTACAGGCCTTCGGCGTCACCGAGCCGACGAGCGGTACCGACACGACATCGCTGCGGACCTTCGCCAAACGCGACGGCGAGGAATATGTTGTTAACGGCCAAAAGATCTGGACGAGCCGCGCCGAGCATTCCGACCTGATGGTGCTTCTCGCGCGCACAACGCCGCGCGATCAGGTACGCAAGAAGACGGAGGGGTTGTCGACCTTTCTTGTCGATATGCGTCAGGCCTTGAACAACGGCCTGACCATCCGTCCGATCCGCACGATGATGAATCACAATTCATGCGAGGTGTTCTTCGAGAACATGCGCATTCCGGCAGAAAATCGCATCGGGGAGGAGGGCAAGGGCTTTCGCTATATCCTGTCCGGGATGAATGCGGAGCGCATTTTGATCGCTGCGGAATGTATTGGCGATGCCAAATGGTTCATCGAAAAGTCCCGCGACTATGCACGCGAGCGCCACGTCTTCGGACGTGCGATCGGCCAGAACCAGGGAATACAGTTCCCGATCGCGCAGGCCTACGCGGGGATGCGCGCGGCGGAACTGATGGTGCGCGACGCAATCTCGCGCTATGAGGCGGCCCTCGACTGCGGCGCGGAGGCAAATATGGCCAAGATGCTTGCGGCAGATGCGTCCTGGGAGGCCGCGAATGTCTGCGTGCAGACGCATGGCGGGTTCGGATTTGCCGAGGAATACGATGTCGAACGCAAGTTCCGCGAAACAAGGCTCTACCAGGTTGCGCCGATCTCGACCAATCTGATCCTGAGCTACATCGCCGAACATGTGCTGGATTTGCCGCGTTCGTACTAAGCGAGACGGAGACAAGCTGGATGAGCATCAAGGGACGCGCCTTTATCGCCGGCGCGTATGAGCACCCGACACGCAAGGCTCCGGATTCGAGCGTGGCGCAGCTCCACGCCGAGGTCGCGCTCGGCGCGCTCGCCGATGCGGGACTGACGCTCCGCGACGTCGACGGCTATTTCTGTGCCGGCGACGCGCCCGGCATGGGCCCGATGTCGATGGTCGACTATTTGAACCTGAAAGTTCGGCACGTCGATGCGACCGACACCGGCGGCACGTCATACCTCGTGCATGTCTCGCATGCGGCGCAGGCGATCGCCGCCGGCAAGTGCGACGTTGCGCTGATCACGCTTGCCGGCCGGCCGCGCAGCGAAGGCCAGGCGACAGGCACCGCCGTGCGGCCGCTCCATCCCAGCCAGCCGGATACCCAGTTCGAGAGCCCTTTCGGTCCGGCGCTCGCCAACATGTATGGAATGGTCGCGCGCCGCCACATGCACGAGTTCGGCACGACGTCCGAACAGCTTGCCTGGATCAAGGTCGCCGCCTCGCATCACGCGCAATATAATCCGCACGCGGTCTTGCAGGACGTCGTGACCGTCGAGGACGTCCTCAATTCGCCGATGATCGCCGATCCGCTGCACCGGCTCGACTGCTGCGTCATCAGCGACGGCGGCGGCGCGGTCGTCGTCGTACGACCCGAAATCGCGCGCGCGCTGAAGCGGCCGCTCGTCAAGCTCATCGGCGCCGGTGAATCGGTCAAAGGTCAGCTCGGTGGCGACGTTGACCTCACTTATACCGGCGCGGCCCGCTCGGGTGCCGCCGCGTTCGCGGAAGCGGGCCTCACCCCTGGGGATATCGACTATGCCTCGATCTACGACAGTTTCACGATTACGGTGCTCATTCAGCTCGAAGATCTCGGCTTTTGCGAGAAAGGTCAGGGCGGCCGCTTCGTTGCCGATGGCAATCTGATTTCGGGCGTCGGCAAGCTGCCCTTCAACACCGATGGCGGTGGCCTCTGCAACAATCATCCCGCCAATCGCGGCGGCATGACAAAAATCATCGAAGCGGTGCGGCAGTTGCGCGGCGAGGCGCATCCCAAAGTGCAGGTGCGTGATTGCCGGCTTGCGCTGGCGCAAGGCACCGGCGGTTCGCTTGGCACACGTCACGCCAACGCGACACTGATCATGGAGCGGGAATAGCAATGGCAGCAAAAGCCGACGCGATTGCAAGAATCGCCAATCCCGAGACACGAGAATTCTGGCAGGCTGCCGCTGATGGCCGCCTGCTCGTCCCGAAATGCACAACGTGCGGACGCGTTCACTGGTATCCGCGCCGGGTCTGCCCGCATTGCGCGAGCACGGCGATCGAAATGCAGGAGGCGAAGGGCACGGGCAAAATCTACTCGTATTCGATCATGCGCCGCGCGAAGGTGCCGTACGCGATCGCTTATGTTCGGCTGAGCGAAGGGGCGACGATGATGACGAATATCGTCGATTGCGAATTCGATGACATAGAGATCGGGATGCCGGTGAAGCTCGTCTTCAGGGACAGCCCTGAAGGTTATCCGTTGCCGATGTTCACGAAGCCTGAGCGGCGCGGCAGACGAAATCGCGATGCCTGAAGCCTCAAGCTATCGCGCTGTGGTTTGCCGAGCGCTCGGCCCGCCCGAGCAGCTGAAAATCGAGGGCCTGCCGCGCGGCGAGCTCACCACCGGAACAGTGCGGGTGAAGCTCTTGGCGGCAGGGCTTAATTTTCCCGATTGGCTGATGGTGCAGGGCCTTTATCAACACCGGCCCGATCTTCCCTTCGTTCCCGGCATGGAAGGCGCCGGCGTGATCAGCGAGATTGCGCCTGACGTCGCTGCGTTCGCGGTGGGGCAAAAAGCGATGGTCCGCATGCGCGCCGGCGCATTCGCGGAGGAAGCCGTCGTACCCATGGAGCAAATCCTTCCGCTACCCTCGACCTATAGCTTCGAAGAAGGCGCAACATTCCTGGCGGCGCACACCACTGCTTATCACGCGCTGAAAACGCGTGCGGAATTGCAGGCTGGCCAAACCCTCCTTGTGCTCGGCGCGGCCGGCGGCGTCGGTCTTGCCGCCGTGCAGATTGGAAAGATACTCGGGGCGCGGGTGATCGCCGCGGCATCGACAGACGAGAAGCTCGCGCTGGCGCATCGCATGGGCTCTGACGATCTCATGAATTACACCGGGCACCGCATCGAAGACGAAGCGCACCGCCTGACCGGCGGACGCGGCGTCGACTTGCTCTTCGATCCCGTCGGAATCGCGCAGCAAAGTGCGCTGCGATGTCTGACGCGCGGCGGCAAATTACTCGTCGTCGGATTTGCCGGCGGACAGATCCCATCTTACGCCGCCAATCGCATTCTGCTCAGAGGCTGCTCGGTCATTGGCATTCGCGCCGGTGAAGCAGGCCGCCATGACCCGCAGATGCGCCGGCGCGAGCACCGCGAATTATGCGAACTTGCGGAGCAAGGGCGTATCCGCCCATTCGTCTCGGAATGTTACCCGCTCGACGAATGCGCCCTTGCGCTGCGCCGTCTGGCCGACCGGCAGGCCCTCGGACGCATCGCCCTGAAGCTCGCCGACTGAAGCGCGCAGCCCGCGTGCGGCAATTCACTAACGGGAGCTTAACCAACCCTCCTTAAGGTCCGGCTTTGGTCCCCAGAGCCGGCCATGCAGATCGTTGCCATCCAGATTTTGCGAGCGATCGCAGCGATTTTCGTCAGCATCGGGCACGCGCAAGCCTTCATCGGCATCCCGATGGAACGGCAGGGTCAGGTGTTTGGCTGGAATTTCCTGCTTCCCTGGGGCGCCGGCGTCGACCTGTTTTTCGTGATCTCCGGTTTCATCATGGTTTATTCCTCGGAGAGACTCTTCGCCGCGCCCGGTGGCGCAAAGGTATTCGCCTGGCGGAGGTTGTCGCGCATCGTGCCGCTATATTGGTGTGCGATGGTGCTGTTGCTCGTCAAAATGGCGGCGCTGCATAAGCCGATGCCGGATGCTGCCAGCGTCGTCACATCGTTTTTCTTCATCCCATGGGACACGCAGGGCACGGGCGTGCCGCGTCCGATCTATGATCTCGGCTGGACGCTGAATTACGAGATGTTCTTCTATACCGTGTTTGCACTCTGCATCTGGCTGCGGCGTGAAATGGCGGTGGCGCTGGTCGCCATATGCCTCGCTGCGGCGGTCATTTTCGGCGCGTTGTTTCCGGCCCACAATCCGCAGCTCTTCTTCTGGACGCAGCCGATCGTGCTGGAATTCGTGCTCGGCATGGGTCTGGCGTTACTCGTGCGAAACGGATTTACACTCCCCACTGTCGTGCGCTACGCGCTCATCGCACTCGGCGCGGCCACCATCCTCGGGTTGTTGTTTCCTTCGCACAATCCGCAGCTCTTCTTCTGGACGCAACCGATCGTCCTGGAATTCGTGCTCGGCATGGGACTGGCGTTACTCGTGCGAAACGAGTTCACGCTTCCGAAG